>JACRCK010000291.1 GCA_016219065.1 Deltaproteobacteria bacterium
ATCCCGGGCGGTGCGGGCCCAGAGATAGGCCACTGAGGGCTCGCTGTCGATAACGGGATAGCGTGCAGCCAAATCAGCTCTGGCACGTTCAAGGACCCACCTACCCCAGGCCCTTACCTGCCAGGCCAGATCGGCTTCGGGCAATTCGACACAGCGCTGTTGTACCTCCGCTGGGAAAGGTTCCGCGGATTTCCCTTTTCGCTTCTTAATCTTTCCAGATATGAAATCTTCTATGAAGTCAGGCCAATCCTTTACAAATTCCGGCAGGGGCCACTTCTTTCCGGCAAACTGGCGAGGGTAATCCAGGGTGCACTTAAGGATGAACCAGGCCACGGGATTGATATCGGAAGCGCCGACTTCACAACCGAGCCGCATCGCTTCCAGCGGAATCGCGCCGCCTCCTGCAAAGGGATCGAGTACCTTCGGGGCCTGGTCACCGTAATACTCGCGAATCAAAGCCCGGAATCCTTCCATGTCCGGGCTATTTTCCTGCCCCCAGGCAAGCACCCCTCCTTCAAGGGCCTCTTTTTCCTCTGTATGACTTACCCCTTCCTCGTCGGTGGTCTTTACGTCCTTTATGATGACCCGGCCCCCGATCCGATCCAGCAGGGCCTTTCGTTTCTCCGGGTCTCCGGGGTCGGGGAGCAAGGTGGCCAGCAGGGCTGCCCGACATGCGGCCAGGGGTCGCCTGGCCGGCCAGATATGGAGGGTGGAGATGTGGCCATGTCTCACGTTCTTTTCATGAACGCTGGCCAGTGAGGCCTGTTTCATAGGGAAGGCAACTTCGATAAGTCGGGGGTGATCTTCCATCTTAGTCTCTTTCTGCTTCCTGAATGATATCGCCGATGTTTATGGTAAAGCTCTGTCTGGTCTTTACGGCCAGCTTGAAGGCCGGGTCTTGAACCCGGTAAAGCGTCGGTTTGGTAGCGCAATCCACCACCACATAGAGCCAATATCTATCCCGAACGTTGGCTGCTGTGGGCCACTCGTTTTCGGTCAACTGCACGGGTCCGCGACCAGCCCGCCCTTTCACCTCGATGACGACCTTTTCTCCGTTCGAACGATGACTCTCCAGATCATATCCCCTGGCCAAGTGGGGTGAAGACACGTCATAAACCCGGGCTTTATAGCGGTCCACCTCGAAGTTTCGGGCGATCCGTACAGCCATTTCTTCGATATTTTGGTCATAGGTTTCCCTGGCAGCGGGGGTTGCATCGGGGAGTACCAAGGCTGTGGCGATACGATCCAGATGGGTAATCTCCAGACGATCCGGGCGATGCTCTTCGTAAAGCATGGACAGGTTTTTGTCTTCTTCGAGGCGCCGTTGTTTATTTCGAATGTCCTCGAGCGCCGGTTGAGATTCAGAATCCCCCTCGCGAATACGCCGCGCCAATGTGCTTCGGATTTGGGCCAGTTCACTGCTCAGGTAGTCATAGCCTCGGGTTAGATCATCGATCCTCAGCGTGGCTTCCGCCAGCATCCGGGATCGCATGGGCTGTAGAAAAGTCGAATCAGCCAACATCCGGGTAAAGGCATCGGCTTTATAGACCTGATCCTCGGGGTTCACCAAGAGATGGCCCGCTTTCCAGATCAACGAGCGGGGAGCAGCCAGCAAGGATAGTAAGTGGTTGAAGGCACATTCTTCATAGTTGCCATCCTCATCCCAGCGAACTCCGATCATAAACCGATCTGAAAGGCTTTTGATCGGCGTTTGAGGTTTCTTCCCGGTTTCGATTTCACCTATCTGGCCGGTGTAAATGGACAGGTAATAAGGGCGTTCCGTCGTTGGATCGCAAAAGGCGGCCCCTTTGAGGATATCGGTCCGAAACCGGTTGATTGTCTCCTGGCACAAAGCATCGAATATGATCTCTCCCGGCCGGAGGAAGGCACATCGGAAAGGATCGATCCCTTCCAGGGAAAAGTCCCTTCGGACCGACAAGTAATCAGGCAGCCCATTGGGAAACTGATCAGAAAGGGCATAAAGCCATTGCCCTTCGTTTCCCGACACGGCAAAGCGTGCGGTTTCGGTTAGGTCCCCTTCAAGGTGAACACCCAGACGGGGGGCAGCTTTCTCAACAAAATTTTGCACATAGGCCGGGAGAAGCTGGGTAAACCGCTCCCCGTCTATCTCGCTGTTCAACTGGCCGAGCCGTTTGGCCACATCTCCGAAGGCTGAAGCATGCTTCCTTTGTTCCTCGATGGCCAGTCTCAATTTCTGTGTGGCGAATATTGAATCAAGTTTCTTTTGGGCCATGTAAGGGGGAACTTCAAAGAGGGCATCTCTTAACAGATCTCTAAGGGATACATCCTGAAGAAGCTGCCCCACCACGTCGAACACCTTGTCGTTGCAGAGGGCCTTCCTGGCTTCCTCTAATTTATCGAGCAGCGTTGCCAATACATCGCCTTCACGGGTCTCCTCGGCAACCAGGTTAAAAATACGAACTTCCGGGTGCTTTTGGCCAAATCGGTGGAGCCGGCCCATCCGCTGTTCCAAACGGGCCGGATTCCAAGGTATATCAAAATTGATCATGATCCAGGCAAACTGGAGATTGATCCCTTCTCCGGCGGCATCAGTGGCCAACAGGATTCGGGCGGAGGGTCCATCTGGGTTTTTTACCCCTTGCAACCTGCGCACTTCCGGGGGCATAAAAAAGATACGCTGCTGTTCCCGCGCCTCAACGTCCATTCCCCCATGGATGTGGGCGATCTGACCAGTATATCCCAGGGCCTCGAACCGTTGCATTAGATAGTCCAAAGTATCCCGGTGTTCCGTAAAGATCAGGAGCTTCTCATTTTGATACTGGGCCGACTCGATTAATTCCCTAAGTTTGAAAAATTTGGCTTCCTGGAGTGATGCCTGCACGGACTCCCCAAGATCAATGGTACTCTCCAGGTATTCCAATTCTTTTTGGAGGGTTGCGGGAGTTTCCGGTTTTATCAGCCCGAAGGCAGCCGATTCGACTCGTTCGTCCGCTTCCCGCCCGTCCTCTGAGGGTTCATTTTCGTCGGCGGTGCTGGTATCAAAATAGTCGATTACTTTTTGGAGAGGCAGTTCGTGTTTATGGCCTTTGCCCCCATCGTTTGGGGTTGGCTCCAGAATACGGGTCCGACGTCGTTTCAGTGACTCCAACATGGCATAGGTCGAACTGGCCAGTCGGCGCTGCAGTACCGCCACCACCATTGAGGCCGCATTCTTGTTCAGGGATTTATTAGTTTCATAACTCCAGCGGAGGTATTCTGAAGCCTCCTTGTAAAAGTTTTGCTCGGCCTCCGTAAGCTTAAAGCTGATAGTCTGACAAAGCCGGGGCATGTAAATCGGACGCCCGTCATAATCGATCATTTCCTCCTTGAGGCGCCTGGAAAAGTATTTTGATTGCTTTTCTTTATTTAAGGAAGAAACGGCGTCCTCAGAGGAAAAAACCTGCGGATCCAAAAGCCGCCACAGGGCATAATAAGGGAAAGGTTTTCCCATGTGGGGGGTGGCCGTGAGCAAAAGCATGTGGTTTGTTTTACGGCTTATTTTCTCGGCCAACCGATAGCGCTGGGTCTTGCTGTCTCCCCTCTTAGGATCCCCCCAGGAAAGCTTGTGGGCCTCATCAAAAACCACCAGGTCGAAAGGAACGACGGCTTCCGAGGCAAGATAGTCTCTCACTGCGTTGGTAGCGGCCGTATCTACGCTGACAATGGCAAAACATTTCTCTTTGGGGGATAGCGGACCCCCTTTGGCGAAATCCATCCCACGGAGGATGCCGAAATCCAGATCAAAAAAATGTTTCAGTTCCCTTTGCCAGTTCCAGGTCAAACCGGCGGGACAACAGACGATGACCCGGGAAAGCCGCCCCCGATTAACCATCTCCCTGATATAAAGGCCGGTCATAATGGTCTTCCCAGCCCCGGCATCATCGGCCAGGAAGAACCGCAGAGGATTTTGGGGGAGCATGTGCTCGTATACGGCAATGCGTTGGTGGGGCAACGGAACCACACGGGAAAGCTCAAGCCCATAGGCTTTGTTGAAGAGGTGGCCGTTTTGAAGCCGGTGGGCGTCTACGACGAGTTTCAGGGCTTCCGGGTCCCCTTCGAAATCCAGACGGGGAATAGGCTTCAATTGGGGTGCAGAAGAGTCCTGGGATTCATTAAAGGGTAGCCTTTCTTCAACCAAAGTCTTTATGCGTTCAATTCTGTCCTTTTGAGGCCGAGCCTTCCCATTCTCCCACCTGTTGACGGTGGCAAAAGATACTCCTATCACCGCAGCCATTTCCTGCTGGGAATAACCAAGACGGAGACGGATGTTTTTGATTTCTTCAGATTCCATAAAAGTAACTATATCGGAACTCTCCAAAAAATCAATTAAATAATAATAGCTATATATAGTTTGTTATATTATTAAAATAATCAATTATTATTAAATAGATATACGTTATATTTTTTTATGAAAGGCATGGTAAAATAGAATGGTCAAGGCGATACGTTTTGCAGTCGAGAGAAACAATGACAGTAAACCTTGTAATCTATGGCGGATCAGAGGTAACTATTGAAGAATTTATGGTGGGTTTCAGAGGATGGCCGGGAATGGCAATCCGGGATTGATCTGACAGATCGCTCAACGGAAACTGATTAGGTCCTTAGCCGGCCGGTTATAACGCTCGGATGCGAGCCAGGCCTTCCTCGGCTGCCAGAGCGATCCCTGGGACGTCCAATGGGATATGTTCCTGGCCCTTATTGGAGCTACTGTGGGGCTTATCTTCTTCGGGAGAATTCATGATCGGTCGCTGGAGAAGTTGATCGAGCGGTGATTTTTCCAAACTCCCGGTCCATAATTAAACTTTCCACCACACCTTATTAGAAAAGTAACTTTTGTGGTGGAAAATCGATGGCCTTGCAGGAGTTGGCCATCGATCTTCGACTCTTTCCGCTGAGCTTTAATGATTTCAGGATTTGGGTTATTTTGGAGAAATCGAGGGTGCCTGTCAAAGTTTTGCATTGGGCCAGGTCGTTCTCTTTCTTGGCTTCACTTTTTCTTTTCTGGGCAATGATCAGTTTGTGGAGGAACAGGGCTTCCGGAGAGGGGATGCGGATTTTATAATCTCCGAAATCAATAACTATCGGGAATAGAAACAGGATATCGACATGCGGGAGCGGCAGAGCGCTGACATTCAGGTGTTTGATTTCTACCTTGGGCACGTCCCGCCCACCTTTCCGGTGAACCAGAAATTCGACCTCCAAACCTTCCCTGGTGAACTTCCGAAAACCCGACTGGTAGTCGGTAACTACTATATAACCCAGGTCGATGAATATCTTCTCGAGATCCACAACATTTCCGGATACAGGGGTGATGGTTTCCAGGGCAAAATCTAAATCGAAGGTTCTCAAGGTATAATGGATCTTAAAAATTTCCTTATAAAGCAGCATCACCCAGCTTCCGACCAGCAACCCTTGTGAAAAGAAGTCGGCCCGGGAGAGCGTCCGAAGAATATCTGCCACATTTTCGGGAATAACGATTTTATTTTTAAAGGACACTTCCATGGTTGCTTAAGCCTTCAAACCAAGGATTTTCTCCAGGTATTTAACCCGATCTTGATAGGCTTTGATTTCCTTTCCGATATTCCTCCTTTTGTCCAATTCAATTTTTAAAGCATCCAGTTGAGGGGCAGGGACATGGTGGCTGACGCTTTTCCCCTCTTCCCGGTATTTCAAATAAAAATATCGATATCGCTTCTTTTTGTATTGTTTTTTCCGAACGTGAAGAGACCCTTTAGGCAGGTGGGCCATTCCCTGTTCCAGGGAAGAGATCATAACTCGGCACCGCTCTAGTTCTTCCTGAAGCATGCCTTCAACTAGTTTATCCTTTTCCACCACTTTCATGTCATAATTATACTTTTGTGGTGGAAAAATTCAAGCGGGATTTTTTAGAAAGGCAGGCCTTGCCCTCGCAGGTCCGGAAGGGCCGATCTCAGTCGCCCCGGAGGCGTTGCAGCAGCTCTTCGGCGGTTTCCTGGACGGCCGGGTCTTCGGCCAGGACGGAGAGGGTGCGCAGCTTGCTCAAAAATGCCTGCTGTTCCCGCAGGGTCCGGGAGGGAAAAAGAGTGGCCATCTGCTCCAGAAAGGAACCCACGGCCTCCGGATCCGGAAAATCCAGCATTAGAAACAGGAGGGCCCAGTCCCGGGGTTGCCCGTATTCCTTTAAATACTGCTTGGCCAGGGTCAGGAATTTTTTGGTACCGAAATGGCGGTGCAGTTCCTGAACTACCTTTTGATGTTCCGGGGTGCCCTGCTTGCCCTCGAAAACCTTATGGGCTTCTTTAAGGGCCTGCTGGCGCAGGCGTTCTGCCCGTTCGGCCCGGGAGGTTCCCGGCCGGGCCGCCGGCCGCTCCCCCCGGGAGACATGGCGGCTGCCATCCCGCCGCTGGTCGATTTCCCGCCAGGAAAGTTTTTCCCGCTCCGGCCGGTCTTCGTCCCTGGAAGCCATAGAACGGTTATTTTCCCGGATCGGGGGCCGGACAGGCGTTCCAGTCCGGATCGTTTTTCAGGGAGGGCTGGCCGGTCGATTCCAGCACGCTCAACCACATATTGCCCTCCAGGTCGACTTGTTTTCTTTTGGCCACCGCGGCCCGAATGGGCACATGGATGTATTCGTTGTTCCAGAGGCTGACCAGCATGTTCGTTTTCCCGGCCATACCGGCGTGCACGGCGTGCTGTCCCAGGAAACCGCAGAAGATGCGGTCGCTGAAGTTGGCGGGCTGACTGCGGATGATGTAGCTGGGATCGATGTATTTCAGGTTGATTTCCTGCCGCAGGTCTTCAAAAAAAGATTTGATGCGGGATACCAGGTGGGGACCGATATCCCCCAGCCGGATATTCCCCGAGGGATCTTTCCGGACCGGATCGGTGGCAAAAAATTTCTGTCCGGCCCCCTCGGCCACCACCACGACGGCGTGACCCCGTTCGGCCAGCCGGCGGCGGAGGCCCTCCAGCAGGCCCTGGGGCCCTTCCAGATCGAAATCCGATTCCGGGATCAGCACGAAGTTGACTTCCCGGAGAGCCAGGGCGGCGTAGGCGGCGATGAAACCCGAATGGCGCCCCATCAGTTTGACCAGCCCGATGCCGTTCGGGGCGCCGGTGGCCTCGGTATGGGCGCAGCGGATAACTTGAGCGGCGGTTTCTACGGCGGTGTCGAAGCCGAAGGATTTTTCCACCAGAAAAATGTCGTTGTCGATGGTCTTGGGAATGCCGATGACCGAGGTGAACAAGCCCCGGCGCTGAATCTCCGCGACGATGTGATTGGCCCCCCGCAAGGTGCCGTCGCCCCCGATGGCGAAGAGGATGTTCACGTTCAACTGTTGCAGGGTGTCGACCAGGTCCTCCACCGGATACTCCCCCCGGGAAGAGGAAAGAATGGTCCCCCCCAATTCATGGATGTAGGAAACCCGCTCCGGGTCCAGCGGGATGACTTCATGGTTGAACTGGGAGGATAAACCCTGATAGCCGAAAGGGATGCCGATGACGTTCTGGACCTTGTAAATAAAATGCAACTCCAGCACGATGGAGCGGATGACGTCGTTCAATCCCGGGCAGAGGCCGCCGGCGGTCACGATGGCGCATTTGACTTTTTTGGGGTGGAAAAAGATCTTGTCCCGGGGACCGGCCTTTTCGAAGGAAAGAGGCGCTTCGCCTTTCTCGAAACATTCCATGAAATACTTTTCGGAGGCGTCGACCAGGACCCGGTCGTTGTCGGAAATGAAGTTCTTGCAGGGCGGTTTCCCCGGAACGTGATCCGGGGGCGTGAAACAGCGGACCGGGGATTCCATCCGGGGCACCCCCAGCCTTTCGATGACAATGTCTTCTTCCGTCAGATGGTTATAGGTGTTCACGGAGCTCCTCTTCTCGGGTATCGAGTAGGCGGGTATCAAGAGAAATGGCCATCCTGGGGTGTGAATTCGAGGCCTCACTCACCCCCCGGTCCCCGAAGCCCGTCCCGCGGCGGCACGGGATCAAGGCAGGGGGGGACGTTTCGGTCATTGGGATTTCGGTCATTTGAATTTGTTTCGGATTTCGGATTTCGAGTTTCGAATTTGAGCTTCCCCGAATTTGCCTTAAACACGTAAACTGCCTTTATTAACCGGTTATCGTCCTCCCCTTACCGGAACTTGAATTCCCCCCGCCCCAGCAGGTCGTGTAAATGGAGGATGCCCAGGATACAGCCGTTCTCCTCCACGATGGGCAGGACCGTGATCAGATGGGATTCCATCAGGTTGAGGGCCTCGGAGGCCAGCGCCTGAGGAGAGAGGACTTTGGGCCGGGGGGTCATGGCCTGCCGGGTCAGCATTCCTTCCAGGGACAACCGCTGCTGGAGGAGACGCCGCAGATCGCCGTCGGTAAGGATGCCCAGGAGGACCCGGGTTTCCGGCTCCACGACCAGGGTGGTCCCCAGGTCTTTCCGGTCCATTTCCCGGATGGCTTCCTCCAGGGGTTGATCCGGATGCACGAGCGGTATCCGTTCGCCGGTCAGCATCACCTCCGAGACCTGGACCGCCAGACGTTCGCCCAGGCTGCCTCCCGGGTGAAAGCGACGAAAATCCCGGTGGTTGAACTGACGGCGTTTGATCAGGGCCACCGCCAGGGCGTCGCCGGCGGCCAAGGCCGCAGTGGTACTGGCCGTCGGCACCAGGCCCCAGGGACAGGCCTCTTTTTCCACGCCTACGTCGATGACCCAATCGCTCTGCCGGGCCAGGGTGGAATCCGGATGGCCGGTGAAGGCGATCAGTTTCGGGCCGAAGTGGCGCAGGCTGGACAACATCAGGGTCAGTTCCGGTGTTTCGCCGCTGTTGGAAATGGACAGGACGATATCGGCGGGGGTCACCATCCCCAGATCCCCGTGCATGGCCTCCGTGGGATGAAGGAAGAAGGACGGTGTCCCGGTACTGTTGAGGGTGGCCACGATTTTCCGGCCCACAATGCCGGATTTACCGATCCCGGTGATGATGACTCGCCCGGAAGCCTGATAGATGGCCTCAACGGCCGCTTCAAAGGACGGGCCCAACTTGGGGACCAGGGCCAGAATCCCCCGAGCTTCTATTTCCAGGACCGCCTGGGCTTCTTCCAGGATCTTCATCAGACGGCCGGCTCCAGGCAAAGTTTGGAAAAGGCCCGGTCCGGCGAAATGGGGTACTGCCCGTCAAAGCAGGCCAGGCAAAAGCTGTCCCGGTCCAGGCCGGTGGCTGCGATCATCCCTTCGAGGCTTAAATACCCCAGGCTGTCCAGCTCCAAAAATTTTTGAATTTCCGGGACGCTGTGCTGGCAGGCGATCAGTTCCCCCCGGGTGGAAAAGTCGATGCCGTAAAAGCAGGGGAACCGGTGGGGGGGGCAACTGACCACCATGTGCACCTCGGTGGCCCCGGCGGCCCGGATCGCCTTGATCCGGGTGCGGCTGGTCGTCCCCCGGATAATGGAGTCTTCCACGATCACCGCCCGGCGGCCCTTGAGGACCGATTTGACCGGATTCAGCTTGACCCGGACCCCGAAGTCCCGCATGCCCTGGGAAGGCTGGATGAAGGTGCGGCCGATATAGTGGTTGCGGATGACCCCCATCTCGAAGGGGATGCCCGAGGCCTCGGCAAAACCGATGGCCGCATAATTGCCCGAATCCGGAAAAGGCATGACCAGGTCTCCCTGGGGCTGATACTCCCGGGCCAGGGCCTGGCCCAGGCGCTTGCGGATCTGATAGACGTTATGGCCGAAGATCATGCTGTCGGGCCGGGCGAAGTAGATGTATTCGAAGATGCAGAAAGCGGTGTGCTCCCGCGGCTCGGGTTTGATCGAGCGCAAGCCCTGGGCGTCGATGATGACGATTTCGCCGGGTTCGATGTCTCGGATATACTGGGCTTCGACCAGGTCGAGGGCGCAGGTTTCGGAGGCGATTACGAAGGAGCCGTTGAGCCGTCCCAGGCATAAGGGGCGGAACCCGAAGGGATCGCGGGCGGCGATGAGCTGCTGCTGGGTTAAAAACAGCATGGAGTAGGCTCCCTGAATCTGCTGCAGGGCCTGGAGGAGGGCGGGCTCCAGCCCCTGGTTCAAAGCGCGGGCGATGAGATGGATGACGATTTCGCTGTCCATGGTGGACTGGAAGATGGCCCCTTTGTTCTCCAGCTCCAGACGCAGTTCCTGGGCGTTGGTCAGGTTCCCGTTGTGGGCGATGGCGATGGCCAGACCGCCGTGGGAGATCAGGAAGGGCTGGGCGTTTTTCAACATGGAAGACCCGGTGGTGGAATAGCGGACGTGGCCGATGGCCATCCGGCCCTGAAGCTGATTGAGGGTCCCCTCGCTGAAGACGTCCGGCACCAGGCCCATCCCCTTGTGTTCCCGGACTTTCAGCCCGTCGGAGACGACGATCCCGGCACTTTCCTCACCGCGGTGCTGTAGGGCGTAGAGACCGAAATAAGTCAGTTTGGCAGCTTCCGGGTGCCCGTAGACCCCGAAAATACCGCATTCTTCTTTCAGTTCGCGATTGGAAAAAAGGGCCATTATTTTATTCCCCGATGGTATTCCTGGATGGTGCGGACGGTTATTTTTTTCTGCCCCAGGGCCTCGATGGCCTCGGTGACGGCCTTGGCCCCGGCCAGGGTGGTGTAATAAGGAATATTGTGGACCAGGGCGGTTCGGCGGATGGAATAGGATTCGGAAACGCTCTTGGCCCCGATGGTGGTGTTGAAGACCAGATGGATCTCCCCGTTTTTAATGCGATCCACTACGTGGGGGCGCCCTTCGCGGACCTTGTTCACGGTCTGGTTGGGCAGGCCGGCCTCCGCCAGAAAACGGGAGGTCCCCCGGGTGGCCAGGATCTGGAAACCCAGTTGCTGTAGTTTGCGGGCCAGCGGCAGGATCGACGGTTTGTCCCGGTCCTGGACGCTGATGAAAACCGAACCGCTGAGGGGCAGATTTTGGCCGGCCGCCAGTTGGGACTTGGCAAAGGCCAGACCGAAGGTTTGGTCGATGCCCATGACCTCCCCGGTGGATTTCATTTCCGGGCCCAGCAGTGTGTCCACGCCGGGGAAGCGGAGAAAGGGAAAGACGGCTTCTTTGACCGAAACATGAGGGGGAACGATTTCCCGGGTCAACCCCTGGGCGGCCAGACTCTGGCCCAACATCACCCGGGTGGCCGCCTTGGCCCAGGGCACGCCGGTGGCCTTGCTGACAAAAGGGATGGTCCGGGAAGCCCGGGGATTGACTTCCAGGACGTACAGACGCTGGTCCTTCAGGGCGTACTGGATGTTCATCAGCCCCCGGACCTCCAGTTCCCGGGCCAGGGCGTAGGTGTTGTGCTGGATCTGCCCCACCTGTTCCGCCGTCAGGGTATAGGGGGGCAGGACGCAGGCGCTGTCGCCGGAGTGAATGCCCGCCTCCTCGATGTGCTCCATGATGCCGCAGAGCAGGGTCCGCTCCCCGTCGGAGATGGCGTCCACGTCGATCTCGATGGCGTCTTCCAGAAATTTGTCGATCAGGATCGGATGCCCCGGGGAGACCAGGACCGCTTTGCCCATGAAGGATTCCAGGGCGGCGGGTTCATAGACGATCTCCATGGCCCGGCCGCCCAGGACGTAGGAGGGCCGGACCACCACCGGATAGCCGATCCGTTCGGCCACCGTCAGGGCCTCCGGGACGGTCAGGGCGGTCCCGTTTTCCGGTTGGTTGAGGTCCAGTTTCTGCAGCAGGGCTTTGAACCGTTCCCGGTCTTCGGCCCGGTCGATGCTGTCCGGCGAGGTGCCGATGATCGGGGCCCCCGACTGCTGCAGGCCCTTGGCCAGGTTCAGAGGCGTCTGCCCGCCGAATTGAACGATCAGGCCCCGGGGCTGCTCGCCCTGCACGATATGGCGGACGTCCTCATGGGTCAGCGGTTCGAAATACAGCTTGTCCGAGATGTCGTAATCGGTGCTCACCGTTTCCGGATTGCTGTTGACCATGATACTGGTGAAGCCCATTTCCTTGGCCGTCAGGGAGGCGTGGACGCAGCAATAGTCGAACTCGATCCCCTGACCGATGCGGTTCGGTCCTCCGCCCAGGATCATGATGTTTTCCTGGGAAGAAAGCCGGGCCTCGTTCTCCTGGTCGTAGGTGGAATAATAGTAGGGCGTGTAGGCCTCGAATTCCGCGGCGCAGGTGTCGACCAATTTATATACCGGCAGGCAACCCTGGGCCTGCCGGAGCCGGAAGACCTCTTCGGGAGAGGCTTGCAGCAGGTGCCCGAGCTGGACATCCGAAAAGCCGTATTCTTTGGCCCGGCGCAGCAGATCGGCCGGCACAGCGCCGAGATCGCAGGCGGCCAGGCGGCCCTCCAGGGCCAGGATCTGGGACAGGTTCTCCGTAAACCAGGGATCGATCCCGGAGAACTCGTATATTTCCCGGGCCGTCATTCCGGATTGCAGGGCGGCCCGCAGGTAAAAAAGCCGCTGGGAATTGGGCTGCCGGAGTTTGGCCTGGATTTCCTCCGCCGCCGGGATGGGAAAATCCCGGCCGTCGGCGCCCAGACCGAAGCGTCCGATTTCCAGGGAGCGAATCCCTTTTTGCAGGGCCTCCTTGAACGTCCGGCCGATGGCCATGGCCTCACCGACCGACTTCATGGAGGTAGTCAACACATCCTCGGTGCCCGGAAATTTCTCGAAGGTCCAGCGGGGGATCTTGACCACGCAGTAATCGATGGTGGGCTCGAAGGAGGCCATGGTCTCCCGGGTGATGTCGTTGGGGATCTCGTCCAGGGAATAGCCCACGGCCAGCTTGGCGGCGATCTTGGCGATGGGGAAGCCGGTGGCCTTGGAGGCCAGAGCCGAGGAGCGCGATACCCGGGGGTTCATCTCGATGACCACCATCTCCCCGGTTTGGGGATGGACGGCAAACTGGATGTTGGAGCCCCCGGTCTCGACCCCGATCTCCCGGATGATGGCCAGGGAGGCGTCCCGCATGGCCTGGTATTCCCGGTCGGTCAGGGTCTGGGCCGGGGCCACGGTGATCGAATCCCCGGTATGGACGCCCATGGGATCGAAATTTTCTATGGAGCAGATGATGACTACATTGTCCTTGTAGTCCCGCATGACCTCCAATTCGAATTCCTTCCAGCCCAGGGCCGATTCCTCCAGCATGACCTGATGGATCATGCTGGCATCCAGACCGGAGGTCACCAGGGCCTCCATCTCCTCGCGGTTATAGGCCACCCCCCCTCCGGTCCCGCCCAGGGTGAAGCTGGGCCGGATGATGATCGGGTAGCCGATTTTTTCGGTCAGGGCGCGGGCCGCTTCCAGGCTGGTGGCGATCCCGCTTTCCGGGACCCGCAGACCGATCTTCCACATGGCCCGACGGAATTCGTCCCGATCTTCGGCCTTCTTGATCACCGGCAGGGAGGCCCCGATCAGTTCCACCCCATACCGTTCCAGGGCGCCGCTCTCGGCCACGGCTACGGCGGTATTGAGCCCGGTCTGGCCGCCCAGGGTGGGCAGCAGGGCCTGAGGCCTTTCCCGTTCGATGATGCGGATCACCATCTCCGGCGTGATGGGTTCGATATAGGTCCGGTGGGCCGTCTCGGGATCGGTCATGATGGTGGCCGGATTGCTGTTGATCAGGACGATTTCGAAGCCTTCCTCCCGGAGGGCCTTGCAGGCCTGGGTCCCGGAATAATCGAATTCGCAGGCCTGGCTGATGATGATCGGCCCGGAGCCGATGAGCATTATTTTTTTCAGGTCGTTTCGTTTGGGCATAGTTCAGCGCCGCCGATGGGCTTCCATGAGTTCCAGAAAGTGATCGAACAGGTACGAGGCGTCATGCGGCCCGGGGGAGGCCTCGGGGTGGTACTGGACCGAAAAGAGGGGGAAGCGCCGGTGCTCCAGCCCCTCCAGGGTCCGGTCGTTAAGGTTGATATGGGTAAATTCCACCTCCGGGTCCTTCACGGAATCGAACTCCACGTTGAAGCCGTGGTTCTGGGAGGTGATTTCCACCTTTTCCGTCTTTAGATGCAGGACCGGATGGTTGGCGCCCCGGTGACCGAATTTCAATTTGAAAGTGGTCCCGCCCAGGGCTAGGCCGATGATCTGATGGCCCAGGCAAATCCCGAAAATGGGCAGGAGGCCGATCAGGTTTCGCACGACCTGGACGATTTCCGGATTGGCGGCCGGGTCGCCGGGACCGTTGGAGAGCATGACGCCGTCGGGCTGCCAATCCAGGATTTCCCGGGCCGAGGTCGAGGCCGGAGTCGCCAGAACGGAACAACCGCGCTCTTCCAGCAGGCGGAGAATATTGTATTTGACCCCGTAATCCAATACGACCACCTTATTAGCCGTTTCCGCTCCCGGCCAGGGGTTTTTTAGTTCTTCGGAGGAAAGGGGGACGACCCGACCCTGGCGCCAACGAAAGGGCCGGGTGCAGGTCACCCGGTCCACCAGGCTCAGCCCGGCCATGGAAGGGATGGAGCGGGCCCGGGCGGCCAGGGCTTCGGGGTCCAGGAGTTCGGTGGAGGCGGCAGCCCGCATGGCCCCGAAATTCCGGATGTGCCGGGTCAGCGCCCGGGTATCGAGCCCCTCCAGGCCCAGGACTCCGGCCCGTTTAAGATAGTCGCCCAGGGGTTCCCGGGACCGGAAATTACTGGGGAAGGGGAGATGTTCCTTCACCAGCAAGGCTTCGGCCTGAACCCGGTCCGATTCCACGTCCTCGGCGTTCACTCCGTAATTGCCGATCAGCGGATAGGTCATGGTGATTAACTGGCCCCGGTAGGAGGGATCGGTCAGAATTTCCTGATACCCGGTCATGGCCGTATTGAAGACGACTTCCCCCAGGGCTTCTCCGGGTCCGGTAAAAGCGCGGGCTCGGAAAACCGTTCCATCCTCCAAAGCTAATAAAGCAGGTAAGGTCATTTCTTTTTTATCAACGCCGCGATGACCGCGGCGGCTTTCCGGGTTACTCCCTGTTGCGAGGCGAGAGCCTGACGCCCGGCGGCCCCCCGCCGCCCCGCCTCTTCGGGGTGTTCCAAAAAATATTCCATTTTCCGGGCCAGTTCCTCCGGATCCCGGACCGGGATCCCGGCTCCCGCTGCTTCCAGCAGCTCCCGGGCATCGCGGAAATCTTCCATGGAGGGCCCGTAAAAAACCGGTTTCCCCCAGGCCGCCGCTTCCAGTATGTTTTGACCGCCCTTGGGGACCAGGCTGGCTCCGCAGAAAACCAGGCTGGCCAGGCTGTAGAGGGCAAAGAGATCACCCATCCGGTCCACCAGGATGACCGGTGCCCGTTCCGGATCGCGGGAGGCCAGGACCCGGCTGTATAAGGCATAGGCCAGCCCTTTCCGCACCAGCATTTTTTCGATCCCGGCCACTCGGTTCAAGTGCCGGGGGGCCAGGATCAGCCGGAGATCCGGAAAGGGACCCCGGAGTCGTTCGAAAACCGCGGCCAGCATTTCCTCTTCTCCGCTGCGGGTGCTGCCGGCGACCAGGACCCGGGATCCTTCCGGGATTTTCAGCTGGCGGCGGATTTTATTTTCCAGGGCTTCGCCGGTCTGGTCGGCCAATCCGTCAAACTTGATATTGCCCAGGATCCGCACCCGGTCCGGCGGGGCCCCCAGTTTTTCAAACCGGACGGCGTCCTCGGCTTGACGGACCAGCAGGAGTGTATATAGCTTAAGTAAAGGTGAAAAAAACCATTTTAACTTTAAGTAATTTTTAAAAGATCGCTCGGAAAGCCTTCCGTTGACCAGGACCAGTCGGCTCCCTAACCGGTCGGCATAATAGAGAAAGTTTGGCCAAAGTTCCGTTTCCAGGCCGATAAAAAGTTGAGGTCGGAAGAACTTGAGCGCCCTTTTGACGCAGAGGTAAAAATCCAGGGGATAATAAATGACCGGGATTTCTTTCCCCAGGAGTTTTTCGGCTGTTTCCCTTCCTGCCGGGGTAGTGGTTGAAAGAAGGAGGGGAACATCGGGGATCTGTTCCTGGATCCTGCGGACCAGGGCAACCGCCACCTTCACCTCGCCTACGGAAACGGCATGGACCCAGACGGGCCTTCGGTCGGGGGAATAATCCACCGGTTTAAGGCCGTAGGGATAGCGGCCCAAACGTTCCACCAGGCTTTCGCTAAACTTTCCCTGGGACAGATTATACAGAAGTAGGAAGGGAAACCCAAATAAAAAAACAAGCCCTGATAAAAGCTGGTAGATGATGAGGCCGAAGGGCCGGGTCATAGCCATGCGAAACCTTCAAGGCCGGGACGGGCAACAGAAGGCAGGGAATTCGTATTAGGCGAACATCCAACATCCAACATCCAACGTCCAACATCGAATGACAAGAAACAAGACCGGTGCAGATGGCCACCTCCAAAACAGGCCGGGCTGAATTCGTCAGTTTCGTCATTCCGGACGACCGAAGGGAGATCCGTCCCGCCGGAGGCGGGACAGCCTCTGGTTAGCTTTGGCAGGCCCCGGATGCAGGCCATTCGACAAAATTCATGGCTGTATTCAATTGGATGTTGGATGTTGGATGTTGGATGTTGGACGTTCATCTGTTTTCGTGCTGAAAGGGCCGGGGAACCGAGGGAAAAAG
>JACRCK010000038.1 GCA_016219065.1 Deltaproteobacteria bacterium
GCGTCTTTCTCCGGCACGAAACGAAACTCGAAAGTTCGCCCCCCCCACAGGGTGTCCCAGTGTATTTCGGATTTGGCGGCCAGTCCTTCTTCAAAGACCCGGTACATTAGCGAAAGGACAGCGTCGTTTTGTTCCGGCTTGCCGTATAGCGGCAACTCTTTAATCGTTTTGCCGATAACGGCCTCGGCCGATAGGCCGTAGACCCTTTCGACGACCGGGTTGATATAGGTGTGGCGATAATCCCGATTAAACCGCACTACCAGATCGGGAAAGTTTTCGGCGAGCATCCGAAAGCGCAGCTCATTTTCCTTGATTTCGTGTATATCGCGTCCGATGGCCATCACGGAAACGATGGCTCCATCCGGACCGAACTCGGGAACAAACCGTATATGGCCCCAATGCATCTCTCCCTGGGCGGTGCGGAAAGGGACTTCCACGATGCTTTCGGTGCCGGTCTCGATCACCCGCCGCAGGTGGGCGATATAGATTTGCGGAGCATAAATAGGCGACCCGTCGGCCGGAGTTTTGGCGAGTACATTTTCCAGGGAACCGGCAAACAATTGTTGAATGGCGGGATTGACGTAGATGCGGCGGAATTCCCGGTCGTAGCGAGCAATAAAGTCCGGAGAGTTCTCCACGAGGGCGCGAAAGAGTTGTTCCCTGGCCAGGATTTGATTTGCCTCCTTGTGCAATTCCTCCGTACGCTCCGCCACCCGGCATTCAAGCCTTTCCTGGGCCTGGTGCAGGACCTTTTTTTGCATCCGGTTCTCCAAGACCAGAGCGACGAAATTTCCCAAATTATGGATAAAGGGTTGATAAAGACCGAACGATTGGGGTTGATCGACCGAGCAGATAAAAAATCCGAATCGATGATCCGGCGTTTCCAGGACGAAGGTCCGGGTTGAGGGTGAAGCGGCAAGTTGGCAGTTGAAATCTCTGGACGGGATCGTGCTTTCTTCCTCATCCCTCAGGGCCAACGCGCAGCCCCGGCATTTATCCGGCGGGAAGCCGCCTTCCTGCGTCGCTGTTCGTCCCAGGCACACCCGGCAGGCGCCGACTCCGGGGATGGAAGACAGTATTTTGGCGCAGAACTCGACGATAAGTCTTCTGGAAGGCTGCACCAACAGAATGTTTTGTGCCGCCATAATTTGACCAAGAACGCCGGCCTCAATTTCCTGCAAGTCGTGTCCTTCTTGATCGGGCACTTTCCCCGCCGCCATCAGGAAACCTCCCCCTGGATTTGTGCGAATGCCGTTTGGTCAAAAATACTCCCGGTTTCAGGTACGCAGTGAGAAGTAAAAGGTCGCGCCCTGCTTTTCCTGCCCTTCCGCCCAGGTCCTCCCGCCGTGCCTCCTGATGATCCGGCGCACATTGGCCAGGCCGATCCCGGTGCCTTCGAATTCCTCGGCCCGGTGCAGCCGTTGAAACACCCCAAAGAGTTTATCGGCGTATTTCATCTCGAACCCCACTCCATTGTCACGGACAAATACCACGACCTCCTTTTCAGCCTCCGGCCGGCAGCCGATCTCGATCTCGGCCGGTTCTCGCCCCCGGGTGAACTTCAAGGCGTTGGCGATCAGGTTGACCAGCACGACCCGCAGCATGGCGCGATCGCCCCGCACCAGGGGAAGCTCATTGATCTGCCAGTGGATCCGCCGTCCTTCCGTCTCGGCCCCCATCTCCGCGATCACCTCCTGTACCAGTTCGCCCAGGGCCACCTCCGTCCAGGTCATTTCGTGACGGCCCATCCGGGCGAAGGACAGCAGGTCATCAATCAACGTGCCCATGCGGTTGGCCGCCAGGGAGATCTTGGTCATATACCGGCGGCTGCGGTCATCGACGGCCGGACCGAGCCCCTGGCGGAGCTGATCGATAAACCCGTCGATGTGGCGCAGGGGCGCCCGCAGATCGTGCGAAATGGAGTAGACAAATCCCTCTAGATCCCGGTTCGCCTCCTCCAGTTGGGCGGTGCGGTCTTTAACCCGCTGTTCGAGATCGAGATTCAGCCGGCGGATCTCTTCTTCCGCCCGCCTGCGCTCGGTAATGTCCACCAGTACAGCAATGTTGCCGATGGCCCGGCCTTCGGCATCATACTCCGGAGCCGCATAAATGCTGTATTCGATGGGGGAACCGTCTTTGCGCCGGCGCACCACGTCTTTACCCAAAAAACTTTTTCCGGAGCGGATCCAGGAGCGAAAGAGCGCGAATTCCTCCGCATGCTCCTCATCCACGGTCGGTAAAAATTTTCCCAGCACCTCGTCGCGGCTCCAGCCCAGCAACTGTTCCGCGGCGGCATTCCAGATGCTCTTGACCCGGCCTTCCAGATCCAGGTCGATAATGGCCACCGGCGCAGCTTCCAGGGTGGCCCGCAAGGTTTCGTTGGCCCGATGCAGGATTTCTTCGTAGCGCTTTCGTTCCGTAATATCCTCGACCGACCCTTCATAATGTTCGATTACACCTTTGGCGTCACGGACCGCCCGGGCATTGATGGAAACCAGGATTTTGCTGCCATCCCGGCGGTACACCTCGGTCAGGAATCCCCGCACTGGGCCCTGCGCCGCCAACTGGTTTTGAAATCGGATCCGCTCTTCCGGGTGGACATAGATCTGGCCCCTGATGTCCGCCACGGCGGCGATCAACTCCTCAGGGGAATCATAGCCGTGAATTTCGGCCAGGGCCTGGTTTGCGCTTAAGTACCGCCCCCCGGGGGTGCTCAGGAAGATGCCTTCAGCGGCATTGGCGAAAAGTCTGCGGTAGCGTTCCTCCGCCTGTTTCAGGGCTTCTTCCGCACCTTTGCGCTCGGTTACATCCACCATGATGCCCCGCAGTCCGGTCGTCAGGCCCTGTTCCACCACAACAGTGACGATATCCCGCAACCAGACCACCCGGCCGTCGGCGGCCAGCATCTGGTATTCAAAGTCGTGGTCCCGCCCCTCGCGCACGGCCTGCGTACAATACTCGACGGCCCATTCCCGATCGTCGGCGTGGAGGTGATTTATCCAAAAGGCGGGCTCCGTCAGCCAGCGCTCCGCCGGGTAACCGAGCAACCGCTCGGCCTGCCGGCTTACAAAACTGAAAGCAAACGTTTGTGGGTCGGCTTGCCAAACGATCCCATCGATGGAATTTACCAGAATCTCATAATCCTGGTGCGCCTGGCGCAGCAAGGCCTCCGCCCGCTTGCGTTCGGTAATGTCCACCACCAGGGAACGGCTCTCCACGACCTGCCCTTGGGCATCGCGCACGGCATCCACCGTCAAGCTGATCCACAGCGGACTGCCGTCCGCTTTTTGCATTTCCAGTTCCTCGTCGCGCACCGACTCACCGGCCTGAAACCGCCGCAGTATCCGGCCGGCTTTCTCTTTCCCCTGGGGGGTGTCGGCGTAAAGATCGGTAACCGGCCGGCCCACCAGGTCCGCCGGAGGGTACCCTAGCAGTTCCCCGGCGCGCCGGTTGCACATGCGGATGAAGCCGTCCCTCCCCACGGAGAAGTAAGCGTTCGGGGCGTTTTCATACAAGTCGCGGAAGCGCATCTCGCTTTCGCGCAGCGCCTCCAGCGCGCCGACCCGTTCGTTCCAGGGGCCTTCGGTGGGAGTCTCCCCGCTGGAATGGCGCCTGGTCAGTTCGTGTTGTAACCGTTCATTGGCTTGACGCCACTCGGCATTTTCCCGAGCGAGTTCGCGGACCCGCTCCCGCAGAATGGTCAATTCAGCCAAAGGATTATCGGTCATTTCGGTGCTCCACGTTGGGAAAGGGTATAATTAGGCCCTCTCTTTTCCGGCGCAGGGAACCTTGTCCAGCATGGGAAAGGCTGAATTTTCATCCCCGACTATTTTAATTTACGTATATATTTAAACAGGTTGCCTGAACCGGTTTCCAGGCGCACGGCTCTACGAAGAGGCGCAGATCGACTTATTTGAATGAGCCAGAGCCGTTAGCCGGCGGAAGGTTCGATCCGGATGGGCTCTCCCATATCGGAAAAAGAGAAGGCCAGGAAAATGTGGTGCCCATCGTAATCCATCACCCGCAGGTCATCCGTTTCCCGTAGATCCCCCATGACTACTGCGTAGTGTGTCCCGTATTCCTTTTTCACTTTTTCCAGCGGGACTTCATGGGCGATGAATTTTTTAATACCCCTGGCTTTCAGTTTCTCGACGAATTTCTCGTCCGTAAAGGAATCATGGGAAGTCAAAATAAGGATTGGACCAGTTCCAGTGAAGATTATTCCGGCTTTCATAACCTTTCCTCCTTCGGTCCACCGGTGTGACAAATCCGGTACGATAAATAAATAAGGAAGGAAACCCAATAACCAATCCGTTTTCGACCACGGGCGGCAACGCGCCTCTTTCGTCCCGCCTTTTCTAAAGTAATATATCAGATTACCGGGGAAAAAGCCAATATTCGGGTAATGGCGAATGCCTGATGCGGCCGGAGGCCAACCCCTTTACTGGCGTTGCCGTAGTAGACGTAGACCATGCCTTCGTCAGTAAAAACTTTGTTGTAGTCTTTAGAGCCGACGATGACATCGGTATAGCCGTCGCCGTTCACGTCTCCCGCCGTGGCTGCCGAGGCGCCCAATATGGTAAACCCCTGATCGAGACCGGCTGCGGTGTTGCGGTACCAGCCCGTCAGGTCGCCGCCGGAAAAAGCGCTGCGGTTTCCGTCAACCTCCGGTGCGGCGGGAACCGTCGTCGGATCCATTCCAGTCTTTGGAGCCAGGTTTTCAGGCCTGGTTACGAGAATTTCGGATCCCCCTCCCCGACTTTTCAATCCATTCCCGGTAATGTCCGGCCAGTTCCCGGGCCTGGGGATCGGCGGACAATTGCTCCAGACTGTAGCGCATCTTGCGTTTCCAATTGGGGTACTGGCTGGTGGTCCCCGGCAGGTTCTGCTGGTCCGGCTCCAGAAAAAGGTCTTCCTGGTTCAAGACCACCAGTTTGGCCGGGGTGGATACCAGAAAGCCGATGATCCCCCGATGCAGTTCCGGGGTTACCTCCGGATCCTCCTGGACCTGGAGTTGCCGGAAGGCCTCCTGATCGATAAACCCGTTTTGAAACAAAAGGTCGACGATCCGGCGTTTGTCCTGAATACGTTCCAGCCGGGCCGCCCACACCTGATCCTGTTCCAAAAACAGGCCCAGGTCCTGGCGGAGTTGGATATCCTGCAGGGCCCAGAAGCCGGCCAGGGTCGGCAAATCGTGGGTGCTGATCGCCGCCAGGGCCTGCTCCGGGTAGTCTCCCGGATTTTTAAAGTTCCCGGCGCCGTCTTTTTCAAAGTAAAACAACCGATAGGAGAACACCCCCAGCCGCTGTAAAACCTCCCGGACCTCATCCGGAACCGTTCCCAGATCTTCCCCGATAATCAGCGTCCGGCACCGGACGCTTTCCAGGGCCAGGACCCGGACCAGGTCTTCGAAATGATCCCTGACATACCCTCCCCGGGCCGGTTCTTCTCCCTCCGGGATCCAGAAGAGGCGGAAATATTTCATGACATGATCGATGCGCAGGGCCCCGCCGGGCGGTAAATTTCGGCGCAGTTCCTCGGCGATGACCCGGTACCCGTCCTCCCGGTTCCTTTCCCGGTTGCCGGGCCGGAAACCCCAATCCTGCCCACAGGGCGAAAAATCATCGGGCGGCGCCCCGGCCTTGATGCCCGGGATCAGGAAGGGCTGCCAGGCCCAGGCGTCGGCCCCGCAGGGATCGATGCCCAGGGCCAGATCCAGGTAAAGGCCGACGGCCGATCCCCGATCCCGGAGGGCCTGCTGCACCTCCTCGAGTTGCCCGCTCACCAGCCACTGCAGGTATTCGAAAAATAAAACCTCTTCCGCCTGCTCCTCCCGAAATTTCAAAACCTCCGGGGTCTCGGGGTCCCGGTAAGGGGCGGGCCAATCCTGCCAGACCTGAAGATTAAACGGCTGAGCCCGAAAATGGGCTTCCAGGGCGCAAAAGGTGGCATAGCGCTCCAGAAACTCCCCTTCCCTTTTTCGAAAAGACTTAAAATCCTTCAGCCGGGCGCTTTCCGGCCCGGCCGTTTTCCAGTAACGATCCAGGAAAATCCGGAAGGCCTTCCTTAAGGCTTTTATCTTTAACCCGGCGACGGCCTCATATTCCACCCAGGGGCTTTCCCGCAGCCCGTCCAGGAGGGCTTGCACTTCTGGGGTAGCGATCCAGTCCCGGATCTCCTTGGTTCCCGCCACCTCTTCGACGGCCGGAACATCGAGGTAAATGAAATTTCGATAGAAGCGACTGGAGGGATAATAGGGGCTGATGTTGTAGGGTTCCCGATTGGCTAGGGCATGGAGGGGCAACAACCCGATCACGTCCAGGCCCAGGTTTTCCGCGGCCCAGTCGATCAGGGTCTTCAAGTCCCCGAAATCCCCCACCCCCCAATTACGGCTGGAACGAAGGCCGTGCAGGGCCACCATCAGGCCGGCCCGTTTCCCTGCGCCTTCCAGGGCGGGAGGGGTGTAGGCCCGTTCCGGAACCAGGATTACCGAGATCGACGCTTCGTGGAGCCGTCCGGCCAAGGATACGGAGAGGACCAGTTGATGGCGGCCCTGGGGTAACCCGGCGGGGAACGGGATGGCCGCCCGCTGGATCAGGGTCCCTTCCAGTTCCCGGGATTCCCGAAAGCCGATCTCCTGCTCTGCAAAATCCCGCAGCCGCTGGTAGCCGCCTTCCTCTTCGATGGCTAACCGGACCTGGAGGGCCGGCCCGGGATCACCGCCGCCCGTTTCTGCCGGGCGGGGAAACTGGAAAAGGATTTCCCGGGGGGGCGCGGAACTCGGGGCCACGATCACCGGAAGGGTCAGGCGCCGCCAGTCCTTTTCTTCTTCCCGGCGGATTTCCCTTTCGATTTCTTCCGGGCTAGCCGCACCGACCCCCAGGGCCCGGAGCAGGGCCGACAGGGTTTCTTCGGCCAGCGGATGGATTCGACCCCGAATATCGTAATATTCCAGATCGATCCCTTTGCTGCGGGCCAGATGGCAACGCCGCTCCCGGGCGGCTTCCGGGTCAGCGTTCGACAATCTTTTTCCCTTCCGCCCGGCAGGTTTTAAATCCGTCCCCGGGAAACAGCCGCCCCCCTTCGCAGACCATCAGGTCCCCGGAAAAGAGGGGATTCCGGGAGAGCCGGTGGACGATCCGCACACTCTCCTCCTCCGGGTCCGCTTCCGGAATTCCGCCGCGGGACAGCTTTACCGGGAACAGATCGCCATCCAGAAAACGGCCGGTGCTCGCCTCCAGCCGGATTTTAAGGATCGCACTGAGGCCGTTGGGCCCCTTCAGGTTGAAATAACCGTAGGTCAAAAAATTGCCCAAACTGTAGGCAACCAGCTTGCCCTTATACAATTCCATGGCCCGGAGGACATGGGGACCGTGCCCCAGCACCAAGTCGGCGCCGGCGTCGATCATCGCCCGGGAGAAGCGGATCACCTGGCCCCGATTCTCGCCCAGGAAGGTTTCGGTTCGGTCAGGAACCTGGACGGCCGACTTGCCCTCCGCCCCGCCATGAAAGGATACGATAACCAGGTCAAAACGCTCTTTTAATTTTCGGACCACTTCCGCTGCCGGGCCGATTTCCAGGAGGGAATAGGAATAAAGCGTCGGTACATAGGAAAATCCGGCCAGGGCCACCCGCTTCCCCCGGATTTCGAAGGAGGCCAGGGCCTGGCCTCCCGCTGGCTGGAGGCCGATTCCCTTCAGGGTCTCCAGGGTACTCCTCACGCCCTCCCAGCCGAAGTCCCAGGCGTGGTTGTTGGCGATGTTGAGGACGTTGAATCCGGCATTTTTCAGATGTTGGGCATAGCGCGTCGGCGTCTTGAATTCAAAGCACCAGGGGCTTCTGGATCCCTGGCACTTGCCCGGTTCCCCGCCGTCCATGAGGGTCCCCTCCAGATTCCCGAACACGATATCGGCGCCTTTGAGGTAGCCGTTCACCGACTCGAAGAGGGCTGCTCCGTCGTCGGGCGGCAGCCACCAGTGCGGTGTGGTGGAGCCCATCATGATGTCGCCCACGGCGGCGATGGTGATTTCCTGGCTTAAAGCCGCCACCGGCAGCAGGGCCGAACAGAAAACCGTCCAAACCGTCAACAGGAGAAAAAAGGATATTCGCCGCCGAGTATCCGGCGCTCCGCCTGACGGAGCGCTAGCGGTCTTCAACCAGCAACCAGCAACCTGCAACCAGCAACACGCTATTTTCATACCAGCCATCATACTTTCCTTCCAAATTTTTTTCTATTTCTTTTTAGCCTTTCTCTGGTATCTTCGTTCCTATTGATCGCGGGGGAGGAACGGATGAATATCGTTTTTCTTGGAACCAACGGCTGGTTTGACAGCGGAACCGGGAACACCGTCTGTATCCTGGTGGAAACCCAGGAGCAATACCTGATCCTGGATGCCGGCAACGGTTTACATAAAATAGACCGGTTCATAAAGACCGCCAAACCTATTATCCTCTTTCTGAGCCACCTGCACCTGGACCACGTGGTCGGCCTCCATATCATGAACAAATTTTCCTTTTCCCAGGGGATCGACGCCTATGGGCCGCCCGGGACCCAAAAACATCTCCGCACCCTGATCCGTCAACCCTTTACGGCCAATCTCCAGGCCTTGAACACCCCCTTGAGGATTCATGATTTGGGGTCCGATCCCCCGCCCCCTTTTCTATTGGCTTGGAAAAAGCTGGTCCACGTCTCTCCCTGTTACGGCTATCGCTTCCAACTGGAAGACAAGGTCCTTTCCTACTGCACCGACACCGGCCCCTGCCGCAACCTTTCCCTGCTGGCTCGGAAGGCCGATCTGTTGATCACCGAGTGCGCCTATAAAGGAAACGAAAACTACAAGTGGCCGCACTTGAATCCCCTTTTGGCCGCGGAAGTGGCCCGGGAGGCCGGCGCCCGGAAACTGGCCTTGATCCATTTCGATGCCAGTCTGTACACTACCCTGGAAGACCGCCGGGAGGCCCAGAGACGGGCGAGGGGGATCTTTAAGAATACGGTGGCGGTGCGGGATGACCAGGAGATTGTGCTATAGGAAGACAGAGGACGGAGGACGGAGATCAGAGGACGGAGGGCAGAGATCGGAGGGTGGAGGACCAGGGGGGGAAGGTGACGAAGCGGATCGTAGCGGTGTATGGGAGTCCGAGGAAGAAGGGGAATACGGCCCGGCTGCTGGATGAGGCCGTGCGGGGGGCCGAAGAGGCCGGGGCGGAGGTGACAAAAATTCACCTGCGGGAGTTGAAGATGTCCCCCTGCCTGGAAATTTACGGCTGTAAAAAAGACGGGCGCTGCGTCATCAAGGACGATTTCCAGAAGGTCTATGACCTGGTCCTCGGATCACAAGGAATTATCCTGGCCTCGCCCATTTTTTTTTACGCGGTCAGCGCCCAGGTCAAGATCCTCATGGATCGCTTCCAGGCCTTCTGGGTAAAAAAATACTGGATTGACCAGGTTCCTTTCGGGACAAAGAATTACCAACGTCGGGGCCTCTTTATTTCAGCCGGGGCCACAACCGGAAAACAGCTTTTTGACGGGGCGCTTCTTTCGGTGAAGTATTTCTTCGACGTGCTTGACGCGGAGTTCTCCCCTCCCCTGCTCTACCGAGGGCTGGATTTCGAGGGCGACGTACTCCAGCATCCCGAATATCTTCAGGAGGCCTATACGGCCGGGAAAACGCTGGCGGAGAAAATTTAATTCGAAAAAAAATGACGAACGTCCAACATCGAACATCGAACGTCCAACATCGAATATGGAAAAAATTTTCAGGCATCGCGGGCGTGACGCCGCAGGCGTTGCCTGACGGTTTAGTACGGAACTGACGAGCCACCGGCTCCAATGACGAGCCAC
>JACRCK010000294.1 GCA_016219065.1 Deltaproteobacteria bacterium
AAATAACCCGGTGGGCACGGCTTGTCCGGGAGATTTGTTAACCTTCTTCCCGGTTCGGGACTCGGTGACGGGAAACGCCTGAAAACCGCGTGGTTAATAAAACAGGGGCGACCGGCACCGGTCGCCCCCTGGTTGTAGTCGGCAAAACAACTTCGGCCGGTCGCCCATTGAACCGGCGACCCTTTACAGGCCTTTTACTACTGGAATATTCCGCAACCGACGTAAATATCCGTCCCCTCGACCCTTTGCACCCAGGTCTTTTTGGGCGCCACCTTCTTGGTCGCCGGATTGGTCCAACTGTAATTGACCCAGCCTCCGCCCTTGGTTTTGGCAATTTCAATCATTTCCTTGACAAAGTTCTTTCCGGTGGGGTCCTTTAATTCCAGGTGATTCTGCCCTGACAGCTTGGGATTTCCGCCGTTGGCCAACATCAATCCGTTGAAATCCTGGGCAAAGACATATAAGTCGCCTTTGACAAACTGGCCCTGGGGGTTGTTAAATTCGGCAACCGCCTTCTCTTTTCCGTTGGCCTTCATAAAAGCCGCCGCCTTTTCGGCCAGGGCCTTGGCTTCCTCCAGGGTTGCGGCCGACGACACGCACGCCAGTCCAAAAATTAACACCGAGATCACCACCAGACTTCTTAAAACTTTCTGCATATTCCTCCTCCTTTTTTTAAGGCTGCCATCCCGAAAGGACGGCGCCGGTATCCTTAAGGCCTTACGCTTCCCTTCCATCATCCCACCATTCCTCGTCTTCAGGTTGCGGTAACGCAGGCCGCTCCCTTTTTCCAAGAACCCGGCCGCTGGCCCGGCCCGTTGGTCGGGATGAAGCCCCGTCCTGGAACTGCGTCGTTCGAAAAATGGCCATAATCGCAGCTAACTCCTCGGCACTCGCCGCATTCTGCTGCGTTCCGCGGTTCATCTCCGTCACCGCCTGGCTCACCTGATCGATCCCCTGGGACTGTTCCCGGGAAGCGGCGGCAATCTCGCCCACCAATCCCATGACCTTGGCCGATCCCGCGTTCACCTGTTCGAAAGCGCTGTTGGTCGCTTCCACGAGCCGCCCGCCGTCCTTGACCTTTTTAGCGATATCCTCCATCAAGCCTGCGGTGCTTTTAGCCGCCTCGGCCGCCCGCAAAGCCAAATTCCTCACCTCATCGGCCACCACCGCAAACCCGGCTCCGGCCTCCCCGGCCCGGGCCGCCTCTACCGCCGCGTTCAGGGCCAACAAATTGGTCTGGAAGGCGATTTCATCGATCGTTTTGACTATTTTTTGAGTTTGTTCACTGGCCTGGGCGATATCCTTCATCGACTGGGTCAACTCGGTCATCGACCCGTTGGCCTTTTCCGTGATCTCCTTGGTCTGGACCATCAATTCGTTGGTCTGAGCCGTACTCTCTGCATTTTGCCGGGTCATGGCCGATATCTCTTCGAGGGAAGCCGAGGTCTCCTCGATGGCCGCGGCCTGTTCGGAAGCGGATTCCGATAAGATCTGCGAGGTGGCGACCGATTGGCCCACCGCCTCGCCCATCTTTTCCCGCATCTGATTTACCGCTTCATTCAGCCGTCCGATCTCATCCCGGGAGCGAATGGTGATTTCCTGGGTTAAATCCCCTTCGGCAATTTTCCCGATAACCGCCACCGTCTCCTGCAAGGGGGCGGTAACGAAACGGGCCATGATGATATTCAACAGGATGGAAAAAATCACGGCGATGACCGCCACCCCCACAAACAGGTTTAAAACCGAGTCGACGGCCGAGAGCGATTCATCGTATTTCTCTTTGCTCAGTTTTTTCTCCAGGTCCATCAATCCGGACAGGTTCTTGTTCAACACCTGGTAACTGTCATCGGCCTGTCCCATCAATATGGCGGCCGTCGCCGTATCCCCGCCGGCGATGGTCTCCATGACCGTCTTGGCCGCCTCCTTATACTTGGTCCCCTGGGCCAAGGCCTGCTGGTAAAGCCCCTTTTCTTTTTGGCTCAGGCCGGAGGAATTGGCCGCACCGTTCATAAAGGCCATCGTCTTGTCTAACACGCCGCTTTGTTCTCGGGCCAAGTCTTCAATCCTTTTTTTCTCGTAATTGGCATTGGTCCAGCCGATGAGCTTATAAAGGTTGGCGTGCACGGCGGTTAGATCCACCATCAGCGCGGAACTTTCCTGGAAATTTTTAAAGCGGTTGCTGAAAATGTCATGGATGGAATTTTTTTGTTGGGAGAACCCGCTGTAGGCCAACCCCACCAGGAGCACCAAAAAAAGGACCACCGCCAGGGGGGAGATCAGCATTTTGTAAAACATTTTTAAATTCCCCAAAAAATTTCTCATCGTATTTCAGCTCCTTATACTTAGTTCTCGGGATTCATCAAAGCGGCGGGAAAAGATAGGCCGGACTTACCCACCGACCACTTTCCTCTTACCAGGGGAGATTCCTCGCTGGAGGACCTGCCGGTATCACTAGAAAAATCTTGACCTAGTATCGTTCCGAGAAGGGAAGAACTTAAAGGAAAAAGATTCGGTCGGAAGCCGCTGCGGACCGTAAAAATAGATTGACAAAACGGCTCCCCGGTCTGTTACTTTCAGGGAAGATCAAGGGAAAGGAAGTGCCCCATGCCCGAAGAAATGATCCCGGCAGATAAAAAACTGCGGAAGACGACCATCATCCTCCTGATCGTGTTCGTCCTGGGGCTCATGCTGTTGAGCCCCTTCCTGAACAGCCGCTTGGCCGAATGGAAGCAGACCGCGGCCGGCAATCCGGAGACGGCCTTCCGCCAGTTTTCCTCCCTGTTCCGCTGGCTTCTCGGTATTACGGCCCTGCTGGTTTCGGCAGCTTCCGTTTACCTGATCGTGATCGCCCTCCGGGTACTGAAAGCCGACCGGTATCCGCCTCCGGGATTGAAAGTCATCCGGGACACCCGCCTGCGGACCGGTCGACCGGCGAAAATCACGGCCTATGTACTGATGGTCAATTCGGTGATCCTGATCGTGCTGGTGAGCCTGATCTTCTTCCTTTTCGCGAGAATGGCGGAAAGGATGCGCACCCCGCCGGAAACGGAAGTTCGACCCTTTTCCCGGACCGTCCCGGAGCGCTAGTTTAGTACGAAAATACCGTTCGGCGTTCGGCGAAGGAGTTAAATACAAAAATTGATTCGATACCCTGACTGGTGACTCGTCATTGCGAGACCCGCCTGAGGCGGAGCGAAGCAATCCCCCGGATAAGCTTCGAGGAAATTCAAGCCGGAATGGAGATTGCTTCGTCGCTTCACTCCTCGCAATGACTTACTCGGTCAAAATTCGGATTTTCAGGCTTCGCGGATGCTCGCTCGAGAATGGCCGATTAGTCTGAAATCGTCTGGCTATCTTTTTTTATTGGCGGACCGGCCGCTATCGGGTATGATGCCGACAAGTCTGGGATGTACAACCCCGGGCTTCACTTCAGCCATAATTTCAAATCCATTTATTCAGGGAGGACGGCATGATGCGTTTTAAAGGACTGGCTTTAACGCTGATCGGTTTTTTCCTGTTTCTGTCCGCAGGGATGCAGTCGGCAGAAGCGGCCACCCCGCTCAAAAAATTGGGGAAGGCGCCTTTCTACAAAGCCAAGGCGCTGAAGGCCGACGACGTCTATCCGCTGCTGACCCGTTTAAGGAAAGAAGTCGCCCGGGGGTTCTCCCTGGCCGGGGCGCCCGATCTTTTTGAACCGTTCCTGGAACAGGTCAAAAAACAAAAGCCGGAAGCGGTCAGCATCCAGCCCGGCCAGACCCTGCAGTGGATGATGTTCAAGAAAAAGGGGCGGGTCCGCATTACCCGGGATCGGGTTTGGACCGGAAAGGCCCCTTTTGAGGCTTACCGGGTCGTGGTTCGTTATAAGGATGCCGATTACGATTTTATCGTGCCGAAAATCTGTTTTAATATTTCTCTGAAGGAGATCACCCCGGTACCCAAACCGCTCGCTCCGCCCCCGACGGCGGCGCCGCCGGCAGCCCCGCCCCAAGAAGAACCCAAACCCCTGCCGCCGGTCAAGGAGCCGGGAACGCCTGCCGTGACCCCTCCGGCGCCTCCCGTAGCCCCTCCGGCGCCCCCCCTGGCCCCTCCGGCCAAGGAACCGGAACCTAAGGTCGAGGCCCAAAAGGGGTTCTTGGTAGCCGACGTGGGGATGTTGGGCCGCTTTGACGTATCCGCCTTCGGGCTGCTGCGGGTCGGGTACCGGTATAAATTCCATGAAAAATTTGCTTTGACCGGGCTGGTGGGAGCCGCCCCGCTGCTCAATGGTGAAAATGACGAGTCGGCTTTCGTCGCCGATGCCCTCTGCACCTATTATCCGGTCTCCAATTTCTTTATGGGCGCCGGGGTGGGTTTATGGGCCGGCAGCTCTGATTCAAAAGCGGACCTGATCCTGGAAATCGGTATTCCCATCAACCAGGCTCCCCAAAGTCTTAATTTCGAACTGTTCCTGGAAGGCCGGTCGGCCTTCGACCAGATGGGCGACTGGACCAAGTTCGGACGGTGGGGCTGGGGACTGCGGATTCTTTTTTAACGGTATTTTCGTTTTGATTCGATGTTCGATGTTCGTATTTTCGTATTAAACCCCCATGCTCGTGGCGAGCACCCGCGAAGCATGAAAATTTTTTCCGCATTCGATGTTGGACGTTCGATGTTCGATGTTGAATGTTCGTCTTTTTATTTTCGTACTAAGGGCAAGGGGCCGTCGACCTTGCCCTTTTCTTTGGGTCGGCTACAGGGCCCGGAGGTACTTGTCGCGGTCGTTTAAAAAATCCTTGTACAACCGAAAGTAGTCCGTATCCTCGTAGGCCGTCTCTTTGACCGGTATCTCGTCGAAGCTGAAAATAGTGGCCTCGGGCAGGGACAGGAGGATCGGCGAGTGGGTTACGGCCAGGAATTGGACCTGGCCGGTTTCAGCGGCCGTTTTAAGGATCTTCAGCAGGTCGATTTGTTTGCGGGGGGACAGGGCGTTCTCCGGTTCGTCCAGAAAATAGAGCCCCTTTTTGCAGTAGGTGGCTCCGAAATACTGGATATGCCGTTGCCCGTGGGAGCGGGAAACGAGCGATTCGCCGCCGTAATATTGGAATAATGCAGGATTGGGCTTGGCCCAGGCATCGAGGCATTCGGCGAAATAGCGGAAGATCTCCGCATCAAAATAGGAGCCCTTGACCCGCTCGCCGCTCCACTCCACCTGAATATAACGATAGAGCTGCTCGGCATAAGGGGATCGATGCTGCACCCGCCGGATATACCCTTCGTCGTCACGCCAGATATGAATGCCGCAACGCTTGGCCACGGCCTGCAACAGGGTGGATTTTCCGGTGCCATTCTCGCCGATGAAAAAGGTGACGGGACGGGTCAGGGCGATGTTCTTGGTTTTTTCGAAGATTTCCAGGTTGAAGGGATAATCGTCTTGAGCCGGAAACCGTTCGCTATGGATCGCGATATTTTTAATATACACTTTCTCACACTCCCCGTAATATAATGTCGGCAATTTGCGGATTGTATTCAGTCCCGGGCCTCCGAGTCAACAAAAACCAAAAGGATTATTATAATACGAAATACCGTTCGGCGTTCGGCGTTCGGCGAAAAAGTTTAATACAAACTTAAGCCGTTCTCTGCGTAGGGGTGGGGTTTATCCCCGCCCGCCCTTGGGTGTTTGGATTTCGGATCATCCTTCGCTTGTCAGGAATGACGAGTCGTTATCGGGTTTACTTTCATTCTCTCGCTTGGCGTGACAGCGCAGGCGTTACAGGGGGGCTCCCATGATATCAGATCCGCGTAAGGTGGCCATTTTGATCTTTGATGATGTGGAAGTATTGGATTTTTGCGGCCCCTTCGAGGTCTTCTCGGTTACCGGGCTGCTCACTCCTCCCCCGCCTTTTTCCGTTTACACGGTGGCGGAAACCGCGGGACCGATAACGGCCCGAAACGGGCTGAGCGTCAACCCCCGCTACACCACCCGGGAGTGCCCGGCCCCCGATATCCTGTTGATCCCCGGCGGTATGGGGACCCGCCGCGAGATCCACAACAGGGCCTTGACGGACTGGATCGCCCGCCGGGCGGAACAGGTGGAACTGATCCTTTCGGTCTGCACCGGGGCCCTGCTCCTGGCCAAAGCCGGACTCCTGGACGGACTGGAGGCCACCACCCATCACGGGGCCCTGGACCTGCTGCGCCAACACACCCCCCGAACGAAGATCAGCCCGGAGAAACGCTTCATCGACAACGGGAAAGTGATCGTCTCCGCAGGGATCTCGGCCGGGATCGACATGTCGCTCTACGTAGTGGGCCGCTTGCTCGGAGAAGACGAGGCCCTGCAAACGGCCCGCTACATGGAATATGATTGGAAAGGGATAGAAGCTAGCTATTTTGCATGGGAGTAATGGAGTGTTGGAGCAATGGAGTGATGGTCTTATTAACAGTCTCCTATTAGAAATGACATCAGGAGCCCTATTCCTTATCCGTCCCGGCCTAAGGACCAAGTCAATAATCAATTGTCAATTGTTAATTGTCAATTGTTAATGAACTACTTGGATGGTCCCATAGCCGGGGACAAGGGACAAGGATATCTCAGGCAATTATGTCGTTATTATTATGAGATCGTTAATAAAACAAAACTCCATTACTCCGTATTAGTATTCTACCTTAGCTTGGCTTGCCCCAGGATGCTGATCGAAAAAAGGCCCTGATCCGCTTCCAGGACCAGACCCTGGATCTGCAATTCCCTTAAAATGCTGCGAACCTGGAACAAAGGCCGATTTACCCGGGGCGCGATCTCCTCCGGAGCAAGCGGCAGGTCCAACAGGCGCAAAACCACCTTGGCGTTTTCCGTCAGCGTTCCATCTGGTCTGACGCAGGCCATAGCTGCCTCCTCTATCCAAAACAAAATCGTTGCTGTTTGCTGGTTTAATACGAAAATAAAAAAATCAATTATCAATTGTCAACTATCAATTAATAATTAATAAGGAGAAGGGCAATGAATCAGGAACAAAGTCGGGATATCAAAGAAGCAGCCCGGCGCAGCGGGGCCGATTTAGTGGGGATCGTTCGGGTGGCCGACCTGCCGGAGCACCGGGAGGAAATGGAGAGCATGCTACCCGGGGCCAAAAGCGTGGTCGTGGTGGCGGCCCGGCACAGCCTGGCCGCCCTCCGTTCCCCGAAACTGCAGATGGGCCAATTCGACACGATGTACACCTACCAGCAGGCCGGCTGGACGGCGCAGGCCCTGGCCCGCCATCTGGAAGCGCTGGGCTTCCCCTCGTTGGCGGTGCCGGCCTTTCTGCCCCTGGATATGCAGGCGCCGAAAAAAGGGATGCGCGGCGAGATCTGCTGGCGCCGGGCCGGGGTGCGCTCCGGCCTGGGTTCCTACGGCGAAAACGGGCTGCTGGTGACCCGGGAATACGGGGCCGCCGTCCGGCTTTCCGGGGTGCTGACCCGGGCGGAGTTGGTTCCGGATGCCCCGCTTAAGGAAGACGCCTGCGACCACTGCGGCCGCTGCCTGGCGGCCTGCCCTTCCGGGGCCCTCTCCGGGCAGGGGAAGATCAACAAGAAGCTCTGCGGGGATCAGATCTTTCAATTCGGTCTGCGGGCCTACCGGGATTTCCTGGAGGGACTGGTCACCCTCCCGCGGGAGGAGGCGGTAAAGACCATCCAGGGTTTCGAACTGCGGGAACTCTGGCAGACCTTCATGACCGGCAACTACTATTACTGTTTCGCCTGCCAGGCTCAGTGTTCGGCAACGCTGTTGCCCTGAAGCTCCGCAATCTTCAGCGGACGGAATGGACCTGGTGGACTGTTGGGAGCTTTTATGTAAACTACTATCGGCTGAAGCCGATAGCTTTAGGGGCCGAAGGTACGAGGATTCCAGGATTCAAGCAAAAAACCGGAGTTTTCATCACTCGACCCCTCGACTCCTTGAATCCTCGAACCCCTTGCCCAAAGTCGAACTGAAGTCTTCGCCTAAAGGCGAGGGATTTTCTTCCATTCCCCGAGGGAGACATTAAAAAGCCCAGGAGGCTTTAACCGTTGTTCCTTTACCCGCACCGGTTTCAACTCCAAAGAGTCCGCCGGAAAGTTCCGTTCGGGCTTTGATGTTCAGAAGGCCCAATCCCCCCCAGGGGCTTCTCTTGACCATGGTCTGCTCCAGGTCAAAACCAAGGCCGTTATCGGCAACGGTAAATTCCAGCCGCCGGTCTTTTTTCGAGAGGCCCAGCAAAACCCGGTTCGCTTGGCTGTGATTGGCCACATTGCTCAAGGCTTCCTTCAAAATTCGATAGATGACGATCTTGACCGGCGCGGGGATTTCACTTTCGGCGAGGTCGGCCTTTCGCTCAATGGTCAGATCCGGATGGTCCTTTTGAAATTCCCGACCATACCAATCTATCGTGGCCAAAAGGCCGATATCGTCAAGGACATAGGGCCACAGATCGCCCTGCATGGAGCGGATTTTCCCTATGGTATCCTGAATGACTTTCATGAGTTTCCTGGCCTTATCCTGTAAAGGACCCCGGTCCATTCGATCTGCGGCCGCGAAGAGGTCTTCGATTTCCAGCCGGATGAACCCGAGCGTCTGCCAGACCTGGTCATGCAGATCATACGAGATCCGTTTTCTTTCGTTTTCCTGGGCGGAAACCATCTGGGCCGAAAGCTCGGTCAGTTCCGCAGTCCTTTCCCGCACGCGCTCTTCCAGCTTCTCGGTCAACTGTTTCAGTTCCAAGGTCCGCTGTTGCAGGGCCTCCCCGGCCTCATAGAGTTCGGTGACATCGTGGACGGTGTTGACCGCGAGGACGATCTTTCCGTTCGCATCACGGATCGGCGCTCCCGAATTACTGCCGACGAACTTCAAGCCCCGGGAGGGGATCTCCTGGATGAGCCACCAGTTCGAAAACGATTCGCCGCGCAGGGCCCGTGCCGGCGGCCATTCCTCCTGGGGGAGATCGCGACCATCGAGGGTCCGGACCGTCACCTCGGCGTATTCGCTCAGGTGCTTGAGCATCTGCTCCTTGGTTTCGAAACCGTACAATTTCAACGTCGCCTCGTTGAGCAAAATGAGATGGCCGTCGGCGCTCCAGATTCCGACGGCTTCCGCCATATTGGCAAGTACCGCCTCAAGCTGACTGCTTTTTTCTTCCAGTTTCTTGAGCAGCTCTTCCCGCTCCTGCTCGGCCCGTTTGCGCTCGGTAATGTCCATATTGATCCCGAGCAGCCGGGTGGATGCACCCTGATCGTCATTTTGAAAAATACCGCGAGTGGCCAACCAATGAACGCTGCCATCAGGCCAGACAACCCGGTACTCGTAATCAAACGGCTTATGTTCAGCCAGGCAGCGATCCATCTCCGCATTTATCCGTTGCAGGTCTTCAGGATGGACAAGCTTGGCCCAATCGCTAAATGTATAATGTTGTGAAAGGGCGGTAGTAGTAGTAGTAGTAGCAAGGGGCAGACCAAGCAGACGGACATTCTGCTCAGTGGCCATTATCTCCCGCTTGTCGACTTCTCTGTAGAAGAAGCCGATTCCCGTTCCGCCGGCGGCCAACGCGAGCCGCTCCTCGCTCGCGCGTAGCGCCGCTTCCGCCCGCCTACGTTCGGTAACATTGGCGGCCGAACCGATGATACCGGTGATCGTGCCATCGGCGGCGCGGGTCGGCTCGACGACCAGATCATAGTAGAAGGGCTCATTGCCGATAATTGTCCGGACCTCCTCGCGCCTCCCGATGCCTGTCCGCAAGACGACCTGTTTGATCGCGGTAAGCACTTGGGCATCTTCGGCGGGCAAGAGTTCCGCGTCCGTCCTGCCGATGATTGTCACATTGGAGAAACCCTGATGGGCGTTGTAATGCCACGTGTAGCGGAGATTCGTGTCCTGAGTGAAAACGGTAGTTTGGGCATGGGCCAGCGCGGTACGGAACTTCTCCTCGCTGTCCCTGAGCGCCGCCTCGGCCTGTTTGCGGGCGGTGATGTTGAGGAATGTGCCGACCGCGCCGGTGACCTCGCCGGTAGGGTCGCACAATGGGGCGGCGGTGCAGAGGATGATCGCGCGTTGGCCATCGGCGCGGACAATTTCCAGTTCAGTGTCGCTGATCGCGCGGTTGGTCCGCGCCGCCGCCTGCATCGGCAACTCCTCGCCCGGACAGTCACGCCCGTCGCGTAGCACCCGGTAGGGCGCGGGCGCGTCGCCGGCGGTGGCGGAGATGTTGCGGTCCAGCGGGACGCCCAACAGCGCATGGGCCATCTCATTGCCGGTGATGTGGCGGCACTGCGGGTCGTGTGCGACACAGATGGCGACCTGCGCCGTCTGCATGACCGTCTCCAGGCGGGCATGGACCGCCGTCAACGCTGCCTCGGCCTGTTTGCGCTCGGTGATGTCGAGGACGAACGCCACGCCCTTCTGCGCGTCGAGCATCGCCGCGCCGACAAAAATATGAATCCTGCTCCCGTCCTTGCGGATGTATTCCTTTTCATACGGCGTGTCGATGCCGCTCGCCCGCAGTTGCGCGAGGGCGGCGTCATCAAGGGGCTTGTATTCCGGCGGAGTCATCGCCGCCCAGTTCACCTTTCCCGCCAGTAGCTCTTCTCGCGTGTATCCCACGAGATCGAGGAATTTATCATTGGCGTCGTCAATCGCGCCGGACATGTCCCAATACAGAATCCCGACCATGCCGCACTCATAGATTCGCCGGTGACGCATTTCGCTTTCGCGCAACGCCGCTTCCGCCCGCTTGCTGGCGGTCGTCTCGATGGCGGTGTTGAGCAATCCCCAGTCGTCCCGGCCCGGCAATTTGACCCGTTGCAGGGACCAGGTGAAATAGCCTTTCTCGAGCGGGCCGTCGGGCGACCGGCGGATCTCCAATTCCTGGTCCACCACGGAGAACGGTTCTCCTGTTTCATAGACCCGTTGGAAAATGGGGCCGATGGTTTCGTAAACTTCCGGCCACACTTCCCGAAGTTTTAGGCTGTGAATCTGTTTGCCGGGAGCCAACTGCTGATAGGCGGCGTTGATCACCTCAAACTCAAATTCCGGTCCGCTGAACAACGCAATGACGGCCGGCGTGTGCTGGATGGCGGCATCCAGCAGCAGGCGATTGGCTTCCCGTTCCGCCTCGGCCTGTTTGCGGGCGGTGATGTCGGTCTGCACGCCGTCCCAGGCCGTGCGGCCATCCGGCAAGCGGCGCGGGCGCGAATGCAGGTGCATCCAACGCACCTCGCCGTCGGACCGGCGCATCGGCACTTCCATGTCGAAGTCGGACAAGTCGCGTTTGCTGCACGCCTCCGCTTCGATCAGCCGCTCGCGGTCCTCCGGCGCGAACTGCCGGTGCAGCGTGCCCGCGTCGCGCACCACGTCCTCGACGCGCACGCCGTTGAGCCGCTCGACGCCGGCGCTGACGTAGAGGAACCGGGCCGTGCCGTCCAACTCGTGGACGTACTGGTACACCATGCTGTCCGGCAGGTTGTCGCCCAGCGTCCGCAACCGCGCTTCGCTCTCCCGCAGGGCCTCCTCGGCCTGCTGGCGCTCGGTGATAGCCCACTTCAGGTCGTCGATAGAGGCATAAGAGGTCTTCAACCGGTCGGACATTTCATTAAAGGCTTTGGATAATTGACCCACCTCATCCTTACTTTCCAAGGCGATCGATTGGTTCAAGTCGCCTTTGGAAATCGCCTCTGTCCCCTTACGAAGTAGTTGGAGCGGTTTTAAAATACCTTTGCCGATCCTGTAGACCAGGATGCTCGATCCCAAAGCGGAAATCAGGATGGTCAGGAGAATAAAATTAAACCCCCGCTCCCGGACGGTATTCAAACGGGCGGCGCTGACCCTGGAAAGCCCCTCGGCCCGGGAAACGATATCTCTTGAATTGGCTAAAAGCTGGTCTGCGATTCTTTCCCGCAGTACCGGCAAATCCCTTTTTCCCTCGCCGGACCGATCTTTTTCCCGATCGGAAACCAGCATGGAAAACAGCTCTCCCATGGCCTGGTGGCTCTGGCCCATACTCTGGACCAGGTTTCGTTCCTGTTCCGTCTCGAGCTTGCCCTGAACCAGCGTTTTTTTCAAAGAGGCCAATAGGGCCTGGAATTGTACTCTCGGCCGTTCTTCGGGCCGCCGGAGATACTGATCGAGGGCCAGATTCAATCCAAAGACATTTCTGGTAATTTCCTGGGCGCTCCTGAACGTGGCCCTTGCTTTTAGCGTCTCTTTATTGGTCCAATAAACGGAAACAGCGGTCACGATGCCCAGGACTAACGGTATCAGGCCGATCAGGACCAGTTTTGATTTTATGGTCATAACGATTCCTCTTAATGAACGATGGTCACCGCCTCGGGCTTGAGGGCTTCCAGGCCTTCGAAGTAGATATAGCGAAGAAAATTCGGAACCTCTTTCTTCGCCGCCGGATTGTTTCTGATCGCCCAGCGGGTCTGGCTCTCCAGGTTTTCGATAAGCAGGGGGTTAAGGGAAATCTCGGAGCGGTAAGTGTTCCACAACTTATTAAATTCCCCCTTGTCCGATCCGAGATAGCGCGCGGTTATCCGCCGGGCCTCTGCGCGGTTTTCTCTGATGAAGTCCTCGGCTTTCAGGAGGGCCCGCAGGACTTTTTTAACGGTCTCCGGGTTCTTCCGAACGAAGTCCTGCCCGGCGGCGAGATTCCAGGTCAGCCTGTAGATGAGCACCCGATCATCGTAAAAGAAAAGGGCTTTTTCCCCCAGCCTGATTTTAATGTCCGACAGGAAAGGCTCCCAACTGGTCACGGCCTGGACCTGGCCACTGCCAAGGGCCTCGGCCATTTCTTCGGGCCGTAGATCGATCAAGCGGATCTTATCTACCGGCACCTGATAATAGAGCAGGAAACTATCCAGAATGAACTGGGCGTTGGTGCCCAGAGTCACCCCGATCTTCTTCCCCTGTAAATCCGCCAGGGATGAGACCCCCAGGTCTTTTCGGGCGGCGATCCCGTACAGATTGACCAGGCCGGAAAGGGTGGCCAGGACATAAATTCTGGCTCCTTTCATCACCTGGAGGGCAATAGGTGTGTCGGCCACTGTGGCCAGGTCGGCCTTGCCATTGACTACGGTCTCCAGGGCCTCTTTCCCGGACAGAAAATGCAGCCAGGAAACCTCCAGTCCTTCCTGTTTGAAGAACCCCTTTTCCCGGGCCACATAGACCGCCGCGGAAACGATAAAGTTGCCGTCGGCAAATCGTACCTTTTCAATCGATCCGGCCTTTGTCTGGCCATGTGCAGGAAATGGCAGGGGGCCAATCATAGATCCCAATAACCAGAGGACGACGATGGTGAAGATTTTATTTTTCATGGCTGCTCCACACCGCCCGGATCACCGTTCCTTTTCCCGGAGCGGAATCAATTGAAAAGGACCCTCCTGAAAATTCAACCCGCTCTTTCATGCTGGAGAGCCCCAGGCCTTTTTTCGAACTATCCCTGGAGGACAACGCTTCCGGATCAAATCCTTCTCCATTATCTCTGATACTCAGCTCTATTTTGCCGTCGGCTTTTTGCAACCCGAGATGCACCGTGTCGGCCCGGGCATGTTTACCGATATTATTCATGGCCTCCTGGGTGATTCTAAACAGGACTACCTTCAGTGGATCCGGCACCTCCTCTTCCCGGAGGGTGATCGCTTGTCCAACCCTGATATGCGAATAAATCGTTTCAAACCTCCGGCAAAACCAGGCCAGGGTGGCCAGGATACCCAGGTCGTCCAGGTGGGGAGGCCGCAAATCATTTTGAATCCGGCGGGCCTCGGCAATCGTCTCCTGGATGTGGGGAATGAGGGTCTCCAGCGGTTGGGCAATATTCGCGGCCCCTTCCCGGGGGAGTTGCTGCAAGGCCTCTTCCACCTTGAATTTGATGGCGCTCAATGACGATCCCAGGACGTCATGAATTTCCAGGGCAATCCGTTTTCTTTCGTTCTCCTGGGCGGAGAGGATCTGGGAGGCCAGGATGCGTAGTTGCTCCTTCGATTGAGTCAACTCCGCGGTTCGTTCTTGAACCCGGACTTCCAACTCTTCATGTGATTTGCGAAGCTCTTCCTCCATCTGCTTGCGCTCGGTGATGTCGGTGAGCATGCTCAGTGTGCCTGCAAACTCGCCGTTGGTATGAAACAGCGGGGTGGCATTCACGAGCACCCAGAGCGGCGTTTTGTCCTTACGAATCAGCTTTAATTCGTAGTTTTCCGAGATGCCTTGCCGCCGTTTTACGATATTCGCATCCGAGAGGGCACAGCTCTCCTCGTCCAGGAATTCCAATCCTGACTTCCCGATCATTTCGTAAGCGCTGTATCCCAGTATCTCCGCCATCTTATCATTGACATACGTCGTCCGCCTGTCTGCATCCACGACCCAGATGCCTTCATTCGCGGTCTCGACGATCCCTCGGTACTTATCCTCGCTTTCCCGCAGCGCCTCCTCGGCCCGCTTACGCTCGGTAATGTCCATGAGGGTGGTTATCAGATAGTCATGTCCCTTAAAACGGATTTTTTCAGTAGAGAAGACTACGTTAATGTTTGCGCCAGTCTTTGTTTGGAAGGACATTTCATAATTTTTTATACTGCCCTGCTGGAACAAAGGCACAATTGAGGCACGCACAGCCGGGTCTTTGTACATGTTCAATTCAGCAGACGTATGGCCGATCACCTCTTCGCGGGTATACCCGAATAGCTCCAGGAAACTGTCGTTCACTTCAACAAAGCATCTATCAGTAAGACTCTGGATGGTCATCGCAACCGGGCTGAGACGGTAGGCTTTGGAGAAGCGTTCCTCGCTCTCCCGCAGCGCCTCCTCAGATTCTTTTCGCATCCGGGCCATTTCCAGATGGGCGGCCACGCGGGCCATAAGCTCACGGGCGCTGAATGGTTTGATCAGATAATCGTCGGCCCCTTGCTGCAAACCTTCCACCCGGGATTCTTCGCCCGCCCGGGCGGAAAGGAGGACGATAGGAATCGTCTTCAAGGCGGAATCCGCCCGCAGTTCCCGCACCAGGCCGAAACCATCCAGGTTCGGCATCATGACATCGCTGAGGATCAAATCCGGTCGGCGCTCCTGTGCCGCGTTCAAGGCCACCCGGCCGTCTGGGACCGCCTCCACGGTGTACCGTTCCCCCAGCAGGCGGGCCAGATAATGGCGCATGTCGGCATTGTCATCGGCAATGAGAATCCGGGGCCGACCGTCGCCATCTTCCGCCTCGCCCGAAGGACAGGGAATGGGCATCAACTCAGGTCGCATAATTGGTTCCGTCGTCTCTTCCATTCGGTCGGCTTCCGGCAGCCAGCGCAGGGCCTCTTCCACGAAAGGGGCGGCCCCGACGGCGGTGGAGACCAGGTTACGGCCGCCCCCGAGTCGGTCGGGAGGCAGATGTTCACTGCCCAAAGGTATGGTAACGATGAAGGTGGTCCCGGAACCGAGACGGCTTTCGGCGCGGATCGAACCCCCGTGGAGCCTGACCAGCTCCTGGACCAGGGCCAGTCCAATACCGCTGCCTTCATAAGTGCGGCTGCGCATATTCGGAACGCGATGGAAGCGTTCAAAAAGGCGGGGTATTTTCTCGGCGGGAACACCGACGCCGGTGTCGCGGACGGTCAGCACGGCGCCCCCGGATTCGGCTCGGATTTTGACTTCGATCTCTCCTTCGAAAGTGAATTTGAAGGCATTGGAAACGAGATTGAGAACGATTTTTTCCCACATATCCCGGTCCACATAGACTGCGTCCGGGAGCTTGGGACAATCCACGATGAGGCTGAACCCGGCTCTTTCCGTAGCCGCACGGAAGGCGCTGGCCAGATCAGTAGTGAACGAGGCCAGGTCCGTAGGCTGGAACACCGCCTGGACCCGCCCGGCCTCGATACGAGAGAAATCCAACAGCGTGTTGACTAAGCGCAGGAGCCGAAGGCCGTTGCGATTCACCACCTCCAACTGGCCTTTGGCCGCCGGGGGAAGGTCGGTGTGGCTCCGGACCAGCAACTCTTCCACCGGTCCGAGCATAAGCGTGAGCGGGGTACGAAATTCGTGGCTGACGTTGCTGAAGAAGGCGGTCTTGGCCCGGTCGAGTTCGGCCAGGGCCTCGGCCCGTTTGCGTTCCTCCTCATAGTCCCGCGCGTTGGAAATGGCCGCGGCGATCTGGGAGGAGACGAGGTCTAGGACGCTGAGGTATTGGTCATCAAGTTGAAGCCGGGCGCTCACACCGGCCACCAGGAATCCCGCCAGGTAGTGGGCCTTGTGGGAGCGAATAGGAACCACCACCGCTGTTTGCGGCGGGTCGGACCAGGGGCTGGGAGGCACTTGACCCCCGAGGCGACGGGGCAGGTCAATCACCGTCTGCATAGCTTCGCTCTGCATAACCTGCGTTAGCGGCCAGGGCGAGGTGCCGACTGCGCCGTCCTCCAAGGCGATGAGCAATGGACCGGCCGTCTGGCCGGCTGCCACTCCGGTTGCGCCCGCCAGACGCGCCTGCTTTCGATCCGGATCAATCAAGTACAGCAGCGCAAAGGGTATGTCCTTGGGATGCATGGCCAGCGTCTGGGCGGCGAAAGCGCAGGCCTGTTCGGCCGTTTTCGCTTCTGCGGATCGGACTCCCAAGTCGCGCAACACCACTACGCGCCGGTCGCCGACGACTTTTCCGCTGATCTCGTGGACGGTCGCCAGCACGCCGCCGATGCCGCCGGGAACCGTCTCATCCGGCACAGGGCTGTAGGCGATGGTAAAGTGGGTTTCCTCGACGAAATCGTGGCGGTTGACCTCCAGAAGGATGTCTTCCGCCCAGGTAGCCGGGCCGCCTTGAAACGGCGTTTCAATGAGCGGGCCGATGATAGGCCAGATCTCCGGCCAGCACTCGCTGGCCGGCTGGCCCAACGAGCGGGGATGCTTGCTGCCGGGAATCGGACGATAGGGATCGTTGTAGAACTGGATGAAGTGCGGCCCCCACCAGAGGATCATCGGGAAGCGGTTGGCCAGCATGAGATTGACGACCATCTGCAGAGCGGGCGACCATGTTTCCATCGGTCCTATAGGTGTTTCGGACCAGTCGAATTCCCGGATTCTGCGAGCCATCTCTCCTCGGCCCTTCAGCCATTGACCGGCGGCCTCCGATGCTTGGAGCGAAGGAACAGCGGAATTCTGCGGCTCATTCAGACAGCCCGGCTCTCCCGAACTTTTCTTTCTCTTTGATTTCAAATAACACCTGCCCTCTTCGATACAAATTCAGGGTCTGGACCTGTTTCAGATAAATTTTATCTTCCAGGGAGGGAAGAGTATAACTAATTGAATAAACAGGATCAAGAATAAAAAAAGGCTGAAGGGAAGGAAAGGAAGAGGAGGGATCCGGCTTAAGGGGTTAAGGGGTCAAGTTAAGGGGTCATCAATTAAGGGGTCAAGTCTGCTCTTGACTCTTTCTTAATTGTGAGATGGGGAAAATGGGGGGGGGGATTTTTTGATCCGATTTTGATACTAAGAGTCAAAAGCAGACTTGACCCCTTTTCAGATGGGCATTCCGGGTGATGTTTGGATGGTCCGACCCAATGTTGCAATGCTGCTTCCGCACCTACTACTGTGGTAAACAGCCAATGCTAAAAATCAAGGATTTCCCATTGAAAGCGAGTGTCCTAGACTGTTCACCGCGTAGCGAAGCCATCCGGTGTAGCTGTTATGCGCTAACATAATATTATCACGTCGGCTTGGTGACCTTACTTGGCCAGCAGTTCAAGGGCCGAGAAGGTGCCGACCTTCACGCCCATTGGGATGGCGGCCAGATCAACGAGAAAATTTGGATTGTGGGCGGAATAAGGAACGGTCTTCCCTTCTTTACGCGCCTGGGCGAAGACCTTCGGGTCCGCCACCCCTATATAAATATAGGCCAGATGTATTTCGGGGTGATCGCCCTTAAGCATGTGGGCGTCTTCCGAGCCAGTTACCCCTGGAAAATCGGTAATGACCTGCTTTTCGCCCAGCAGACCTTTCAAAAGAACATTCAGCCGCGCGATCTTGGCGTATCGTTCACCAGGGGCGGCACGCTTCCCGGCACGATCTCCATGATCGGCATCAGATTGTCAGGAAGATTATAAGCCCGGGCAATCGACTCATTGATGTTACGGATGCCCTTGAACATGAGATCTCGGACCTGGGGCTTGAACGAACGGAGGCCGATCTTCAACAGCGCACGATCGGGGATGATGTTGTGCGCCGTCCCGGCCTGGATAGCCCCGACGGTCAGCACCGCTGACTCCGCCGGATCGATCGCTCGGGCAACGATCACTTGATATTCCATGATGGCCGCAGCAGCCATGATAACCAGGTCCTTGGCCAAGTGCGGCATGCCTCCCTGCCCCCCGATGCCACGGAAAATGACATTCAGCTTGTCCGAACCGGCCATACGAGGCCCACCGGCCGAAATGATCGTGCCAACCGGAACGGGGGCAGTGTGCTGGGCGATCAGGAAGTTCGGCACAGGGACCCCCAATTTCGTATACAGCCCGTCGTCGACCATAGCCTTGGCTCCACGAACGACTTCCTCGGCCGGCTGCCCTACCATAATCAGTGTTCCGCTCCAGGCGTCCTTCGCTCCGGCCATGGCCTTGGCCACACCGAGCATCCAGGTAGTGTGGGCATCATGGCCGCACAAATGGGCGACAGGCACATCGATCCCGTCCTCTCGGGTGGTCTTGACCTTGCTCGCGTAAGGCAGGCCGGTTCCTTCCTCAACGGGGACCGCATCCATATCGGCCCGATACATGACCACCGGCCCTAGTCCATTCCGCAAGATGCCGACGACCCCAGTCTTGCCGATCCCTGTTTTGACCTCATAGCCAAGGGCACTCAGCTCCTTGGCAACGATCCCCGCAGTCCGCTGCTCCATAAAGGCCAGTTCGGGGTTGGCGTGAATGTCCTTGTAGATCTCGATAAGCCGAGGTCCGTCCGCCTCGATAGCCGACTGGACTCGGGCCGACAGGGCGGTCGAAACCTTCGTCAACGCCTTGCCCGAAGTGCCGGTGTCCTGCGCCTTTAACGGCCCTCCGGACAGGATAAGGGCAAATCCGATTACCGTCCAATAACAAGGCAAGGTGAACCACTTTCTTTCTGGTTTGGATTTCATGACAGATCCTTTCTATCCGTACTTTGCTATGAACTAGCGTATTCGTGTCGCTCTTTTTGTCGGAAGAGATTAAGGTAAGAGAAAAACAGCGTCAAGAAAAAAAAAGGACTTGAAAGTGAGAGAAGATAGCCTTAATTGTACTTTTCAAATTAACAGTTTGCTGAAAAAGTCTTTGAATTGATCATTTTTCGATTCAAATTTTAACACGATTTGATAATATGCCTCTAACAAATACGAAGGAGGCACCGATGCGAGGGAGAAGCCAAAATCAAGGGACGATGTTGGCCA
>JACRCK010000039.1 GCA_016219065.1 Deltaproteobacteria bacterium
GATTCCATAGACGCAAACATCGGTCACGTCGGGATGCAGGGCGATGGCTGCTTCCACATAATCGGGTTGGATGAAGTCGCCCGACCGCCGCAGGCCGCCACCCTGGCGATAGTCGAAGAAGAACCAGCCCTCTTTGTCCCGGTGTCCCATATCTCCGGTTCTCAACCAGCCGCCGCGGGTTTTCTCAGTGGAATCCCTCTTTTTTCCAAGATATTCTACCTCGGTCTTTTGCCCCACTAAGGCACAGATGATTTCGCCGGTTTCGAATGGCTCGGCCTCGCTTCCATCTTCGCGGACCACTTTCATTTCCATCATTCCCGCTAAGGGCTTGCCGAACGATCCTAGAGGCCCAACGCCAGGCGGTTTATGGGCGAACCCACCTTCCACGGCGCCATACCACTCATGAATCAGGACACCGAACCGTTTTTCAAAATCCTCCCAAATCGATTTCGGCGTTCCTGCGCTTAACACCAAACGAACGGGGTTGTCCGCGTCATCGAGGCGGGGGGGCTCGCTGTAGATCGCCATCATCATTCCGCCGAGGAGGGAAAAGGTGGTGCAGCCGTACTTTCGGCAGATATCCCAAATGCGGCTTTTGGTAAACTTTCGACTGAACACGGAAGGCAGGCCCAGCAATAGCGAGGGCGCCATAGTCACCGCCTGGGCATTGCCATGGGTCAGCGACAAGCCGGTGTAGGGCCGTTCATCCTCCTGATACTGATAGACATACCGGGCCAACTTGGAGAAGGCGGTTATCCGGGCCTGTTTGATTACCACGCCTTTGGGATCACCGGTAGTTCCTGAAGTGTAGATAATCTCCATGGCCGTGTTGAGGTCGTCGTTCCGGTTGTCCGGAGGCGAAGTCTCGGGGCTCGAAAATATTTCCTCCAGATCGGGGTAGCTGCTCGAGACGGGTTTTGGCATACCTTCTTTATAGAGCACTCCGAAAATCTTCAGTTCCGTCAAACCAGGGAGCACCTCTTCCAGGTTGCTAAATAATTCACTGGCTACTATCAATCCTTTGGATTGGGAATCTTTGAGGACATACCGCAGGCGGTCACCTTTGGTGCGGGGATCAATGGGCACCAGGATCGCCCCGGTTAAGGTGGCCGCATAAAGAGAATAGATGAATTCCGGGTGGTTCCCCATCAAGAGAGCAAAGGCGTCTCCCCGGCCGATTCCCAGGGCTTTCAGGGCCCGGGCTAATTTTCTTCCCTTGATAGCGATATCTCCATACGTTATGACCTCCTCCGGAAAGGAGCCGTTTTCAAAAGTTACGATCCCAAAGTCCGGCATCCCTTCCGCCTTGGCATCCAACTCATACGCGAAATGACCGGGAACTTTAACTTCCGCCATGATACGTTCTCCTTTGCTTTTTAGGAGATAGGAATCCCATGCTTGGAACAGTATTCGGGATACTTTTCATAGACCGGTTTAAGAAAGGGCAAGATTTTCAGGACCTTCGGGATCGGGCCCTTGGATTTGATCTTCCGTGTGGCCAGGGCCACCGGCAAACTGATTCTTTTAAGCCAAAACTTATGGACGGTATCCCCGGAAAGCTCCATGGTGATCACACCGTCCCGGTTGGCTTCGTCACCGGTGATTACCTCTTCCGGACCTACCCAGAGATAGCCGTTTGGTTCGGTGATAATGAATTTATAGGTGATGCCATAATCCTTAAGTTTTTGACCGAATTCAGTTTGAAAAACAACATGGCTCCAAAGATCCTTCAGCATTTCGAGCATCTGTTGACTGTCTTTAAAAACTGGCATGTTTTCCTCCTTTTGATATTAAGTGTTTTTTCCCAAACCGAGACCACCCGGTAGGTGAACTTTAAAAGGGGGGCTGTTATCGGTTTCCACTGGACATCTCGATTTGGCAAATCCAAGCCTGTAGTTTTGGTATTCAAAAAATATAGCAATTGGCATGCCGAAAAATAATATAATATAACATATTGAATTAACTACAATTATTATTTAACCCCCTTGTTAAATGTCCGTATTAGGACACTTCGGTCCATATGCGGACGAAAGACCTGGACAAATAACAACTCCAAAGTTATAATTTGAAACAATGGAAAGAAGGTGGGATACGGATCGTGTCGAAGAGATGCCGTCAAATCATTTAATCGAAGCCGCGCTGCTTGAAAGACAGCTCGCCCGAAAGGCATTGAAAGAGGGCCGTAAAGACCAGGCCTGGGACCATCTTTTGCAGGCCCTCGGCCGGCTCTCCGCTGAGGATCTGGGAGTGGAAGGTAAGGCCCTGCTGGCGCCGACCTGCTTGGAGTTTTCCAACCTGTGCTTTCGTTTGGGTAGGGGCTTCAGCAACGCGATCACTTTTTTGCAGACCGCCCGAGAAGCGGCTGATCAGTCAGGTGACCGTCGCTCAGGAGCTTTGGCCAAGCTGCACCTGGGCCGATTATTCTATTTTGCCGAAAGGCGATCCGAGGCCTTGGAGGTCTTCGAGCAGGGCAAGGCCGATGTGGAGAAATTAGGCGATGAGGACCTCATCACCGAGGCGGCCGAATTCATCGGTCTCTATTACTTTTTTCAAGGTCGCTTCATCCAGGCTCAGGAGTACTTTCAAAGGGCATCCCGCAGTTTCGAAGGAGAAAGCGACCTGGTGATCAACCTTTCTGGACCAATGTGGTTGAGCTATTGCGCCGCCTACCTGGGCCAGTTTCATCTAGCCATCGGCACTTTGGACTACTATCGGCGTTTGGCCAGCGAGCGGGGAGATAAAGGCCTGGCCGCCACCTTCCGGGCCGTTCTCGGAATAATCCTTCTCTTTATCAAAAAAACGCAGGAAGCGTCCTTGCACCTGTCCGGGGTGTTGCAGGAGTCGATCAAACTTGACAACATCCTGGCTAAATATTTCGCCCGGGGGGGCTTGGCCTATTATCATTTGCTGGAAGGCCGAACAGCGGAAGCCAGAAATCTGTTGAACTTGGCTGTATCCGAAGGCGCCGCCTCGGGATTGATTCGGCAATATGCCTCACCGTTCATACTCGAAATGCTTTCCGAACTGCATCGGCATGGATGTGATCCGATACCCCACCTCCATTACAGTCGTGAACTGCAGCGGGTCATGCAGGAGGCCAACGTTCATCTCCAAGGCGTGGCCCTGCGACTGCGGGCCACCGAAGCGGTTTCAATGAGCCGAAACCATCAAGAAATCGAAACGGACCTGAAAAAAAGCGAGGAATGCCTGATCCAATCCGGTGACCCGATCCAACTGGGCAAAACCTGGCTGGAACAGACCAGGCTCAGTCTTCGCCTGGGACATCGCGGAAAAGCCCGGTCCCTGGCCCAGAAGGCCTGGAAGAGCTTTTCCGGATACGGTGAGGTCTTCTTCCCGGACGACCTGCGTCACTTGATAACTTTAAAAAATGATGAATCTTTAGTCCGGGATTCGCGGGACGAGTTTCTCCCTTTGTTCATGGAGATCATTCAAAGCCTGACACCGAACAGGGATTTAGCCCGGCTCTTAACCCAGACAGTGACCGCCACCAACCGTTTCTTCGGTGCGGAGCGCGGCGGCATCTTCTGGTTCGCCCGTGGACGGAACCAGAGGACTCCTGAACTCAGGGCCGCCTGCAATCTGGGGCAGGGGGACGTGACCTCGGAAGACTTCCGCTTCAGTCTGTCTTTGATTCATAAAGCTAAAAGAGAACACAGACCGTTTGTTGTTCGGCATCAGGGTCCGGGGAGATGGCCCAACCAAATCAAGGCCCTGCTCTGCGTCCCTTTCGAAGTCGACAGGCAGACCAGCGGCGTTATGTACCATGACAACTCCTATGTGGACGATTGTTTCGAATGGTTCGATATTCCGCAATTGGTCCAAATGGCCTCGGCGCTTACGATTTATATCGATCAACTCATGCGCTTCACCCAGCGGATGGAGAGGCGGACCAGGGAGGTCTTCAACAGCCTGGACCAGGCCGACCGTCCCGAGATCATAACCGCCAGCCCGGCCATGAAAGCGGTCCTTCAGCAGGCCGATAAGGTTTCCGAAGCGGACAGCAGTGTTCTGATACTCGGGGAGACCGGGGTGGGCAAGGAACTGCTGGCCCACCATATCCATAAAATGAGCCGCCGTCGCAACCAGCCCTTCGTGATTGTCGATCCGACCACCATTCCGGATAATTTAGCGGAAAGTGAGCTTTTCGGTCATGAGAAAGGCTACTTCACCGGCGCAGAACGTCAAAAGATCGGCCGTATGGAATTTGCGGATCAAGGCACCCTTTTTATCGACGAAGTCGGTGAAATGCCTATGACCATTCAAGTAAAACTGCTGCGGGCCCTGCAAGAAAAGGTGATAACCCGGGTCGGCAGCAATCAGGAGATCAAGACGGATTTTCGACTAATCGCCGCTACCAACCGAGACCTGGCCGCCAGGGTCGCCTCCGGTAATTTCAGGGAAGATCTTTTCTATCGGCTGAATGTTGTTCCTCTATATCTGCCCCCCCTTAGGGAGAGACGGGAAGATATCCCCTTACTTATTCATAGTTTCTTGAATAGTTATGCCATCAAATATAATCGGACAGGTTTGCATTTTTCGCCCCAGGAAGAGAGACGGGCGCTGACCTATGGCTGGCCCGGTAACATCAGAGAGTTAAAGAATGTTATCGAAAGGGCCGTCATACTATCAACCGGGGATAGAGTTGCCTTAGATATTCCCGAGAAAAATAACTCAATTCCGGATACCATTATGTCGGGTTTCTCAACCTTGGATGAGATTCAAAGTAAGTATATTCAATACGTGCTCGGATCGACAAACGGAAAAATCGGTGGCCCTGGAGGGGCGGCGGAGATCTTGGGGATGAAGCGAACAAGCCTGATAAACAGAATGAAAAAGTTGGGGCTGCGTTAAGATTACCCTATGTAGCTCTTGGGCTTCGCAGGGGAAGCCGATTGCTCATTTCCCCTAGCCCCTCGCTACTTTTCACCGGATGAATGCCGGGCTCTTCCCGCCCAAGTTGGGAATGACGGCCCAATTTGCCGCAGACCGGAATAGGGTAGCCTATTTCCCCTTCCACCAGGGTCCCGGCGGGACAGACCTTTAGGCACCGACCACAGCTCAGGCCGGTGAAGGGGAGGGTGGTGAATGGCGGCGGAATCTTGGTCAACGTTCCCCAACCGGCCCTCCCTTAGAACTTTTTTTAAAAAAAGGACGGCCGTTGTACCGATCCGGCCCGATTAAATAGCGGACTTTGACCGCTTGGTCATCCGCGCCTATTACAAGTTTACCCTACCCAAGTTCGAAAAAAACCGTCCGACCGTAAGCTACCACCGGCCTGCTTATCGATAAAATACTATAATTTTTCCTTAAAAACTACGGTTCCCCTTTATTCCCTTCAGCGCCTATCCTGGTTAAAGTTGTCAGGAATGGAGCCGGAATAGGGATCAGCCCTCTGCTTGACTTAAAATCGAAAAATTGTGCAGAAAGGGGAATACGGAAAAATGGGAAATCGGGTCACCACAGTCCAGGAATGGTTTTCACGGAACCAGGAAGAATTAATCCACTGCCCTTATCAATTGGGCAATCTCAAAATCACCAAATCCTCCTGCCTGAAGCAACGCCGGAAATCCAGCGAATGGACCTTTACCGGCACGGCGGACAACTATATCCTTTTTGCCTTTGAAAAACATCTGGAGGTCTGCCGGCAATGCGATCAGATGGAATCCGTGGGACTGAACCAAGATACCGGCTCAAACAGGCGCCGTTTTCAAAAGATGGGCCGATCGCCGGGCCACAACCCGCGGGTACGGGGGGCCGCCACCGGAAAAGGGATGAAGTCCAGGAAGGAGCAGCCCCTTGGACACGATCTCCATTACCGTGAGCAGTATCAGACTGACTGAGGAAAGTGTTGTTGGTCAGAATGTAAAATTATCGCCGATTTGGCCAAGAACCGCTAGACGAGAGGGTGTTGTTTCAAGACCTCTCCCAGCCGCTCCCCTTTTTCATTATATTTTTGGTAATGGTCCAGGGTTCGGTCCAGAACGGCCAGCAGGCCCTCCTCGGAATGGATACCGGGCAATTCCCGGCCCAACTGGGGATGCCGCCCCAGTTTTCCGCCTACCTGAACACGGTACCCTTTTTCTCCTTCGACCAAAGTCCCGGTGGGACAGACCTGGAGGCACTGGCCGCAGGCCAGGCAGCGGTCGAAATCGATCGCCGGCCCGCCTTGGCCATCCGGCAGGGTAAGGGCTTGCTCGGCACAGGCTTCCGCGCAGGCCCCGCAGCCTGTGCAGGGATCATTGCCCACGGCCGGACGCAAGGCCCCGATGATCCCGAAATCCGCGATCTGGGGCCGGGAACAGGCATTGGGGCAGGTGGAAAGGGAAACCCGGAATTCGTGATGCAGCTTCAGGGGGCCCCGGACTTTCCCCTTGAGGAAATCCCGCAGGTTGCGGGACTCCAGTTTTTTTTCGAGCTTCGCAATCAGGTCCGGACTGACCGCCACCGCGTTGGGGCAGCCGGTGGGGCCGAAGCAGGCCTCCACCTGGAAGCCCTTGACCTCCGCATCCATATTCTGGAGAAACCGTTGCTGGCAGGTTTTCACGTGGACCAGGGTGACCAAAGAGCTGTCCTGCCGTTCGGCTTCCTCCTCGACCCTTTTTTTAACCCGCTTCCGAATAAAAAAGGGGACCTTGGAAACGGCCCCCTCGGCTTCACTGGTCCACTTCATTAACCCCCCTCACCCCGACCCTCTCCCCCGGAGGGGAGAGGGAGGTTCGGGTCATGTTGTTATTTCCTTCTATTTTTTACGGCCTCCGGAGTGACGGCCGTGCCCTTGTTGGACCAGGCCTGGCGGACATAGGTAATGATGGCAGCCACCTGCTGGTCATTGAACTTGTCTTTCCAAGTCGGCATCTGGCCCAGTTTTCCCTTGCGCCCTTGCAGCACCGTATCGATCACTTTGGCCGGGTCCCCGACTACAAAGGGATTCCGGTCCAGGGCCGGGAACTTATCCGGCAAACCCTGACCGTTGACCCGATGACAGTCGGCGCAGGTGTTTTCAAAAAGCTTCTTCCCTTCCTGAACCAGGGCCTCCGGCCCCGGGGCCAGGGCCTGCGGCGCAAAGGAAGCGACGATCAGGCTGATGACCAGGGCGATGACCGGCATGGCCGTTACTTGGCCTTGGGGGCCGGTGCAGCCGGCAGTCCCGAAAACTTGACCGGCGTAAGCATTTCCTGAATGCCGAAAGGATCCTTGAATTCAAACTCCGGACGGAACTTCAGCTTCTTGACGCCCCGGTCGTTGACGTATTTCACCATTTCCAGGTTGATGTCGGCCGGCAGCTCCACGCCCGCCTTGGTCAGGGCCTGGCGTAGCAGGGCCTCGGCCCGCATGGCCAGGGCCACCGCGTCTCCCAGGATGCGGCCACCCTCGGTCGGGTTGTGGAAGCCGACCGAGTTCTCCGCGCCGATAAAGATCACCCGGTAAAAGGCTTCCAGGTACAGATCCTTGGCCTGGTTGTACAGGGCCTCGTCGATCTTTTTGCCCTGCTCCTGGGCCTTGTGGGCCGTTTCAAACAGCTTGGCCGTCACCGCGCAGGCATAGCCCGAGCGGTTCATCAAAGATACCGTCCGATCTTGGATAGCGGTCACCTGGTCCTTCAGCCATTGCGGTGTCTCGGTGTGGCATTGCTGGCAGCCCTTCAGGTTGTTCTTCAGAGGACTGGTGACGTCATGATCGGAAATCTTGTTGGCCCCGACCTTCATATACGGCATATGACAGTCGGCGCAGGCTACGTTGGCCTTCCAGTGGACGCTGTTGCGGCTGTAAAACTCATACTCCGGATGGCGGATGAACCCGACTTTGAAGCCGGTCACGTTCTGTTTCCATTCGCCGTTGGCCGGGCTGCTTTTGATGACCTTAATGATGTTTTCCACGGAAATATCCCCCACCTTGCTGCCCTGCCAGGGAAAGAAGACCGCCGTGGACTTCATCTCCGCATCTTTGGGGATAATGTAGGTTACATGGCACTGGGCGCAGACCAGGCTGCGCATTTCCTGGCGGCCGGCCGTCTTGGGATCCTTGCCCATATCGGTCAAGGCCTGGTTCAAGGTCCAGCGGGAGAGTTTGGGATTCAAGGTCTTGTTGTCATGGCAGTCGACGCAGGCCACGCCCAGTTTTTGGAAATTAGGCGGGATCTTGGCGTGCATATCGATATAAGGATCTTTGAAGTAGTTGGCTCCGTATTTTTCCTGGAGCATCGGGGCATAGGGGGTCTTGCAGGTCAGGCAGGCCCCGCCGGCTTTCAGCCGGGAGGGATCGATTTCCAACTGGTCGATCAGCATGTAATGGTGGCCCCGCGGTTCATTGTACTCCACCCCGAAACCCCAGCCGTTGAACAGGAGCGGCATATAGGGAAATTCGCTCAGTTTGTCGTAGATGACGTTATCCGTATCGAAACCTTTTTTATATTTACTCATGCCGGCCGGCTTCGGATCCTTGGTCTTCTGCCAGGATTCGTACTCCAGGGGATAGGCTTTACCCCAGTTGGCCGGGTCGAAATCCCCATCGGCGATGGCCACCGTCTTGACCGGTTCGCTTTTGGGGGGGGCGCAGGCCACAAACCACGCGGCTCCGGCGAGCACAATCAAACCCAAGGCGATCATGATCCCTTTCCTGTTCATCTTTTTCTCCTTTTCCCCGTTATCGTTAAAAATTAACAATTAATAATTGATTATTGATTACTACTTGTTGGTAATTATTAAAGCGTATCCATCGCCCCGGTAAATTTATGGCTCAACCGCCGGTGGCAGTTCCAACAGTTGCGCTCTTCATTGATGCGGGCAATGGTTTCCTCGTGGCAGCGTTTGCAATTCGCCTGGACTGTTTTCGCCCCCCGATCGGAAATTCGCAGATCCGCCCGCACCTGCCCGGTGTAAAACTTGAACATGTCCGTCATGCCGTCGATGTTTTTCCAGGTCAGGTGCTTCACTTGGTTGTCATTCGGCAGATGGCAGTCGATGCACTTGATGCGGCGGTGGGCTCCGGCGTGCCGCCAGGCCTCGTACTGGGCTTCCATGACGTGGCAGCTCCCGCAATATTCAGGGGTTCCGGTTTTGGCGTAGAGTTGCGGCGGGCCGAATAGGACGAAGGCGCCGCCCGCGCCGAGGAAAAAGACCAGGACGATGGCGTAGAGCCACAACTTCTTGGAGGGGGTGGGGCTCATGGGGTCCTCCCTGGTTAGGGGTTGATTGTGAGGCTAATGACTAAAATTGTAAATGGAGTCCAACTCAGAAGCAATATTTATTTTTTTATTTAAAATTAAATCAAATTGTGAAAATAAAATTTGACTTAAGTCAAATTTTATCTTTTATTCTGCTTTTTATTGGGGCCGCCAAGGTCCGCCGTTACGGAAAATTTTTTCTTGCCACGGCCGGTCTTCCCCGTATACGGTAGGATCAACGGCCATGAGGCCAACCCGCGATCCGGCGGGTTTTTTTTATTGTTTATTTCAAACGATTAGAAAGGGAATGCGGTGCTGGAACAATTCTTATTGGCCTCGTTCTGGTTCGGGCTGGCCGTCCTGGCCACCATCCTGGCCAATCATCTGCGCATCTCCATGGCCCTGACGGAGATCTGCATCGGCTTGTTGGCCGGGACCATATGCGAATATTATTTCAACCGACCGTTGCTCGGTTCCGATGAGGAGTGGCTTCGTTTCCTGGCCGGCGCCGGGTCGGTCCTGTTGACTTTTCTGGCCGGCGCCGAACTGGAGCACCAGATCATGCGCCTGAAAATCAAGGAGGTCCTGGTGGTCGGTCTGGTCAGCTTCCTGGGGCCTTTTCTGGGCTGCGCGGCCATCGCCTACTATCTATTGGGCTGGAGCCCGACGGCCAGTTGGCTGGCCGGGGTGGCCTTATCCACTACTTCGATGGCGGTGGTCTATGCGGTCATGCTGGAAACCGGTTTCAATAAAACCGAATACGGAAAAGGAATCCTGGGGGCCTGCTTTATCACCGACCTGGGCACCGTCCTGGCCCTGGGGCTTCTTTTTGCCTCTTTTTCCTGGAAAACCCTGTTGTTTTTTGCAGTCAGCGCCCTGGTCATCGGCGGGCTGCCTTTCGTCCTGACTCGTTTGACGCGGCGCTACGGCTTCCGGACCTATGCCATCCGCACCAAGGCCGTCCTGGTAATCCTTTTCGGGCTGGGGGCGCTGGCCTTCTGGTCCGGCAACGAAGCCGTGCTCCCGGCTTATATAGCCGGCATGGTGCTGGCCGAAGCGGCCGCCCAGGACCCGGTCTGGATCCGCCGTCTGCGGACCCTGACCATCGGCTTCTTAACGCCTTTTTTCTTTATCCGAGCCGGGTCCCTGGTCTCTTTGCCGGCCCTGCTGGGGGCCCCGCTGGCCTTCATCGTCCTGCTGGGCGGCAAGGTGCTGACCAAAATCATCGGCCTTTATCCGGCCGTTATCCCTTTTCGTCAGGACCGGAACGAGCGTTGGTATTATACCCTGATGATGTCCACGGGGCTGACCTTCGGCACCATCTCCGCCCTGTACGGCCTTTCCCACAACCTCGTCTCGCGGGAGCAATATTCGTTTCTGGTGGCCGCGGTCATCGCCAGCGCCGTGGTTCCCACCCTGATCGCCGGATTCTTCTTTCTGCCCCGGCACCTGCTCCCGGAGGGCCCGGGGGCAACCACCCCGCCGGCCGGACCGGGGAAACTTGTTGCGGAGGAAGAAATCGACTCACTGAAAGACGAATGAAAAACCGAGGCCATCCCGATCGGTCAGGCCTTGATCAGTCCGAAGGGAAGGACGACCGGGGTGTCCAGGAAAAAAACCCCGGAACGGGTTCGGAGGGCTAGCCATCAACCAAAAACCGCGGGACAGGCGATGGACCCGGCGATCGACCCGGTTGGGGTCGTCGGATCCGTCGCCGTTGTTTTTATTTCAATTGCAGGGTGGTAATGCAGGTAGGGCTGTCATCATAAGTTGCGATCATCCCCCGGGCGGTCCGGTCGAAGCCCCGGATGGTTAAATCGATTTTCCGGTTCCGCGGCAGCCACAATTCAAAAAAACCGTTCTGCAAGGTTTCAATCGTCTTGTCCATCAGGACCTTCCCGTCCTGGTCGACGGCCTGGACCGCAAATTTTTTCTTTGCCAGTTCCCCCTGACAGGAGGACATGAAATGCACGGTTCAGGTGTGGGTCTGGTTCAGGTAAGGGGCCACCGCCACCATCATTTTGTCTTGGGGCAGGGGGATCTTCTTTTCACTGCCGTCCGGAAATTGAAAGACGACTTCCCGGGAAGTAATGGAACTTTTGACCGCGGGTTGGGACCATTTCCACTCGTTGGCCAGGGCCAGGGCCTGCCGAGCGTCGGTTTTAGCCAGGGCGGCCGAATCGGCCTGGGGGGCCGCTTGCAGCTCAGGGGTTGAAAGCAACCAGGCGGTAATCATCACGGCTAAGAAGGTTAGAAAATATTTTTTCATGGAGTGCCTCCGGATTTGGTTTCCAGCCCGGGATGGTCCCCACTATTTCGGGAATACTCTATGCTCTCCCGGACCGGCTGGGTGTTTAGGTAAACATAAGATCGATAGGCCGAAGAAGCAACCATTCGTCCGCGGGAGAATATTTTTTTTATCGACCCGCCTTTTTTCCATTGAAAAAGGCGGGTTCCTTGGTCAAAGTGATTAGGTCCGCAGGTATTTTTTCATGAAAAACATTATTCGGAAGGAGTCGCTTCATGGCCGCCCCTCAACTCCCCCCTTATGAACACGAACCCCGGCCGTATCACGGCCCCACCTTGGACGAGGTGCTGGCCCTGCGGAGGGAGTTTTTATCCCCCGCGCTGCTGACTTACTATCAGGACCCGATCATGATCGTCCAGGGTTCAAAGCAGTACGTCTATGACGAAAAAGGACGGCGCTATCTGGACGTCTTCGGTGGCATCGTCTCCATCAGCGTCGGCCACTGCCACCCGTACGTCCTGCAAAAGGCCCGGGAGCAGATGGAGGTCCTTCAGCACGCCACCACCATCTACCTCCATCCGGTCATCGCCGAGTACGGCCGCGAGCTGGCCGCCAAAATGCCCGGCTCCTTGAAGGTCTGTTATTTCGTCAATTCCGGCTCGGAGGCCAACGACCTGGCCCTGCTGCTGGCCCGCGTCTACACCGGCAATTATGACGCCATCGCCCTGCGCAACGCCTATCACGGGGGCGTTGCCTCCAGCCTGGGCCTGACCGCTCACAGCACCTGGAAATACAATATCCCCCACGGTTTTGGTATCCATCACGCCTTGAATCCCGATCCTTATCGGGGCCCCTGGCCGCGGGAAGATCCGCAGGCCGGCGCCCGTTACGCCGCCGACGTCAAAAACCTGATCGACTTCGCCACCCCAGGCCGGGTGGCCGCCTTCTTTGCCGAAAGCATTCAAGGAGTGGGCGGCGCCGTGGTCTATCCGGACGGGTACCTGGCCCGGGTGTATGAAACCGTCCGGCAGGCCGGCGGGGTCTGCATCGCCGATGAGGTGCAGACCGGTTTCGGCCGCACCGGCCGCCCTTACTGGGGATTTGAAAACCAGGGGGTCATCCCGGATATCGTTACCCTGGCCAAGGGCATCGGCAACGGCGCTCCCCTGGCCGCCGTGGTCACAACGAAGAAAATCGCCGCCGCCTTGACGCGGCGGCACCACTTCAACACCTTCGGCGGCAACCCGGTTTCCTGCGCCATGGGCCGGGCGGTCCTGGAAATCATCGACCGGGAGCATCTGCAGCAAAATTCCCTAGAACTGGGAGAAGTCTTTCGGAAAGGCTTGCAAGAGCTCCAGTCCAGGCACACCCTCATCGGAGATGTCCGTGGGCTGGGCCTGATGCTCGGCGTCGAACTGGTCCAGGACCGGGAGACCAAAGCACCCGGCCCGGAGGAATGCGCCCGGGTCATGGAGCGGGCCAAGGAACTCGGTTTACTGGTCGGGCGGGGAGGGTTTTACGGAAACGTCCTGCGGATCAAGCCTCCCATGTGTCTCAGCCGGGCTGATGTCGATTTTGCTTTGGAGGTTTTGGATAGGGCGCTGGGGGAAGGATAAAAAGACGAACATCGAACATCGAACATCGAATTTAAAACGAAAATAGGATAAATAACCCAACGGTTACTTTGTCATTGCGAGTGAAGCGAAGCAATCCCCATCTCAGCTTGGAGTTCCCTTGAAAGCTTATCTGGGGGATTGCTTCGTCGCTTCACTCCTCGCAATGACGATTTGGCCTTTCTTGATCGGTTCCGATTGCCTCAGGATACCAGATGGCTTATAATCCGCCAACGGATATCGCCGAAAGGAAGGCTCCTTTTGAAAAAATTTTTCTTGTTTTTGATCCTGGCCGGAATGGGGTCCACCATCTTTTTTTCCGCCTACGCCTCGGGGGAAGACGCACTAGCCGACAACCGGCCTTTCTTTTTGATGGGCGACGGCCGGCTCCAGTTGCGCCACCTTAAGACCGGCCAGGAAATCCGGGTTGACCTGCTGAACCCGAACGGCTCGTTGAACGAGGCTGCCCTGCTCCAGATCGACGCGCTTTTCGGACTTTCTTTTGCGGAAAGGGGCGAACATGTCTCGCCGCGGATGCTGTTCATGCTCGACTATTTTTCCGACCGGGCGGCACCGGGGAAGGCGATACTCATCCATTCCGGATACCGCAGCCCGGAATACAATGAAAAGCTGAAAAAGGCCGGAAATATCGTGGCCAATACCAGCCTGCACCTGGATGGCATGGCCCTGGACTTTTCCATCGAGGGGGTGGGCGGCAAGGATCTCTGGGAAGAGATCCGCCGGGAGAACTGCTGCGGCGTGGGGCATTACGGCGGAGAGGTGCTTCACCTGGACGCCGGCCGGCCCCGCTTCTGGGAGGCCGCCACAGCTGGGGTCACCACCGGCCAGAGCGACTACAACCGACGCCTCTATCTTTCCACCGAATTCGATCGCTACGCCCCTGCTCAGCGGGTACGCCTGCACCTGGCGGCGGTCAGCAACTTCGGGTTCGGGGTCCGGCCGGTAGCCGCTCTGGTGTCCGATCTGGGCGGTGAGCAGACGGTCGCCCGCCTGGAAATTCAGGGCCCGGCCCTGGCCGAGTGCCTGCCGATGAGCGACCGTAAACAAACCCGCTTTATCTACCTGAACCTGCCGGCCGACCTAGCCCCGGGGCGCTACCGCTTCCGTCTGGATTTCTGCCGCCGTCCTTTCGAACAGATGCCGATCCAAATCATTTCCAACGCAATTGAGATTCGGTAAAGCTTGACCGGCTATACCCCGGCGGAAAAATCCTTTAGGCCATTATCTTCCCCAACGCTTCCTTGAGATCGTCCAGGCGATAGGGCTTGTGTAAAAAAAACTGGGGCTGCTCTTTGCGGTTTTGATCCCGCACCTGAGCTTCTTCATAACCACTGGCCAGGATGACCGGCACGCCGGGTTTTAAGACCCGAACCGCTTCCAGGACTTCCCAGCCGCTCATTCCAGGCATGGTCAGGTCGGTCAACACCCCGTCGATTTCTCCGGACAGGGTCTGGAAAAGCGCCACGGCCTCCTCACCGTCTTTGGCCGCCAACACCCGAAAGCCCAATCGGTTCAACATGGTCCGGGACATGCGCCGGACCGTTTCCTCGTCCTCGACCAACAGGATCGTTCCGCTCCCCTGAGGCTCAGCCAAGGCTGCTGTCTTTGATGGACGCGGCTTGGGGCGTTCCACAGTCCCTGCGGACGGCAGCAACACTCGAACAGTAGTTCCCTTTCCCGGTTCGGAATCGACTACGATCCCCCCCCGAGAAGCTCGGACCAATCCCCAGACCGTGGCCAGCCCCAGCCCCCTTCCGAGAAATTTAGTCGAAAAAAAGGGGTCAAACATCCGGGATCGGACCTCATCCGTAATGCCGCTGCCAGTATCGCTTATTTCCAGATACACATAGGTTCCTGAAGGCAACGGTTCCTCCGAGACGGCTGCTCTCAAATAAAATTCATCGAAAAAAGCCGCCCCGGTAGTCAGGCTCACCTCGCCCCCTTCCCCCCCTAAAGACTCCCAGGCGTTGGCCGCCAGGTTGATCGTGATTTGGCGGATGCCATCGGCCCCGACCTCCACCGTAGGCAGACCCGCGGCGATGGCCTGGGTCAGGCGAATTTTACCGGGCTGCGAGGCCTTGATCAGGGGCATGATCCGCTCAACCTCCCGGGAAAGGTCGACCCGGCTTTTCCCCGGCACCGATTGCCCCACATAGGTCAGCATCAATCGACTGAGGTCCGCGGCCTGGTGCGTGGCTTCCAAGGCCGCGGTCAGATTTTCCCGGATTTCACCTTCCCGGGACAAATCGTCCAGAGACAACTCCAGGTTGCCCATCAGCGCCCCCAGCAGGTTGTTGAAACGATGGGCCACGGCACCCGCCAGAGTGCCCAGGCTTTCCCGTTTCTGGGCTGCCAAAAGGTGCCGCTCCCATTCCAGTCGTTCCTCCTCAGCCCGGGTCCTTTCGGTAATATCCCGGGTGATCCCGATCAACACTTCCTGCCCCCCCCACCGACCCTTCTTGACCTTGGTCTCCACCGGAATCAACCGGCCCTCCTTCGTCTGAACCGGTATGTGGCAACTTTCGGTGTCTCCGGCCAGCATGGCCTGAATGACTCCTTTCGCCTCCTCGTGCCTTTCTTCCGGATGAACCATCAAAACCGTCTTGCCGTGCAACTCCTCGTAGCTATACCCCAGAAGGTCGACTACGGCATTATTACAATGAATAATGTTCCCTCCCAGGTCCAGAATGAACAGCAGGTCCTGAATGGTATTTAAAAGCGTTTTCAGATCCTGCCGGCTTTGGCGGAGCTTCTCTTCTTGTTGGGCCTGAACGATAAAGGACCCGCTGAACAGGGCTATTCGCTCTAAGGCCTGGCGAGAGAACCTGTCGATCTGATCCGCGCCGTGAGAACCGACATTCAAACAGCCCACCACCCGGTCCTGATAATGGATCGGGATAACCCCCAGGGCACTCAGACCTTCCACCCCGCGCAGGAAATCTTCCTGGATACTGATTTCTGGGGAGGAAATATAAATCGGCTCCCCTTTTAAGACCAGGCGGGTAGCGGCGGTATCGACGGCATATCTCTCAACCTGCCGGACAAAGGTCTCCGACAGTCCTTGGTGAGCGGCCAGGTTCAAGCTCTCATCCTGCTCATTGATCAGATACAACCCGCCGCAATCCATCCCTGAAACCCGAATCGCTGCCTCCAGAGAGCCCGCCAGGGTTTCCGCCAGGGAACGGCTCCGACTCAAGGCCATTCCCAGATCGCGTTCGGCTTGGTCCAGTTCTTCAAAATGCTTCCGATCCGTGATATCGATAAGAGTGCCGGTCAACCGGACGGGTTTCCCTTCCCCGTCTCTCTCCATCACTTGGCCGCGGTTTTGGACCCAGATCCAGGTGCCGTCCTTGTGTTTCAAGCGAGTCTCACAATCATAGTAATCCGCCTGACCGGCAAAATGCTTCTTCAGTCGTTCATCGGATTTTTTTAGATCGTCCGGGTGGCA
>JACRCK010000300.1 GCA_016219065.1 Deltaproteobacteria bacterium
AGGGAGAAATTCAAGTCCCCCTCTTCATCAAGGTCAACAAGTGCAGCCAAGGCGCCCGGCAGAAAATTGAAGCCGCCGGAGGTACGGTCGAGGAGATTTAAGTGCTGACCGGTTTTCAGAACATCACCAAGATCCCGGAACTGAAAAAGAAAATCTGGTTCACCCTGGCCATGCTGGCGGTTTACCGGGTCGGGGTCCATATCCCCACGCCGGGGATCGACGCGGCCGCTTTGGCCGCCTTTTTCAAGCGGGCCCAGGGAACCCTCTTCGGTCTGTTCGACATGTTTTCCGGAGGAGCCCTGGAACACATGTCGGTCTTCGCCCTGGGGATCATGCCCTACATCAGCGCCTCCATCATCCTGGACCTGCTGACGGTGGTCATCCCCTATCTGGATAAACTGAAAAAGGAAGGCGACGCCGGGCGCAAGAAGATCACCCAGTACGCCCGGTACGGGACCGTGGTTTTGTCCCTCTTTCAGGGACTGGGGATCGCCATCGGGATGGAAAGCATGAGCAGCCCCGGGGGCGGCAGTGTGGTCATCGACCCGGGCTGGTCTTTCCGCTTGATGACCATGATCACCCTGACTTCGGGCACGGCCTTTATCATGTGGCTGGGGGAGCAGATCACCGAGCGGGGGATCGGCAACGGGATTTCCTTGATCATTTTCGCCGGCATCGTAGCCCGGATGCCTACCGCCCTGGTAAATACCCTGCAGTTGGCCCGGACCGGGGAATTGAATTTTATCTTTATCATCCTGCTCCTGGCCCTGATGGCCGGGGTGGTCGGTTTTATCGTCTTCGTGGAGCGGGGGCAGCGCCGGATCCCGGTGCAATACGCCAAACGGGTGGTGGGCCGGAAGGTCTACGGCGGCCAGAGTACCCATCTACCGTTAAAAATCAACACTTCGGGGGTTATTCCTCCGATTTTCGCCTCCTCCATCCTGATGTTCCCGGCCACCATCACCCAGTTTGTTCAGATCCAGTGGCTGAGCAGCTTTGTGCGGGATTACATGGCCGTGGGGGGACTGCTGTATTCCCTGGTTTATGTGGGGCTGATCTTCTTTTTCTGCTACTTTTATACGGCGGTGACCTTCAATCCGGTCGACGTGGCGGACAACATGAAAAAATATGGAGGGTATATTCCCGGGATCCGCCCCGGTAAAAAGACCGCTGATTATATCGATCATGTGCTGACCCGGATTACTTTCGGGGGGGCCCTTTACATTTCCGCTGTCTGCGTGCTGCCCACGGTCCTGATTTATCGTTTTAAGGTGCCGTTTTATTTCGGCGGAACGGCCTTGCTGATCGTGATCGGTGTCGCCATCGATACCATGGCCCAGATCGAGTCGCACATGCTGACCCGGCATTATGAAGGGTTCATGAAAAAAGGAATGGCCCGCGTTAAGCGTTAGGTTTATCCATAATAAGGAGGCAGGTTTATGAATATCATTCTCTTGGGACCGCCGGGCGCCGGTAAGGGAACGCAGGCGAAAATGATGATCGAGAAATACCAGATCCCGCAGATTTCCACGGGGGACATGCTCCGGGCCGCCCTGAAAGAGCGGACCCCGCTGGGACTGAAGGCCAAAGAATACATGGATAAGGGGGCTTTGGTGCCGGATGAAGTGGTCATCGGCCTGATTCAGGAGCGTCTCAAAGAGCCCGACTGCAGTAAAGGCTATATTCTGGATGGCTTCCCTCGGACCGTGGCTCAGGCCGAGGCCTTGGACAAGGTCCTGGCCGGTCTCGGTTCCAAGATCGACCACGTGATTTCCATTGAGGTGGACAAAAGCGATTTACTGAAACGCCTGACCGGGCGGAGAACCTGTCGCCAATGTGGAGCGATGTATCATGTTATTTTCACTCCGTCGCTCAATAAGGACCTCTGCGACAAGTGTCAAGGTGAGTTGTATCAGCGGGACGACGACAACGAGGATACGGTCCGCAACCGGCTGGAGGTCTATGACGCCCAGACCTTTCCGCTGATCCAGTATTACCAGCAAAAGGGTCTGGTCCGGAAGATTGAAGGAGTCGGTAGCATCCAACAAATATTCGAGAATATCGTCAAGACTCTGGCCTAGGGCCGGAAGATCTGGCTTTAAACGGCCGATGATATCCATTAAGACCCCTGCCGAGATCGAAAAAATGGTTGTTGCGGGACGGGTCGTGGCCGAAATCCTCCAGACCGTTAAGGCCCGGGTCCGACCGGGGATAACCACCCGGGAACTGGACCAGGTGGCCTACCGACTCTGTCTGGAGCGGAAGGTGAAACCGGCGTTTAAAGGATATCACGGGTATCCCTTCAGCCTTTGCGTTTCGGTCAACGAAGAGGTGGTCCACGGGTTCCCGTCCGAGCGGAAATTAGCGGCCGGGGATATTGTCAGCCTGGATTTTGGGGTCCTCCAAGAGGGCTATTTCAGTGATGCCGCCCTGACCATTCCCGTGGGCCCGATTTCCCCGCAGGCGGAAAAGCTGATCCGGGTCACCCGAGAGGCCCTGTTCGCCGGGTTGGCCCAGGCCCAGGCTGGCCACCGCTTGGGCGACATCTCCGCTGCCGTTCAGGAACGGGTAGAAACAGGGGGGTTTTCCGTGGTTCGCCATTTTGTCGGCCACGGGATCGGCCGGGCGCTCCATGAAGACCCGCAGATCCCCAATTTTGGCGAATCCGGACGGGGGCCGCTATTGAAACCGGGCATGGTGCTGGCCGTGGAACCCATGGTCAATGCCGGCGGCTACGAAGTGGAAATCCTGTCCGACGGCTGGACGGCGGTGACCAAAGATCGCAGCCTGTCGGCTCATTTCGAACATACGGTCGCTGTTACCGAAAACGGCTACCGCATATTGAGTCAGCCTGATTCCGAAACTCCATTATTTTAAAGGGATTATGGCCAAAGAAGACGCGATTGAAGTGGAAGGTACGGTAGTGGAAACACTGCCCAACGCCATGTTCCGGGTGGAACTGGCCAACGGGCACCGGGTCCTGGCCCATATATCGGGCAAGATGCGCATGCACTTTATCAAAATATTGCCGGGGGATCGGGTAACGGTTGGTCTTTCTCCGTATGATTTTAATCGGGGCCGGATTGTCTATCGGGCCAAGTAAGCGAATGAGGGAGTTATGAAAGTTAAAGCGTCCGTGAAAAAAATTTGCTCGAAATGCAAAATCATCCAGCGCCGGGGCGTGCTGCGGGTGCTCTGTGAGAATCCCAAGCACAAACAGCGCCAGGGATAAAAGGGGAGGACCCAATTGGCCAGAATAGCCGGAATTGACTTGCCGAAGAATAAACGAGTCGAGATAGCCCTGACCTATATTTATGGAATCGGGAGGGCCACCTCTCGAAAAATTTTAGCCGAAGCCCAGGTACCCGAGGATGTCAAAACCGACAATTTGACGGAAGCGCAGGTCACCAGCATCCGGAAAGTCGTTGACTCTTCCTACCAGGTCGAGGGGGATCTGCGACGGGAAGTCTCGCTGAGCATCAAGCGGTTGATGGATCTGGGGACCTACCGGGGGTTGCGCCACCGAAAATCCTTACCGGCCCGGGGGCAGCGGACCCACACCAATGCCCGCACCCGCAAAGGTCCGCGCCGGACGCTTGCCGGCAAGAAAAAGAAATAATCCGGGGGACATATGGCCAAAGATACCAAGAAGGTCGTCAAGAAGAAAAAAGAAAGAAAGAACATTCCGGTCGGGGTGGTACATATTCAATCCACTTTTAACAATACAATCGTGACTATTACCGATCCGATCGGGAACGTGGTCTCCTGGGCCAGCGCCGGAACCCAGGGCTTCAAGGGTTCCCGAAAAAGTACTCCCTTCGCCGCCCAATTGGCGGCGGAAGAGGCCGCTAAAAAGGCCCTGGAGCACGGCATGCGGACCATCGACGTATTTGTAAAAGGACCGGGCGCCGGACGCGAAGCAGCCTTGCGGGCCCTGCAGGCCGCCGGTTTCTCGGTGCAGTTGATCCGGGACGTGACCCCCATCCCGCATAATGGATGCCGTCCCCCCAAGAGACGCCGGGTCTAGTGCGTTCACATCTTTATTAACAAAAAGCCGGAGGAGGAGAGTTTGGCCAGATACAGGGATTCCGTCTGCCGCTTATGCCGCAGAGAAAATATGAAGTTGTTTTTAAAAGGGGACCGTTGTTATTCCGACAAATGCGCTATTGACCGGCGCAATTATCCGCCCGGGCAGCACGGCCAGGGGCGGAGCAAACAATCCGAATACGCGATCCAACTCCGGGAAAAGCAAAAGGTCAAATGGATGTACGGGTTGCTGGAAAACCAGTTCCGGGGCACTTTTGTCAAGGCCGAACGCATGAAAGGGATCACCGGAACCAACCTGCTGGTCCTGCTGGAGCGCCGACTGGACAATGTCATCTACCGGTTGGGTTTCGCCAATTCCCGGAATCAGGCCCGCCATCTGGTGCGGCACAAGCATTTTATGGTGAACGGCCGGAGGGTGGACATCCCTTCCTATCAAATCAGGATCGGGGATACCATTGTGGTCCGCGAGCAGAGCCGGCCGGTGGCCTCGATTATGGAGGCCCTGGAAGCCGTAGCGCGCCGGGGGGTGCCGGGGTGGTTGGAGTTGGATAAAACGCAATTTTCCGGGACGGTGAAGGCCTATCCTCAACGGGAGGATCTGACCATGCCCATCCAGGAACAGTTGATCGTAGAACTCTACTCCAAGTAGCTTTTAACCTTACCCGGAAGGGCATAAGGAGATTCTATGCATCGGAACTGGAGAGAACTTATAAAGCCCAAAAGGCTGGAAGTGGATCCCGATGGCCACAGCCGGTTCTATGGAAAGTTTATTTGCGAACCCCTGGAACGGGGGTTCGGCATTACCATCGGGAATTCCCTGCGACGGGTTTTGATCTCGTCGCTGCAGGGTGCCGCCGTGATCTCGATCAAGATCGACGGCGTTTTACATGAATTTTCCACCATCCCCGGCGTGGTCGAGGATGTCACCGATATCATTTTAAATCTGAAAATGGTCCGGTTTAAGGTGCCAGGCGATGAGGCCCGGACGGTCCGAATCTCCGCCAGCGGCGAAGGGCCCGTCACGGCCAGACAAATCACCGGGGACCCGCTGGTCGAGATCCTCAACCCGGAGCAATTGATCGCCACCCTTTCCGCCGACGGCCAGTTCAAAGCCGAATTGCAGGTCAAAAGCGGTAAAGGCTATCTGCCGGCGGAACGGAATAAAGACGAAGAGGCTCCGTTAGGCACGATATTCCTGGATGCCGCTTTCTCCCCAATCGTCAAGGTGAATTATGTGGTCTCCAATGCCCGGGTGGGACAGATCACCGATTACGACAAGTTGACCCTGGAAGTTTGGACCGACGGGAGCATTACCCCGGATGACGCGGTGGCCATCGCGGCCAAAATTTTAAAAGAGCAATTATCCATCTTCATCAATTTTGAAGAAGGCCGGGAAGAGACGGGCGGAGAAGAGGAAAAAATCACCGAAGACCAGATCAATCCCAACCTCTATAAGAGCGTGGAAGAACTGGAACTCTCGGTCCGCTCGGCCAACTGTCTCAAGAACGCCCACATTCGCTTTATTTGGGAGTTGGTCCAAAAGACCGAATCCGAAATGCTGAAAACTAAAAATTTTGGACGCAAATCCCTCAACGAGATCAAAGCCATACTGGAGGAGATGGGCCTGGGCCTGGGTCTGAAACTGGAAGGCTTTGTTCCCCCTCCCCTGGAAGAGACGAAGGAAAACGAAAATGAGACATAATTGTTCCGGAAGAAGGTTGAGTCGCACCAGCAGCCACCGCCTGGCGCTGATGCGCAATATGGTGACTTCCCTTTTTGAACATGAGCGGATCGAAACCACTGAAGCCAAAGCCAAAGAGCTGCGCATGGAAGCCGAAAAGATGATCACCTTGGCCAAGAAGGGGGATCTCCATGCCCGGCGTCAGGCCCTGGCCTTTATTCGGGACAAGGATGTGGTCCATAAACTGTTCGGCGAGATCAAGGACCGCTACCTGGACCGCAACGGCGGCTACACCAAGATCGCCAAGCTCCGCTACCGTCACGGGGATGCCGCACTTATTTCGGTGATCGAACTGATCGGCCGGAAGGAAGAAGATAAGACCAAAAAGAAAAAAGGCAAGGCCCAGGAAGCCATGGAAAAAGTCAAAGGGTTGATCTCCAAGGACAAGGCGCTCAAGTCCGAAGAAGCCAAAGCCGAATAATCCTTTTTTCCACCGGGCATTTTTTCAACAGACCCTGCTTAAACGCCCTCCCCCTCACCGGGGGAGGGTCGGGGTGGGGGTGAACCCCCGCAAACCCCATGGCGCCCAATAAACTCCCAGCCTACCAGGCCCCTGTCAGCGTCTCCGACGAAGCCCGCATCAAGCAGGTCCGCCGGATTTTTTCTACCATTACCGATCGTTACGATTTTCTCAATCATTTTTTGAGCGCCGGGCGGGACATCGGGTGGCGCCGGTTTATGGTCCGGCGGCTCCGGTTTTTCCGGACCCACCGTTTGCTGGATCTGGCCACTGGCACCGGGGACGTGGCCATCGAAGCCGCCCGAACCCATTCCCGCCTGCAGATCTTCGGCCTGGATTTTGCCGCCCCCATGCTGGCGGCGGCCCGCTCCAAAATCCTCCGAGCCGCTCTGGCGGACCGCATCTCCAACCTCCAGGGGGACGCCCTGAATCTGCCCTTTCCCGACGGGCATTTCGACACAGTCACCATGGCCTTCGGTATCCGCAATATGCCGGATCGGGCCCGGGTGCTTCAGGAGATTCATCGGGCACTGGTTCCCGGCGGTGGCCTCTATATCCTGGAGTTCACCACCCCCCAGGGAAGACTGTTCCGTAAACTGTATTTTTTTTACCTGAACCGGTTCCTGCCCCGCCTGGCCCGGCTTTTCACCAGTAACCCGGAGGCCTACCAGTACCTGGCGGAAAGCATCATGCATTTCCCCTATCCGGACGATTTCGTGCACGAGATCGAGCAGGCGGGTTTTGCGGAGGCGAAAAAATTTCCTTTGACCGGGGGGATCACTTATCTGTATGAGGGGCGGAAGGCAGTCGGTTGACAGATCTTTGCGGCGACCCCATGGCCGTGCTTCTTCCTGCAAAGGATCGATTCGAAATTCGGTGTTTGAACCCATGGAGGTTCATTATGCGCTACTCCACGGCCCGAATGGGCCGCGTTTTTATTATTAGGCTGGAAGACGGTGAAATTCTCCATGAAACCATCGAGCGCTTCGCCGCGGAGCAGGGGATCCGGGCCGCGGCCTTGATCGCGGTGGGCGGGGCGGATGAAGGGAGTCGGCTGGTAGTGGGCCCCGCAGAGGGCCGGGCCGTTCCGGTCAATCCCCTGACTCAGGTCCTGCCAGGGGTCCACGAAATCACCGGCAACGGCACCCTCTTCCCCGATGAAGATGGGCAGCCGGTCCTGCATATGCACCTGGCCTGCGGCCGGGAGGAAGCCACGGTGACCGGCTGCGTCCGCACCGGGGTGAAGATCTGGCAGATCGGGGAGGTGATCCTCTTCGAGCTGAACGAAACCGCAGCGATCCGCAAGATCGACCCGCAGTTGGGGTTCAAATTGCTCAATCCAGAAGGGAAATAAAGCAAAGACGGAGAATTGGAGTGCTGGAGTGCTGGAGTAATGGGGCAAGCGAAATCCGGTTTTTCCCAACACTCCAACACTCCATTACTCCAGCACTCCATAACTATCGTATGAAACACATTCGCAACTTCAGCATCATCGCCCATATCGACCACGGTAAGTCCACCCTGGCCGACCGGTTGATTCAGTATGCCGGCCTGGTGGAAGACCGGCAGTTTCGCAATCAGATCCTTGACACGATGGACATCGAACGGGAGCGGGGGATCACCATCAAGAGCCAGACCGTGACCCTGCCCTACAAGGCCCGGGACGGACAGGAATACCTGTTGAACCTGATCGACACGCCCGGCCATGTGGACTTTTCCTATGAGGTCTCCCGGGCACTGGCCTCCTGCGAGGGGGTCTTGCTCCTGGTGGACGCCGCCCAGGGTGTACAGGCCCAGACCCTGGCCAACCTCTACGCGGCCCTGGAACAGAACCTGACCATCATCCCAGTGATCAACAAGATCGACCTGCCCTCGGCCGACATCGAACGGGTGAAGGAGCAGATCGAGATCGATCTGGGACTGGATTCCGACGATGTCCTGCTCTGTTCGGCCAAGGAGGGGATCGGCATCGAGGACATCTTCGAGGGAATCGTGGAACGGATACCCCCGCCCCAGGGTCATCCCGACCAGCCCTTGACGGCCTTGATCTTCGACGCCCAATATGATCCCTTCCGGGGGACCGTGGTCAGTTGTCGGGTCTTCGACGGTATGGTTCGGCCCGGGGACAAGATCCGCCTCATGTTCAACGGGGCCACTCACCAGGTGGAGGAGACCGGAATTTTTCGTTTGGTCCGGGAACCCAGTGAACGTCTCTCGGCCGGCGAGGTGGGCTACCTCATCGCCGGGATCAAGACGGTCAGCGATACCCGGATCGGCGACACCGTCACCCTGGACGCCAACCCGGTCAAGGCGGCCCTGCCCGGCTTCAAGGAGGTCAAGCCGGTGGTGTTCTCCTCGGTGTACCCGATCTCCTCCGACGACTACCAGGACCTGGCCGAGTCCCTGGAAAAATACAAGCTCAACGACGCGGCCCTGGTCTACCAGAAGGACTCGTCCGCCGCCCTGGGCCAGGGCTTTCGCTGCGGCTTTCTGGGCCTGCTGCACCTGGAGATCGTGCAGGAGCGCCTGGAGCGGGAATACAACCTGGCCATCATCATGACCATGCCCAGCGTCCAGTACCGCTACACGCTGAAAACCGGGGAAACGATCCTGGTGGACAATCCCCAGGACTACCCGGACCCCATGAACATCGCCCTGTCCGAAGAGCCGTACATCCGGGCCGGGATCCTGATCCCGGAAAGTTTTGTGGGCAACATCATGACCCTCTGCCGGGAGCGCCGGGGGGAAAATTCCCAGTACAGTTATCCGACGCCGGGACGGGTGGAGATCAAGATCGACCTGCCCCTGGCCGAGGTCATCTATGATTTTTACGACAAGCTGAAAAGCCTGACCAAGGGTTATGGGTCTTTCGATTACGACCTGATCGGCTACCGGCCCAGCGATCTGGTCAAGCTCGATATCCTGGTCAACGGGCAGAAGGTGGACGCCCTTTCCCTGATGGTCAACCGGGACCGGGCCCGGACCCGGGCCGTGCAGATCTGCGACCGCCTCAAAGAGGAAATACCCCGGCAGATGTTCAAGATCGCCATTCAGGGCGCCATCGGGGGCCAGATCATCGCCCGTTCCACGGTCTCCGCCTTCCGGAAGGACGTGACCGCCAAATGTTACGGCGGCGACATCACCCGCAAGCGCAAGCTGCTGGAGAAACAGAAGGCCGGCAAAAAGCGCATGAAAATGGTGGGCGCCGTCGAGATCCCCCAGGGGGCCTTTGTGGCGGTGCTCAAGACGGACAAGGATTAATACGAAAATAAAAAGACGAACATTCAACATCGAACATCCAACGTCCAACTCCGAATTAAAAAAAACATAGGGCGGTCGGCGGGGCACGGTGAAAAACCCAAACCGGATAAAATTTTCAGGCTTCGCGGGTGCAACACCATAGGCGTTACCTGGCGATTTAGTAAGCAAGATGGAAGAAGAAAACGGAGTGCAGGAAGAAAGGGGAGCGGTAAGGGGGGGCGACGGTTTATATATACACGTTCCTTTCTGCCGCAGCCGGTGTCCGTACTGCCATTTTTATTCCACGGTCGACCCGGCCTTCATCCCGCAATGGGTGCAGGCGGTCGGGAAAGAAGCCGACCTCTATCGCCGCCGGTTCACTCATTTTGACAGCCTCTATTTAGGCGGGGGCACTCCTTCCCTGTTACCGGAGGCGATTCTGGGTGAAATCCTGGAAACCTTGAACCGCGTTTTTTCTATCGACCCCTGCGGTGAAATTACCCTGGAGGCCAACCCGGGGGACCTGACTCCAGGAAAACTGAAACACTGGAAAGCCGGCGGCATCAACCGGATCAGTCTGGGCGTGCAGTCCCTGAACGATCGGGAATTAGAATTCTTAAAGAGGCGCCATACGGTCGCCGAAGCCCGGAAAGCCATCGACCGGATTCGTTACGCGGGTTTCGACAACCTGAATCTAGATTTCATCTACGGCTTGCCGGGACAGGACGCCGGAACCTGGCGGCAGACCCTGGAGGGGATCGCCGCTCTCCAGCCGGAACACCTTTCCTGTTATGAACTGACCGCCGAAGCCGGCACCCCGTTAGACCGTGACGTCCGGAGCGGAAAGATCGGGCTGCCCGGTGAAAGGGAACGCCGGGCCTTTTTCCTGCAAACCTCCTCTTTTCTGGAGGCCCGGGGTTATGAACATTACGAGGTTTCCAACTTCGCCCGGGGCACCGCCCATTACGCCCGGCACAACCGGAAGTATTGGAATCGCCGCCGGTATCTGGGGTTGGGACCGTCGGCCCATTCCTTCGACGGGGTGCGGCGCTGGTGGAACGGGCGATCCCTGAAACGGTACCTGGAAATGCTGGCCCGGGGCCGGCGGCCGGCGGAGGGGGAGGAAACGCTTTCCCCCGAACAACGGCGCCTGGAGGCCCTGCTGCTCGGGTTCCGGACCAGGTCGGGTGTGGCGCTGGCGGACCTGTCCTTAAATCCGGAAAGGCGGAAAGTCCTGAGGGCCCTGGAGAGCGCCGGGAAAATCATTCAGACACCGGAGCGGTTGATTCCGACCCCGAAAGGATTCCTGGTGGCGGACCGCCTGCCTTTACTTTTTTGCTGAGCGGGCTTTTCGAACCTTGACCGGGTGTAAAAATTGTTGAATAATCACTTCTCGATCATTGCCTTGCCGGCTGGATGAAGGGAAAGAAATGAAAAAAGCGATTTGGCGCTTGCTGCTGGTTATAGGATTGGTGATTTCACCGGCGCCCGTGACCACGGCGGCCGAACCGGAACCTTTCCGGTGGGGCCTGACGGTGGAGGAGATGAACCAGGTCTGGGCCAAGACCGGCCAAACGGATACCATCCTCCGGGAAGAACCCACGCGCCTCAACGTTATCCTGCCCTATAACCCGCTGAAAGCCATTAAGGTCCAACGGGGCCGCTTGACCACTGTCTTTCAGGTCAAGAAGACCGAAGGGAGTCTGTCCATCGGCAAGATGTTCGGCTACCTGTACAACGGGAAATTATTTTGCCGGGCCCAACTGTTTAAAGACAGCTCTGTTTTTTCAACCCAGGAAGTTGTTTCCAGGCTGAAAAAAGAGTATCCGGAAGGCAAGGTGTTTCGCAATATCACCGGGCCGACTCCTACCAGCCATTTCGAATATCTCTCCAATACCATCTATGTATTTTCCAACGAGGAAGGGGTTTACTACTGCGATCCTTATGTCCTCAGTAAAGCGGTTCGGGAAGCCCAGTCGGGGATCGAGGCCAAGGACGCCAAAGACTTAGAGGAACTCCGGGATGCCCTGCGGGGGCCCTAGGATACAATGGATTTCAGCCGGGTGTTGACAACAACAACAATAATTAATTATTAACAATTAATTACTAATTATTGATTTTGAATAGTTATAATATTTAGGGGCTGACCCGGGGGGTGGGTTGATAATGAAAAAGTATTGCCTTTTTATGATATTGGGTCTGCTCCTGGTACCCGTAAAATCCCATGGGGACGATCTGGGAATGAAGGTCTTATCCTGGGGTCTGACCCTGGAAGAGCTGAACCGGGTTTACCAGGAAAAGGTCAACCCGGGAGCGGCCTTACGGGAAGATTCCGCGGTCTATGAAATAGAACTGCAGATGTCACCGAACAAGACCCAGAAAATTCCCCGCGGCGGTCTGACGGCCGTCCAGGAAACAACCCGGGAGGCGGGGCCGACAGCGGTCGGCAAGCCCTTCGGTTATCTCTGGGAAGGAAAGTTTTTCGGCCGGGTGTTGCTGTATGCCAACAAGCCCGGCGTATCCCGGACCCAAATGGCCAGGAACCTGAAAGACCTATTTCCCGAAGGCCGGCTGTTTCACAAATTCGCCGGCGGCCTGATGATCACCGACTTCGAGTTGAATTCCGATAAGCTGACCATTTTTACCAACGAACGGGGGGTTTTTTTCTATGAACCCGCCGTCTTGAAACGGGTCATCCGGGAAGAGGGCAGAAGTCAGCAGGAGCGGGAGTATCGGGAAGGGGAGCGCCTTTTCCTGGAACGGGGGAAAAGCCCGATTTAAAGACGAACGTCCAACATTCAACATTCAACGTCCAACATCGAATTTGATACGAAAATAAACTTGAATACCATCTCAAGGCTTTTGTCTTTTCCGTCATGCCGGATTTGATCAGGCATCCAGGGTAGTCTGGAGCCCCTAAAGGCCCTGTCCCGCCTCAGGCGGGACGGATATCGCTGCGCGATTCCGGGATGACGAAACAGTTGATGGCCAAGAAATATTTTCAGGTTCGCGGGCGCCCGCCCGCGGGTATGGCGTATAAACAGGAAGGGATCAGGCATCTCATGCTCGTATTAACCGAAAAAAACGGGCCGGTGACGACGATCGTCCTGAACCGGCCGGAAGTGCGCAACGCCGTGGATCGGCCGACTGCCGAGGCACTCGCCGAGGCCTTCCGTGACTTTGAGCGGGATGCCGAAGCCCGGGTGGCCGTACTGACCGGGAGCGGGGATTGTTTTTGCGCCGGGGCCGATCTGAAGGCTTTCAGCGAAGGGCGGGCCAACCGTCTGGCCGAAGACGGCGACGGCCCCATGGGCCCGTCGCGGATGTTTCTTTCCAAACCGGTGATTGGAGCCGTGGCCGGTTATGCCGTGGCCGGTGGGCTGGAATTGGCCCTGTGGTGCGATCTGCGGGTTGTGGAGCGGAATGCCGTTCTAGGGGTTTTCTGCCGGCGTTGGGGGGTGCCCTTGATCGATGGCGGCACCATCCGCTTGCCGCGCCTGATCGGCCTGTCCCGGGCCCTGGATCTGATCCTCACCGGCCGCCCGGTGGGCGCCGAAGAAGCCCTGCAGCTAGGCCTGGCCAACCGCCTGGTCGAGATGGGCCAATCCCGGGCCGCCGCCGAGGCCCTGGCCGCGGACCTGGCCTGTTTCCCTCAAACCTGCCTGCTCAGCGACCGCCAGTCGGCCTACGAGCAGTTCGACCTGCCCCGGGATGAAGCCCTGCGACACGAATTTCAATTGGGTCTGGAAACCATCCGCAGCGGAGAAACCGTGGCCGGGGCCGGACGTTTCGCCCGGGGGGCGGGAAGGCATGGAAGTTTTTCGAAATCGGAGTAATGGAGTAATGGAGTGGTGGAGTATTGTTACTAAACCCTCATGCTCGAGGCGAGCACCCACAAAGCATGAAAATCCCCCCCAGCCCCCCTTTCTAAGGGTGGAGCCCAAGCTCGGCTAATCAGGTAAGCTTTTTATCGTTTTTATCGTTCCCATGCTCTGCGTGGGAACCCCGCCTGCGGCGGGGTTCTGGACCCTCAGCGGGCGAGACGCCCGCCCTACGTTTTTTAAATTCGATGTTGGACGTTGAATGTTGAATGTTGGACGTTCATCTTTATTTTCGAACGAATACCATTACTCCACTACTCCAACATCTTCCCAATCCCCGAAATCACGAACTGCACCCCCACCGCCATGAGGATCAAACCCATGATCCGGGTCAGGAGGGCCGCCCCGGTTTCCTTGAGGAGCCGGGACAGGGGCGTCGCCAGGCTGAGGACCAGTAAGACCAGCAGGCTGTTTACAAAGATGGCGCCGACCAGGAAGTAGTTCATCCAGAGCCGTTCGGCGGTGTGGGACAGGACCACCACGGTGGCGATGGCCCCCGGCCCGCTCAACAGGGGCATGGCCAGGGGGATCACCGAAACGTCGGTGCGCAGCAGACCTTCCTCTTCCTCCCGGGCCGTAAACCGGATCTCCGGCAGACGGGCCCACAGCAGATCGTAAGCCAATTTGATCAGAATCAGCCCACCGGCGATTTCAAAGGCCTGGGGCGTGATCCCGAAATAAGCCAGGACCAGATGCCCGAAAAGGGCGAAGAGGCTCAGAATAAGGAAAACGGCCAGGGCGGATTTGAGGGCGATGGCCGCCCGGGCCCGAGGGGTTTTATCAGGTGTAATCATTAAGAAAATCGGCACAGCCCCCAAAGGGTCGATAACCGCAAACAGGGATATGACGGTGGTGATCAAATAGGCAAAAGGATCCATAATTCTAATATAATCATTCGATTAAGATTTTCACGGCTTTGACCGATATTCAGTTAATGACGACCAGCGGTTTTGTCAAATGAAAAAGATCGTTATGCCGATCGGGAAGAAGCTGTTTCTCAGCCATTTTCTGGCGGTGCTCCTGGTATCGGGCAGTATCGGGACTTATTTCTATCTGAGCGCCTATGAGAGCCTGCTGCACAGCCTGAAGTCTCGACTCCAGAGCAGCGCGGCCATGATCAGCCAAGCCCTGGACGCCCGGGATCTTTCCCCGATCAACCATCAGGAAGACCAATCCCTCCCGGTTTACCGGGAAACGTTGGGCCTGCTGCGTTCCATAAAAAAAACCAATCCCGATATCGCCTTTTTGTACCTGATGCGTCAGGAGGGTAACCGGGTTTTCTTTGTCGTCGATTCCGATGAGACCCGGGCTCAGGCCCTGCCGGGCCGTGAATACAAACAAACGATTCCGGCCCTCTGGGAGGGGTTCAGCCGTCCGGCGGTGGATGATAAAATATTCGAGGACGATTGGGGGGCCTTCATGTCCGGCTATGCCCCGCTTAAAAATGGGAACGGGGCTTACCTGGTCGGTCTGGACATGCGGGCCGATGAAGTCCAACGCAAATTCCAAAGGCTGCAGATTTCCGGTCTCTTGTCCCTGGTGGCTTCGGTCCTTCTGGCCCTGCTGTTCAGCCGCTGGCTTTCCAGCCATTTCAAACGCCCGATTAAACAACTGGTCTCCCGCTGCAGCGCCATCGCCGAAGGCAAAATAGGGGAGAAGATGGAACTGCGGACCGGCGACGAGCTGGATCATCTGATCAAAGCCTTCAACACCATGACCGAACACCTGGAAGACAGCCGGGATCGTAACCGCTGGGCCCAGTCGGCCTTGAAAAAGGGCCAGGAAGAGCTGGAGCGGCGGGTGGAAGAGCGGACCCGGGAACTCCAGGGAGTCAACGACCAACTGCGGGAGGAGATCACCCGCCGCCAGAAAACCGAAGAGGCCCTGGCCCGGGTGGCCCGCTCGGACCCTTTGACCGGCTTGATGAATCGCCGGGCCATGATGTATTGGTTCCAGTATCAATTGAAGCACTATCAACGCAATCGGATCCCCTTCGCCGTACTGCTGTGCGATATCGACCATTTCAAGCAGGTCAACGATACCTACGGGCACGCGGTGGGGGACCTCGTCTTAAGGGATATGGCCGAATTCCTGAAGGAGTCCCTGCGCAGCCAGGACCTGCTGGCCCGCTGGGGCGGGGAGGAATTTCTAATCCTGCTCCCGGATACGGATGAAGCCGGCGGAGCGGTGGTCGCTGAAAAAATCCGCAGCCGGATTGAAAAAGAGTTGTTCCGCGACGGTTCCCGGGAATTCCGTTTGAGCCTGAGCTTCGGGGTGGCGGCCTACCAACCCGAACAAAGCGCCGATGATTGCATCAAGGCGGCCGATGCCGCCATGTACCGGGCTAAAAATTCAGGAAGAAACCGGGTGGAGATGGCCAACGGACCGAAACCGGGCCATTCTCCTTCTTCGTCCCGGGAAGAAGCCGAAACTTCCCTTTCCCTAAATTCCTCAGAAAGTTCTATCCTCCGGCAGGCCGGGGCGGTATAATTATTTCATCTCCCTAGATTTCAAGCCATCTTGGAATCTCGCTGTTCCGGGAAGGTCGGCGGGGTTCCTGTGCAAGGTCAGGCCAATGCCAGGCCTAGCCGCTAGGTTTCGTTAGCGCTGGTGTCTCGCCTGCCGGCTTGGCGAGGGGTATTTTACAGGTGACGCCTGAGCCAACCGACGACAATAATTAACAATTAATAATTAATTGTTAATTATTAATTATTGAAATTTTTCGTTTTCATGGGGGTTCCATGTTCCCGAAGCTCAAGGATATTCTTTCCAAAATCGAGGCCGATTACGCCGATCTCCGCTATGAAGTAAAAAAAGAAACGGTCATCACCTTCAACGGCTCGGAACTGACCCAGGTCGGGACCAATGCCACCGACGGTTTCGTCCTCCTGGTTTTAAACCAGGGAGGGTTTTCTTCGGTGACTTTCACCCGGGAAGAGCAAGCCGAAGGGGCCGTTCGAACCGCCCTGGAAAATGCCGGGCTCCTGTCGCGTCATCTGGCCCAACCGGTTACCCTGGCCCCGGTCCCGGCCCGGGAGGAAGCCTTTTTTCCTCCTTTACAGGAAGACCCGCGAAATATCCCCCTGGAAGAAAAACTGGCCTTAACGCGGCATTACAACCAGATTCCCTATCGGTTCGAGGGGATTGCCACTACCCAGACCCAGTACGCCGAAATCATCCGCGAGAAGTACTTCCTCAATTCCGAAGGCTCCCGCCTCCGGGAGGACTTGATCACCACCCGCCTGGGCGGCACGATCACCAGCCGGGAGGGAACCCTGACCCAGACGGTGCGGGTCGGCGGCGGGGGCAGCGACGGGTTTGTCCGGCTGAGAAACCAGGAGGGGGAATTCGAGGAAAAGACGAAGATCGCCCTGGATCTCCTGAAAGCGGAGCCGGTGGAGGCCGGGATCTATAACGTGGTTTTGAATCCCGACCTGACCGGCGTTTTTACCCACGAAGCCTTCGGCCATTTCTCGGAGGCCGACCTGATCGAGGATGCCCCCTCCATGCGGCAGCGGTTGACCCTGGGGGCCAGGCTGGGAAGCGAAAAGGTCAGCATTACCGACGATCCGACCCAACCCGGCCAGTTGGGGTTCTATGGTTATGACGACGAAGGGGTAGCGGCCCGGGCGACGACCCTGCTCCGTAATGGGGTCCTAACCGGGCGGCTCCATTCCCGGCGCACCGCGGCGGCTTTCGGGGAGCCGGTCAGCGGCCACTGCGTGGCCGAGGATTTCCGTTATCCGCCCATCATCCGCATGGGGACCATCTACCTGGAGCCGGGAGACCAATCATTGCCTGAACTGCTGTCCGCTTTGCAGGAAGGATTGTACCTGGCCAATGCCCTGGGCGGCCAGACCAGCGGTGAAAATTTCACTTTCGGAGCGGAATACGGGTACCGGGTGCGGGGTGGGACTTTGCAGAAAATGGTTCGGGACGTCAATATTTCGGGAAACCTCTATCAGACCCTCCAGGGGATTACCGGGGTAGGCAATGATCTGACCCTCAGCCGGACCGGGGGCTGCGGGAAGGGGCAGTTAAATGTGCGCTCCTGCCACGGAGGACCGCACGTCCTGGCCAAACAGTTGGTGATCGGAGGCCGTTGATGGAACAACTGCTCGAACGGGCTAAAAAGGTCAGTGACCAGAGTGAGGTCTTTTATCAGGAACAGAAGTCGGACAGCGTCTCTTTTGAGAACGGGCGGCTGAAGGATATCGAAAGCCGGGATCAGAGCGGGATCAGTCTGCGCTTGATTAAAAACGACCGTCTGGGGTTCGCCTACACCCGGAACCTCCCTGACCCGGACGATCTGGTTCAAAAGGCCCTGGCGACCCTGCCGGCCGGAGTGGAGGCCCCCTACCTTTTGCCGGGGTCTTTTAAACCGCCGGACGACGAGGCCTATGACCCGGCCATCCAAACTTTGTCCAATACCCAAATGGTGGAGGAAGGACAACGTCTGGCCGCCATCCTGGGGGAGCGGACCGACGGTCAGGTCAACCTGACGGTCCACCGTTCGGTGACCCGGGTCCGGCTGGTCAACAGCCGGGGCAGCGCCCTGGGCTGGAAGGCTTCCAACTACGGGGTGCACCTCTCCCTGATGTACCCGGGCTCGTACAATGCGGTGGAGCGGAGCTGGGCCGCCAAAAGTTTTGAACCGGTCCCGGAAGCCCTGCCCGAATTTATCCTGAGCCTGTATAACCGTTCCCGGTCGAAAGTGCGCCCGGCCGGAGGCCGGATGAAATGCCTGCTCCTGCCGGAAACGGTTTATACCTTGATCTGGCGCATTCAGAGTGCCGCCAACGGGAAAAACATTTTCGAAAAAATTTCCCCCCTGGCGGGGAGGATCGGGGAAAAGATATTCGCCGGGAACCTGACCCTGATGGACGACCCCCTCGTGATTGGGCGGCCCAACGCCCGGGGCTTCGACGACGAGGGCACCCCCTGCAGCCGCTACCCGATTATCGAGCAAGGGATCTTGCGCCATTATTATTTCGACCTGCACTATGCCGGGAAACTAGGGGTCCGGCCTTCCGGACACGGTTACCGGACGGCCCCCTGGGGCGGCGATGCCATCTCCACCAAACCCAGGCCGGCCCTAGAATATTTGTGCCTGGAACCGGGCCGGCGGACTTTCGCTGAGCTGCTGCGGTCCATAGACCGGGGCGTTCTGGTGGCCGGGGCCCTGGGGGCGCACAGCGGCAATATCCCCAATGGGGATTTCTCCTTTGGCCTGGCCCCGGGGATCTATGTGGAAGGCGGGGAAATCAGCGGTGTCCTGGAAGAGGCCATGGTTGCCGGCAACATTTATGAAGTGCTGCCAAACGTGGTGGACTTGGAGGACCGGGTTCACCCGGCAGCGGCCGGCTATTTTCCGGCCCTGCTGCTGGACGACGTCAATGTGGCCATCCGGGGCTAGGTAGGGCGCGATCGCCGAGCGCGCCGTAAGGAGCAGATGGAGGGAACAAAGGTAGGGCGCGGGTAGCCGAGCGCGCTGTAAGGAGCCGCATGGGTAAAATGATCGCAGACCTGGAAGGTTATTTCCGGAAACTGGTGCGGGGGCGGGATGAACTGCTGCTGGCCCTGGAGCAGGAGGCCCGTGAGGAGGGTATTCCGATCGTCGGCCCGCTGGTGGGGCAATTGCTGGGGTTGCTGGTCAGGGCCACCGGCGCCCGGCAGGTCCTGGAATTGGGGACCGCCACCGGGTATTCCGCGATCCATCTGGCCCGGGCCTGCCGCCAGACCGGCGGTCGCCTGCTGACCCTGGAGTGGGATCCGGGGTTGGCGGAGCGGGCCCAAGCCAACCTGCAACGGGCCGAACAAAACGCCAGCGCCGAGGTCCGCATCGGAGACGCCCTGGAAATTATCAAAGCCCTGAACGGACCCTGGGATCTGATTTTTATAGATATCGATAAGGAAAACTACCTGGCGGCGCTTCCGGATTGCCGGCGGCTGCTCAAACCCGGCGGCCTGCTGGTGGCGGACAATATCGGCTTCCAGGGGGCCGTAGATTTCAACCAGGCCGTGTTCCAGGACGAAAGGTGGCTCCCGGTCCAATTGCTGGCCTTTCTACCGGAGCACTCCCCGGAGCGCGACGGCCTGCTGCTGGCCTTGCGTTTATAATGGGTTTTTTTGACCGGAAATTTCCAACAACTCGAAATTCAAAATTTGAAAAAAGTTCCAATGAGCAAAATTCGAAAAACCGAACCGTCCCCCCCTCCCTCGATCCCGCTCGGCAGCGGGACAGGCTCCGGGGGTCGGGGGGTGGGTGAAACCCCGGAATCTCCCGACGAACCGATCGGCGGCGATGTCTGGAACCAGGTCCATAACCTCTCCGACATCCTGGACAGCCTGGGTGAAGGGATCATCGCCCACGATCTCCAGCGCAAGATCCTCTATTTCAATCGGGCGGCCGAAGCCGTAACCGGGTATCCTCGGGAGGAAGTGGTGGGCCGGGACTGCCACCAGGTTTTCGGTTCCCCTTTTTGCGGGGACCAATGCCTTTTTTGCGAACAGCAGGTCCACCTCGACCTGGATAGAAAAAATTATTCCATGCAAATCACCGACCGCCGGGGTAAAAACCACCGGCTGGAGATGACGGTGGTAGGCATGAAGGACGGCCGGGACCGGCTGATCGGGGTCCTGGCCTCGTTTCGGGATGTGAACGAACTCCTGGAAGGACGGACCGGCCGGGCCCAGGCCAACAGTTTCGCCGGCCTCGTGGGCAATCATCCGCGCATGCGGGAGATTTTTCAGTTGATCCGGGACCTGGCCCACAGCGAAGTCAACGTCTGCATCACCGGGGAGACGGGAACGGGCAAAGAGTTGGTGGCCACAGCCATCCATCGGGAAAGCTGGCGGGGCCACGGGCCTTTTATCCCCATCAACTGCGGGGCCCTGCCGGAAGGGATCCTGGAGAGCGAGCTTTTCGGGCACGTAAAAGGGGCTTTTACCGGGGCCACCTACGACCGGAAAGGACGGTTCGAACTGGCCAATCAGGGCACCCTTTTCCTGGATGAGGTAGCCGAGCTTCCGGCCCGGCTGCAGGTGAAACTCCTGCGGGTATTACAGGAAGGCTGCTTCGAACCGGTGGGCAGCGAAAAAACGATCCGGGTGGATGTCCGGGTGATCAGCGCTACCAATCGGGACCTGAAGGATATGGTCCGCCGAGGCACTTTCCGGCAGGACTTATTCTATCGCCTCAACGTGGTCCCGGTGCATGCCCCCAGCCTGCGGGAGAGGGCCAGCGATATACCCCTTTTGGTCGACCATTTCCTGGCCCTGTTTACCAGACAGGGCAAAAAAACGGTCGAACTGCATCCGGCGACGCTCCAGGTCCTGCTGGAATACAACTGGCCGGGGAATGTCCGGGAACTGTATAACGTCCTCGAGTATGGTCTGATACGGACCAGGGGTCAGATGATCCTTCCGGAAGACCTGCCTCCTGAAATCGGGCCGGGTGGGGGGATAAAGCCGGCCGAAAAGGGCCGCCCGGTCAAACTCAACCCTCGGACTGTGCAGGACGCGCTCAAACAATCCGCCGGCAACCGTAGCCAGGCGGCCCGTTTACTGGGGGTTGGTCGCGCCACCCTTTACCGGTTTTTAAATCAATCCTGAATGGTGTATCATGAGACAAAACTGTCTCGAAACATTTTTGAGACACTGGCATTGATATTATTTTAGCTGTTAAAACAATAGATTATTAATGAAAGGAGGATATGCCGCCCTGGAAGAAAAAAAATATTGAGACAGTTTTTTGGGGGAGCGAATCCCGCTAAATTTATAACTAATTGATTTAATTGTTTAAATTAAAGGAGAAAGTTTTGGAACGGCAGTTGCAATACCTGTAGACGGAGGCCGAATTAACAAGGCCTCCAAAATGAAAGGGGGTTTTATGGATGCCGTTTTTTTATCCCGTTTGCAGTTTGCCGCAGCCACTTTTTTCCATTTTTTATTTGTCCCCCTCACCTTAGGTCTTTCCATCCTCATCGCCGTCCTGGAAACCCGGTTCGCCCGGACCGGTGATCAAGAGCTGTACCGGGCGGCCCGCTTCTGGGGAAAAATATTTCTCATCAATTTTGTAGTCGGGGTAGTCACCGGAATCACCCTGGAGTTTCAGTTCGGCACCAACTGGTCCCGTTATTCGGCTTACGTGGGTGATGTCTTCGGGTCCCTGCTGGCCATAGAGGCCTCGGTGGCCTTCTTTCTGGAATCCACCTTTATCGGCGTCTGGATCTACGGCTGGAAACGGTTCAAGCCCAAGACCCACGCCGTGGCCATCTGGCTGGTGGCCGGGGCCTCCAATGTCTCGGCCTTCTGGATCCTGATCGCCAACTCCTGGATGCAGCACCCGGTGGGGTACACCATCCGCAACGGCCGGGCCGAATTGACCGATTTCATGGCCGTGGTTACCCAACCCTTCGCCTGGCATACCATTGTGCACACCCTGTCCGGCGCCTATATCCTCACGGCTTTTTTCATGATGGGCATCAGCGCCTGGTTCCTCCTGCGCAAAAAAGAAGTTTCCCTGTTCACCCGGTCCTTCCGGCTCGGTTTGACTTTTGGATTGATCTTCAGCCTGGTGGCGGTAATCCATGGCCATTATAACGGCGGGGAAGTGGGGGCCAGCCAGCCGACCAAGCTGGCCGCCATGGAAGCCCTTTGGGAAACGCAGAAAAACGCCCCCGTTTATTTGCTGGCCATACCGGACCCTGACAATGAACGCAATGTCGTGGAAATCGGACGCCTCCCCGGACTGCTGAGTTGGCTGGCTTACCACGATTCCTCGGCCGAAGTGAAAGGTTTAAAGGCCTGGCCCAAGGAGGAGCGGCCGCCGGTCCTGCTGGTTTTTACCGCCTTCAAGCTCATGGTCGGCTTGGGTTTTCTCTTCGTCCTGCTGATGATCAGCGGCTGGATTCTGCGCCATCGTCTGGTAGAGGCCCCCTGGTATCTTAAGATCATGCTTTACGCCATCCCGCTGCCTTATATCGCCATTCAGGCAGGCTGGGCCGTTACCGAGGTGGGCCGCCAACCCTGGATCGTTTACGGGGTGATGAAAACGGCTCACGCGGCCTCCCCCGTATCCGCCTCCCAGGTGGGGATCACCCTGGCTGCCTTCATCGTGGTTTACGGCATCATCGCCCTGTTTTATCTCTATCTGCTGCGCCGGGCCGTGTTCACCGGGCCCGAACCGGCACAGTCCTGAAGGGAAGGAGGGGACATCTTATGTTAGCGACCATCTGGTTTTTACTCTGGGGAGTGTTGTGGGCCGTCTATTTCGTCCTGGACGGATTTGATCTGGGGTTGGGGGCCCTCAGCCCCTTTCTAGCCCGGGATGAAAAAGAGAAAAAGGCCGTCTACCAGGCCTTGGGACCCACGTGGAACGGCAACGAGGTCTGGCTGCTCACCGCCGGCGGGGTGACCTTCGCCGCTTTCCCGACCACCTATGCCGTCCTGTTTTCTTCTCTGTATTCGGCCCTGATGCTGGTGCTTTTCGCCCTGATCATCCGGGGAGTTTCCCTGGAGTTCCGGGGACTGGTGGAGTCTCCGGCCTGGCGGCGATTTTGGGACTGGGGCTTTTTTATCGGCAGTTTCCTGCCGGCGCTGCTCTTCGGGGTGGCCTTCGCCAATATCTTCCAGGGGATACCGATCAACGCCGAAGGGATCAACCAAGGCGGGTTGTTCAACCTGTTAAACCCCTACGGGCTGTTGGGCGGGCTGCTGTTCTTAGCCCTGTTCCTGCAGCACGGCGCCCTGTGGCTGGCCTTGCGGACGGAAGGAGACCTGTCACGGAGGGCCGGCGCCCTGGCTACCGGTCTCTGGATCCCGGTTCTGGTTCTGGCCGTTTTGTTTCTGGCCGCCACCTACGGCTACACCGGGCTCTGGAATAATTATTTTAATAATCCGGTCCTCTTGATCGTACCGGCCCTGGCCGTAGTCTGCCTGCTGTTGACCCGGGTCAGGATGGCCGGAAAGTCCTGGGGCGGGGCCTGGATCTTTTCGGCCGGAACCATTGCGCTGGCCACCCTGTTCGGAGTCATCGGACTGTATCCCAACCTGCTGCCCTCCAGTCTGAACCCGGCCTGGTCCCTGACCGTCACCAATTCCTCATCTTCGCCGCTGACCCTGAAGATCATGCTCGGAGTGGCCCTGGTTTTCGTGCCGATCGTCATCATCTATCAAGCCCTGGTCTATCGAGCCTTTTTCGATAAGATTACCGGAGAACACCTGGAAGAGGAGGCGTATTAGAAGATAAAAAGGAAAAAACAATAATCAATAATCAATTGTCAATTGTTTATTATTAATGAAAGACAGAGAAGGTAGCACAGGCGCCCTCGCCTGTGAAACGCAGGTTGACAAACCCATTATCAAAACAAACGAAAGGAGCAAGTCATGACTGAATTAGTAATTGAAAATCTGGTGGGGGTGACCAAGGATACCCCGGTGGAAAAGGACGTCATGGATAATTTTCGCGGTGAGACCGCCGAAGTAGGCCTCTACCTGGCCATGGCCCGGGTGGCCGAACGGGAAGGTTTTCCGGAAGTATCCCGTTCCCTGAAAGATATCGCCTGGGACGAGGCCAATCATGCCGCCCAGTTTGCCGAATTGAATGGGCTGGTCAGCACCAGCACCAAGGAAAACATGGAAAGGATGCTGAAGGGCGAAAGGATGGCCAACAAGGGCAAGCGGGAAGCGGCCCTGCGTTCCAAGGAATGCAACTGTGACCCGGCCCATGATTTCTTCGATGAATCGGCCCGTGACGAAGGCCGTCACGCCCGGGCTCTGGAAGGCCTGCTGAAAAGATATTTCGCCTAAAATCTCCCCTCCCCCCCCCGGCCGGCAGCCGAGGTTCTTAATCCCTGCCCGGCCGGGGCCTCCTTCCGGTCTTCCGTTAACAATTAATAATTAGCAATTGAATATTGATTATTAATATTTTGTTTTTTGGGATGAGCAGGTTTAAAATCCAGTCCGACGAAAATCCGTATTGAACTGGATCTATCCATGCCGATTTTAAAAAAATCTGCAAGCCGTGCCGAAATAAAAATCCATGAGGGTACCCCCTGGGGACAAGTCCTGCTGCTGATCGGGGCCGGGGTGGTAGCCTCGTTTCAGATCGGCAAGGTCCCGCCTGTTCTGCCCGCCCTGCGGATCGATCTGGGATTGAGCCTCTTTTGGGCCAGTTGGGTCATTTCCATTTACAGCGTCATCGGGCTGTTTATCGGCGCCATGGCGGGCGCTTTGGCCGATCGCCTGGGACATCGGCGGCTGCTGCTGTGGGGGCTGGTGATCCAGGGCAGCGGCAGCCTGGTCGGATCCCTGGCCGGGAGTCCGGAGCTGCTGCTGGGGACCCGGGTCCTGGAGGGACTCGGCTTTCTGGCCATCGCCACATCTACTCCGGCCCTGATTTTCAGGCTGGTGCGGCCGGAGCGGGTTCGGTTGGCCCTGGGGTTCTGGAGCGCCTTTGTGCCCATCGGGATGACTCTGGTCCTATTGGGCGCCCCCCTAGTCGTCGGTTTTTCCGGCTGGCGGGGCCTCTGGCAAGTCAATGCCCTGATCCTGCTGGGCTACGCCCTGGTCCTGGGCAGCCGGACCCGGGAACTGGCCCGGGCCGGCGGAGGTTCGCAAGCCCGCTGGCGGTTCATTCTGGAGGACGTGGCCAAAACGGCTTCGACCCCGGGACCGCTCCTGCTGGCCCTGATTTTTTCCACCTATGCCCTGCAATGGGTTACGGTCATGGGTTTTTTCCCCACCCTGCTGATGGAAAATCGTGGATTTGGGGCCGGGTCTTCCTCGCTATTGACGGCGCTCATGGTGGCCGTGAATATCCCCGGCAATTTCACCGGAGGCTGGCTGCTGCAGCGGGGCGTGCCGCGCCGGCGGATCATCGCCATTTCCAGCCTGACGATGGCGGCCGTCAGTACCGCTATCTTTGTCCCGGGCTTTTCCTTCGGTCTCCAGTACCTGGCCTGCCTGCTCTTCAGCGGGGTAGGCGGGATGCTGCCGGCCGCGGTCTTCGGCTCGGCACCGGTTCTCGCCCCCAGCACCAAACTGGTGGCCGCCACCAACGGGCTGATCATGCAGGGGTCCCAATTCGGCCAGGTCGTCGGCCCGCCGCTGCTGGCCTGGATGGTGTCCGCCGCCGGCACCTGGGGCATCGCCCCCTGGCTGCTGCTGCCCATGGCCCTGCTGGGGACCGCCCTGTCCCTGTTCCTGTCGCGTTTGGAAAAGAAATTGCATCCCGCCTGATCCTTCCTGTTTTTCCCTTTGACAATAATATGTGCCCATAGTACCATGACTATGGTTAATACGAAAAAAATAGAATTAAACAGGTCAATTACCTGGGGTAGGGGCGACTTTAGTCGCCCCATCGGGGAGGCTGAAGCCTCCCCTACCCGGGATTTTCATCCTTCGTGGCGTGACTCCGTAGGCGTTACCTGAGGGCTTAATAAGAAACTGTTTTCAGGAGGGGCTCATGGAACAAATGGTATCCAAATCCAAATTCAAACCGAAGGCCCTGGAATATTTCCGACAGGTGGAAGAAAGCGGTGAGCCTCTGATCATCACGGATCGCGGAAAACCGGTGCTCAAAGTACTACCGTATTCCCAAGAGGAGATCAAAGGAATGGCGGCTTTGAAGGATTCGGTCGTCAAATATGAAAAACCGTTGGAGCCGGTGGGCTTGGAGGATTGGGAGCAGCTCCAATGATCCTCCTGGATACGCATGCCTGGATCTGGTGGGTGAGCAATCCGGATCTGCTGTCTACCGAGGCCAGGGTTTTGATCGACCAGGCCCTGGTGAAAAGAAAGATCCATATCTCCGCCATGAGCGTCTGGGAAGTGGCCATGCTGGTCGCCAAAAACCGGCTGCAGTTGACCATGGAGGTCGGGGACTGGATCAGGACTTCGGAGGGTCTGCCTTTCGTCCAATTTGTTCCGGTTACCAACGCCATCGCCCTGAAAGCGGTCCGGTTGCCTTTGAAGTCGTTGAACGATCCGGTGGATCGGCTGATCACGGCCACGGCGATAATGCTGGATCTGATATTGATCACCAAGGATAAGAGACTACACCAAGAGGCCTTGATCAAGACGGTCTGGTAACGGCTGTGAAAAACAGGGAAACCATCGAAATCGAGCCTCTGGATGAGCGGCACTTGCCGGCGGCACTGAACCTCTCGGAACAATCCCATTGGAATCAAAACGGGCAGGACTGGCGGCGGTTGTTCCGTTCCTCGCCCGGGGGTTGCTTCGGCGCTTTCCTCGAAGGGCGCCTGGTGGGGACGGTAACCACCAGCGTCTATGGGACGCAACTGGCCTGGATCGGCATGATGCTGGTCGATCCGGATTACCGCCGCCGGGGGATCGGCACCCGGCTCATGCAGGCGGCCCTCGATCAACTGCAGCGGCTCGGCATCGTGGCCGTCAAGCTGGAGGCCACACCGGCCGGGAAGCCGCTGTACGAAACCTTGGGTTTTCGAGCCGAAGGGTTGGTTGAACGCTGGGAGGGCACGGTTCAAAGGCGGGTGGAAATAAAAGGCCCAGCCTGGGAGGAAAGGTTCCGTCCGTCCCTTTACGGCTTCGATCGTCTGGCCTTCGGCGCCGATCGCAGTTTCCTGCTGGCTTCGTTAATCGCGGATTCCCCACTGGCGCCGCTGGTCGCCCTGGACGCAAAAGGCCGACTGGACGGTTTTGCCCTGGCCCGCCCCGGCCGGCAAGCCTTTTATATCGGCCCGGTGGCGGCGCGATCCCCCGCAACGGCCCTCGCCCTTTTAGACGGCATGCTGGGACGATTGGCCGGGGAAAAGATCTACCTGGATTTCAATACGACCTTAGGGCTGGACTCCGAAGTGCTGGCGGACCGCGGCCTGGTCAAGCAGCGGGATTTGACCCAGATGGCCTTGGGCCCGGAGAGCTTGGCGGGAATCTCCCCGTTGCTTTTCGGCCTGGCCGGGCCGGAGTCGGGCTGAAAGAGAGGGCCGGCCGTCAGTTTTCTTTTTTTAAAAAATCGATCACTTGTTGATTGAAGCGGTCGGCATATTCCATAAAGAAGCAGTGCCGGCCGCCGGGAAAGCGTTCCAGCCGGGCTTTGGGGATCCTTTCTTTCAGCAGGAGAGAATTCCCGGGGGG
>JACRCK010000298.1 GCA_016219065.1 Deltaproteobacteria bacterium
CGGAGCGGATTTAATCTTTCGGGCTCCCTTCCCCGGTCCGGCACGCGACGGCCTGAGGCTCCGGCGCATGGACTTTTTTAAGCAGGCGCTGCTTGGTCTGGATCAGCTTTTGACTCAGGCTCACATGGTAGATGTGCGGGTTGGTGAAGCGTTTGAATTCGGGCCCCAACTCCTTCATGTTCTGCCGGGTATTGGCCTGAATTTCTTTCAAGGAAGGTTTTTGATAAACCAGTTCACCGCTTTTCAAAACAGGCTTCAATAGTTCCACCCGTTTAAAGTTCGACGGGTAGCTTTTACTGACATGAGGTACCGCGGGATGAAATCCGCGGATCGGTCGCGTTTCCAGGGTTTCTTCCTCCAGGAACATCACATCGCCGCGCATCATTCCGGAAGGATCGAAAAAGCGGACGACCTTCTTTTTCCCGGGGTTGGTCACTTTTTCCGGGTTGTCCGACTTCTTGATTTTGGGTATCATCCTCCCGTTTTCTTCGATCCCGGTCAATTTATAAACCCCGCCCAGGGCCGGGGTGGAAAAGGCGGTTACCAGGCGGGTCCCCACCCCCCAGGTGTCGATCCGCCCCCCCTGGTTCTTGATGCTTTCGATGATCCATTCATCCAGATCGCTGGAGGCGAAGATCTTGGTTCCTTCGAATCCTTCCCGATCCAGCAGTTTACGGGCCTCTTTACTCAGATAGGCCAGGTCTCCGCTGTCCAGCCGGATACCGGTCAAGTCGCCCCGACCCTCGGCGCGCAATTCTTTCCCGACCTGGATGGCATGAGGCACCCCGCTTTTAAGGGTGTCATAGGTATCCACCAGGAGGAGGCAGCCGCCCGGATAGATCGAACAATAGGCGCGAAAGGACTCCAGTTCCGAGGGGAACGACTCCACCCAACTGTGGGCCACGGTGCCCCGCACCGGTATCCCGAAAACCTTGCCGGCCAGGACATTGGAGGTCCCCTGGGCCCCCCCGATGAAAGCGGCCCGGGAGGCCCAGAGAGCCGCATCCGGCCCATGGGCCCGGCGGAGACCGAATTCAATGACCGGATCTCCTTCGGCCGCGATACAGACCCTGGACGCCTTGGTGGCGATCAGGGTCTGAAAATTCATGATATTGAGGAGGGCCGATTCGACAAACTGGGCCTCCGGCAGCGGCGCGGTGACGCGGATGATCGGTTCACCCGGGAAAACGGCAGTCCCTTCGGGAATGGCATAGAGGTCGCCGGTGAAGCGAAAATCTTCCAGATACCGGAATACCTTCTCCGGAAAAATTTTCAATCCGTCCAGATAATTCAGGTCCTGCTGGGAAAAGCGGATGCGGGTGATATAGTCCACCAGTTGTTCCAAGCCGGCGGTGATGCAATAACTCCCGTTGTCGGGCACCTTGCGGAAAAAATAATCGAAATTGGCGCACTGGTCTTGTTTGCCGCTGACGATGTAGCCTCCGACCATGGTCAACTCGTACATGTCGGTCAACAGGGAAAGGTTGCGCATAGGCCTCTCGGATTTAAAATTAAATTATTATTAAAGAGTTAGCACTTTTCAGGGAATAGATCAAGGCAAAGTTCAAAGGAGCTTTTAAGACGGACATGGCCTTCGGCGTCGTATGAAAACAGACGAACATCGAACATTCAACATTCAACGTCCAACATCGAATTTGAAAACAACGGAGACCGTTTTAACCTCAGGAAAGGCCTTCGGTCTAACTCTAAGAAACCGGAGCAGTTCAACATCACAAAAGTGGAGGCAGACGATGAAAAAATTGATTTTTCCCTTCTGGATCTTGATCGGGGTATTACTGGCCTGGCCGGCCTTCGGCTATAACGGACTGGTGGAGGTGTCCATCCGTTCGGACCGGGGTTTTTATCTCCCCACTTTTCCGGTATCTTCCGAACAAGCCCACACCTACCGGACTTACGTGGAAGCGGTTCGTGGTGAGCGTTACAGCGTTCGGGTGGTCAACCGCAGCCCTTACCGGCTGGGGGTGGTAATCGCCGTAGACGGGCGGAATATCATTTCCGGAAAGAAATCCTTCCTCCAGCCCCAGGAACGGATGTACATCCTGGATCCTCATGGTGCGGGCCTTTACGAGGGCTGGCGGACCGGCCGTGACCGGGTCAACCGGTTTTATTTCACCGAAGCCGGCGATTCCTACGCCGGGGCCTGGGGCGACCATTCGGCCATGGGGGTTATCGCCGTGGCGGTGTTCCCGGAACGGAGGCCGCCCGAACCCCCGCCGGCTACGATCTATGAACCGGAGGAGCCCTATAGACATCAGGATCGGAAAGAAGGTCTGAAGAAAAGCGCTCCCCAGCCGATGATGCCCCGCGCTGAGGCCCAACCGGGGACCGGATTTGGGGAAGGGCGGTATTCTCCTTCTAGGCGGGTGGACTTTGAGCCTGAACCGGTTCCGGTAGAACGGCACTTTCTGAAATACGAGTGGCGGGAGACGTTATGCCGGCGCGGGATCATCGATTGTCGTCCCTCCGGAAACCGTTTCTGGGATGAGGGGCGCGGTTATGCTCCGTATCCACCAGGAAGGTAAAAAAACGGGAGTGCTGGAGTAATGGAGTGTTGGAGTGATGGATTTTAAAACAATACTCCACCACTCCATTACTCCCATTTTATTTTTACTTTCTGATCTGACTGGTCTTTTTCATTTCCGGTTTGCCCCCGGCCGGAGGCAAGCCCAGGCGCTGCCGGAGGGCTTCTTCCGGCATGAGGCCGGAATGAAAGATCCCGTCGGGAAATATGAAGGTCGGGGTCGATCCGATCCCCTTTTTAGACAGCCAGGCGATCGTGTCCTCCACCTTTTTTACCCCGTCCGGACATTGGTTATCGGATTTGTAACCTTTTTCCCAGTCGCTCAGCCCCTTTTTATCGCAGAGAAAGGCCACGCATTGCTCTTTGGCGCCCTTGTGGGAGGGCAGGGGATAAAATAGAAAGCGGACGGTTATTTCTCCTTTTTCGGCCATTTTCTTCAGGATGACTTCGGCCTGTTTGCAATAGGGGCATTGGGGATCGGTTACAAAATAGACCACTTTCCCGCTCTGGCCCAGGGTCAGGCCCGTCAACGGCTCCAGTTGGCGGAGTTCCTCCGGGGGAATTCGATTCAGGATCTGGGTGGCTTCCATGGTCAGGTTTCTGCCGCTTTTGGCTTCAACGAGGTTGCCGGCCAGGAAGTAATCACCCGTGGCATCCGTATAGAGGATGCGGTTCTGGGTCCCGAGTTTCACCTGAACCTGGCAGAGGCCTTTGGCTTCCGCGGGGGTGATTTTGACGATTTCGATATTCGGGAAAAGCTTTTTTACATTTCCCTGGATCTTGTCCGGCGTGGGGCACTGGGCCAGGGCTTCCCCCAGAAACTGGGAGCATAAAAAGCAACCGGCCAGGGCCAAGAAGATAAATGAACGGGCAGGGTGGACTTTGAACATGAACTCCTCCTTAATAAGAATAAGCGATCTAAAAATATTTGGAATTTGTTTAGCTCAAATCCGAAACTTGAAATTCGAAACAAATTCACCTAACGGAAACGTCTTTCCTCTCTGGCGTAAAAGTGAAACCATAAACATTCTATATCAGGTCCCGTCAAAAGAAAAGGGCCGATCAATGATCGGCCCTTTTCTTTATTACTGTTTTACGGCCCGGACGGGGTAAGTGCCCTAACTGCGGATCCCCTCCACGCCGGTGGCCGCCGCGGCGGCCAGATCGGTAAAGGGTTTGAACAGTTTCTTCAACGCCGTTTGACGGCTGATGCCCTTTCCCTCGGCCGAGGCGAACTTGTGATACAGTTTCCGGTCGTCCAGGACCAGGTAGATGGCCCGGAGATCATCCGGATCCAGCAGGCTGGCCTTGGGATATTTTTTCTGCACTTCGGCCAGGCGTTTCTGGGCCTTGTCCATAATATCCTTCCGGTCGCCGAAGCTCATGGCCCCGGTCGGGCAGGTCTTGACGCAGGCCGGAAGGAGGCTGTTCTTGATCCGGTCGAAACACATGGTGCACTTGGCCATCAGTTTGGTCTTCTTATCCACCCGGGGGATGTTATAAGGGCAGGAGGTGATGATCTCCTGGGCCTTGAGCCCCTTGGTTTTTTCGGTGAATACCACCGCCCCCGTGGCCTCATCCTTCAGGATGGCGCCCGGGACCATGGCATCGGCTGTTTCCTTGCAGGCCGGCTCCAGGCAGTGGCGGCATTGTTCCGGGAAGAAATACCAGGCCGGTTTTCCATCGACCTGGACCTCGTTGAAATGGACCAATTTATAGGTGGTGGCTGAGACGTCGGGTGGGTTCTGATGGCTGCCCCGGTTGACGGTCTTTTCCCCGGGCAGTTTGTTCCACTGTTTGCAGGCGATCTGGCAGCCCCGGCAGGCCGTGCATTTGGACGTGTCTATAAAAAATGATTTATCGGCCATTCGCGTTCACCTCCCCTATGCTTTCTTGGCTTTTTTGGCCGGCGTTTTGGTTA
>JACRCK010000299.1 GCA_016219065.1 Deltaproteobacteria bacterium
CATCAGGATCAGGTCCGGTGCTGCCGCCGCGGCGAGCTCGACCGCCTGCTGGCCGTCGACCGCCTCGATGATTTCATATTCCTCGCTGCCCAGCATCCCTCTCAACAATTTGATGTTCAGGGGCTCGTCATCGACAATCAGGACCCGGTTTTTATGTCTTTGGTCCGGTTTTTTTACCAAAGGGGGGTTCTCTCCCGGATCCGGCGCCCAGAATGCCTCCAGGGTTTTCAGGAAGTTCCGGGTGCTGATCGGCTTGGAAATGTATCCGTCGCAGCCCGCTGCTCTAGCCTTTTCCTCGTCCCCCCGCATGGCATACGAAGTCAGGGCGATAACCGGAACCGGATGCGAGGTCCGGGCCTTTTTAATGATCCGGGTCGCTTCGAACCCATCGATCCCCGGAAGCTGGATGTCCATTAAGATCAGATCGGGGTTATGGCGCCGGGCCAGTTCAACCCCTTTTTCCCCGCTCTCAGCCTCCAGGACCTGGTAGCCGCCGATCTGGAGCAGGTTTCGGACCAATTTCATATTGAGTTCGTTGTCTTCGATGACCAATACGGTTTTATGGCTCATGGTTTAATTTCCTTGACCGGGGTGGGAAGCGGCAACGGGGAAGACGAAGTGAAAACTGCTCCCTTCACCGACACCCGGGCTCTCGGCCCAGATCCTGCCACCATGGAGTTCAATGATTCTTCTCGACAAGGACAGGCCCAGTCCGGTCCCGGCAAACCTCCGGCTGGAGGAACTTTCCACCTGTTCGAAGGGGGTGAAGATGCGTTCCAGGTCCTCGCGGATCAAGCCGATTCCAGTATCCCGGACGGTGATTTCCACGGTGCGGGAAACGGCGGACGACCTGGATGCCGGATCACTCCCATTGCCAAAGCCCCGGGCCGCCAAGACGATCCTTCCGCCGTCGGGAGTAAACTTTACCGCATTAAATAACAGATTGTAAAGAACCTGCTTTATCTTGCGCTCGTCGGCCCAAACGGTTTCCGGGAGATCCTGCAATTCCGTTTCCAGATGGATGCCGTGTTTAACCGCCTTTTCCTTGACCATGATCAGACTCCGGGACAGCAGGTCTTTCAGGTCCCAGCGGGACCGTTCCAATTCCATTTTACCCGCTTCCACTTTGGAGAGATCCAGGATGTCATTGATCAGAGCCAGCAGATGCCGGCTGCTGTGGATGACATCGTTCAGGAACTCCTCCTGAGTCTTGTTCAAAGGGCCGTAGTTCCCGTCGACGATCAATTCGGTAAAGCCGATAATGTGGTTCAAGGGCGTCCGCAGTTCGTGGCTCATATTGGCCAGAAACTCACTTTTGGCCTGGTTGGCCGACTCGGCGGCTTCCTTGGCCTGCTGCAGTTCCGCTTCGGTCCGCTTGCGTTCATTCAGTTCGAGCTGCAGGGCCTGGGCCCGACTGCTTAATTCCTGATGGGCCTTGTGCAATATCGTATCCCGTTCCTGGATCTGCTTCAACATTTCATTGAAGCTGTCCGTTAAAAATCCCAATTCGTCAGCACTTTGTTTGTCGGCCCGAACGGAATAATCCTTCTTTTCAGATATGGCCTGAGCCACTTGCGATAGATACAATACGGGGCTGGAAATAAGGCGTTGCAGCTTGGAGGCCAGGAAAAAGGTCAACAGACCCGAAAACAAAAAAATAATGAACAGGATCAGGCCATAGCGGTACAGGCGGGATTTCAGCTCGCTTAAATCCGATTGCAGATAAAGGGTCCCGATCCTTTCATTATCCAGAAACACCGGTTCAAAGATGACGAGGGAGCCTCCTTGGAATCTGGCCCCCCCCTCTTCGATGCGGGCCGGAAAAATCGGCCGGGTATGCTCATCACGGACATAAGTGGCCCAAACGTCATCTCCCGGCCCGAAAATACCGGCCGCTACGATATGCCTGTCCGCGCGCAAAGACCGCAAGGTTTTTTCGGCGTTCAGTTTATCGCTGAAGGCCAGGGCGGCTGAACTATGCCGGGCAATGATCTTGGCCTGGGTGGACAGATTCTGGGCCAAGGATCGCTTAAAGATGATCCGATCGGCCAGGATAAAGGAAAAACAGGCTGCCAAAAGGGCCAATCCGCTGACCAGCAAGATCAGCCCCACTATTTTTTCCTTGATCGAGCCCCGGTGGAGCATTTCCTTGATATGCTCCACCCTTAACTCCCGGACCGGACGATCTTGGCCAGTTCCAGCAATTCGGAACTGATCTTCAATCGATTCCGCTGGGCGACCTCCAGGTTTATCTCAAACCGGATTTTATTATCCAGGGTTATGAGCCCGATGATCCCCCCCAGATGGGTAAACTTTTCCAGGTCGCTGATCGTCAAGATACTGTTACCCCTGAGGGTATTCAGGATGGCCCGAATCTGATTTTTTTCCGAGGCGCTGATGAACAGGAGGTGGCAATCTTCCAGGTTTTCGATCCGGGAAATCCGCTTGATCACCAGCTTCCGCCCCTTGACACTTTTTTCCCGAATTGTCTCCAGAGCGGATCCGAACGGGTCGGGCCCCAGGATAACCAGATGGATGGGGGCGGATTCATTTTTAAAGGAATCGGCCGGCCACTCGACAAATTTGGCAAAATTATAAAGAAAAGCCGCTTTCAGGAGGTATTCCCGGCTCTCTTGAAGATGGGCGTTGGCCGGGAAAAGACCCAGGGCCAAAAGCAGGATGAAAAACGTCTGCCGAAGAACTGCTAACATCGCATCCAAAACCTAGAAGGAATAGGTAAGTTTCAGGCGGAAGGATCTCCCGTCCTGGTAAATCACATCCTGGAGCAGTTCGGCCCCTCCCGGATTTCCATAGCGCCGGTCAAAAATATTATAGAGGCTGACCGAACAATCCAGACCGGGAAGAACCGACCTTCCGAACAGGGTTATATTAAATATAAAAAAATCATTGGTATCCGATCCGGATAGGGTTTTCCGCCCGGTTTCGTAGCGGCCCTCCAATCCCGCAAACAGCTTATTTCGGAAAAGGGGGGCGATGACGTTGAGTTTGGCCTGGTGCCGGGGGGAATTGGTCAGCGTTTCGCTGGTCACGCTGTTGCGGCTGTCCTGGTAGGAATAACCGATTCGCCCTTCCCAGCCGTTCCGCCACTTGCCCTCCAGCGCAATATTCGCTCCCCGGGTTTCGACCTCCTCGAGGTTTTCAAAAACCAGCAGGTTGTCCGCCGGATCCAGTTTCTGGCTGATCAGGTCTGAAACCGTATAATAAAACCCCGAGGCCTCCAGGCGGAGATTTTTTCCCAGATACTGTTCATAGATCAGTTCATAGGTCTTTATCTTTTCCGGCTTGAGGTTCGGGTTGTCTTTCTGGGTAACCCCGGCATCATTGTAAAAAAGTTCGTAGACGTTGGGGGCCCGAAAGGCCGTACCGTAAATCATTTTGATAAAAGTTTTTTCAAAGGGGGAGTAAATGACGGCCAGCCGGGGATTGGTGGTCCCGCCGAAGGTGTCGTAATAATCGTAGCGCAGTCCCAGATTCAGAATAATGTTCCGGGAAATGGTGAATTCGTCCTGGCCGTAGAAGGCCCAATTGACCGATTCCCTCCGGTCGTCCAGGAAAACCAGTCGGGGGTGGTTATCGAAAGTCTTCTGATCCTGGGCCAGGTGTTGCCGGTATTCGGCGCCCAGCGTCAGCTTATGCTTTTCCAGCAAATCCTTGTCAATTTTGATTTCCGTCCCCCACCATTTCCCCTGCGCCGAATCTTTTTGCAGACCCGGATCATAGGCGTAATCGCCGGCATAATAGTACTGATCATAATAAAGCCGTCCCATCACCCCCCATTGATCCCCAAAGCGGCGTTCATACTTCAAATCCAGGTACCCGCGCTCATCCCGGACAAAGGTGGCCGGATCGTTGAATGTCGTGCCGTAGGAGGCCGTCGGGATCCCTTTCTCCCGGTTGCCGTATAAACCCTGGAGGGTAAAGTCCCGGTAGGAAAAACTCATGAACCCGTTATACAGCTTGGAGTAATCGGTATCCCGGGTAACCCCGCCGTTGGTGGAGGGCGTGTCAAACTCCTGGAAATAGAACGATTGGCCACGGCTGTCGGCAACCGTTCCCGAAAAAAGGACTTCCATATTGTTTTTATAGACATTCCCGTAAGTCAGGCGTCCCTGATAGGTATCGTAGCTGGCCGCTTCCCCTGAAATTTCCGCCCCCTTAAGTTCCCGGCCCGAGCGGGTTATCACATTGATGATGGCAAAAAAGGCATTGGCGCCGTACAGGGAGGAACTGGGACCGCGGACCACTTCCACCCGGTTGATCAGATCGATATCCAGGGGAAACTCGTTTCCTACCAGTGCCTGGTCGTAGACATTGTCATTCAACCGGTGCCCGTCAACCAGCAGCAGCAGGCGCGTGTTATAGTCTCCGGGACGGCCGAACCCCCTGACCCCCAGATAACTGTATGAACGGTCGTAGGTTACAAAAAAGCCGGGCAGGCTGTTTAAGATATCGGCCAGGGTCCGGTAGCCGTATTTCTTGATTTCATCGGCAGTGACGATGCTGACCGAGGAAGGCGCCTCGGATATCTTTTGTTCATATTTGGATGCCCCATAGACCTTGGAAATCGGAATTTGCATCAAATCCTCCAGCTCCAACTGAGTCAGATCCTGCTGGAGTTCCAAATCATCCGGCTTGGCCAGGGCCGATCCTGTCCCCAGGACCAATGCCCCCCCCAGCAACAGTAAGCAAACGAAGGGAATTAAAAATTTTCTTTTTCCTTGAACCATCGCTCCAACTCCCCTCGGTCAAATCGCCAATGTTTTCCAATCTTTTTGCTCGGTATCTGACCGGCAAGACAGAGTTTGTACAGGGTTGATTTGGGGATCCGAAACCATCTGGACACATCATCCGGATTCATGATCTCCATGGCCGTTATATCCATGTCCTTATCCCTCACTTAAATCGGTTGGCCTCCGTTATCCTCGTTGTTCTCCTTATCGGGAGTTATGTTCATTTCTTAATTTTTTAAAAGACCCGCATTTTAACATCGGAGCCTTTAGGAACCATAGCGAGCATGGGGGCCGAAGGGAGTTCCTCGCCGGTCTGGGGTAATGGTTGGTTTCCCAAATAGGCTGAGCTAATACCCTGATTTCAATAAGGTCTTGATTAACGGTAAGTCACCAAAGCGGGGTCCCGGCGGATCTCCAGGTGGGCCACGGAATTGAAGGAGGCCAGGGAAAACCGGTCAACAGAAAACTTGAAAGTGGAAACCGAGGCGTTGCGGATCTGCCAGGCCAGGTCGATGGCCGACAGGTCGGGGATATTCAAGGCCTTCTGGAGCAGGGCCGCCAAAGGGCCGCCGGAGGTTACCAGGGCGACGGTCCGGCCCCGTCCGGACTCCCGGATGATCTGTTCCAGCCCCCCCCAGACCCTTTGGGTAAAGGCCGGCCAGGTTTCGACCCCGGCCAGTCCTTCGGGGTTATTGATCCAGCGGGAAATGGACAGATTGAGGATCCGGTACAGGGCCCGGGGATCGGTAAAGAGCGCTTCCATATCCTGGCCCAGTTGCGGGTTTTCCCGAATCAACAGGGGGAGCTGAAAGTTGACCACCGCAGCCAGATCGAACTCATTGAATTCGGCCCTGATGCGCAAACCAGCCCCCGCCGCATCCGGATTCAACCGCGGGACCAGCGCTTGGGCCGTATCCAGATGGCGTTTCATCTCCCCGGAATAAAGGGCTTCGAACCGCAGGCCGGTCTGGGCCAGGAATTCGGTCAGCAGGCCGGCCTGGCGGAAACCCAGCTCGGAAAGCTGGTCATAATCCGGTTTCCCGAAAGAGGCCTGGGCGTGCCGAACGACGTATAGATCACCCATTTAAATCCGTTTCCAAAACATGGCCGTTGGATTGATTATTATCGGCTCCCGGCCGGGGTGTCAAGGGAAATGCTTTTTTCTTGAAACCTTCAGGTTTCTTCCATAGGATGGCCCCTGACCGTTTTTTCAGTCTAACCTTGAAACGCCCGGGGCCAGACCGAGTCGGTCTAAGCTCTGTTGAACTCGGGAAGCCATTTTCCTATTTAATTCGACGTTCCATGTTGGACGTTCGATGTTCGATGTTCTTTTTTTAATATTAGGATTCATCCAGAAAATGAAAATCCTGGTCTGTATAAAACAGGTTCTTTCCAAGGAGGAATCGCTGGAAATCGATCCCTCCGGAAGATCCATCATTACGGGGCGCTCCCCTTTGTACCAGTTGAACACCTTCGATGAGTACGCCCTTGAAGCGGCCCTGCAGGTCAGGGAGGGTTTCCCGGAAACGGGTGTGGATATCCTTTCCCTCGGGCCGGCCCGGGTCGAGGCGGTAATCCGGCGGGGATTGGGGATGGGCGCCGATGAGGGGATCCACCTGCTTGCGGAAGAAGCAATGGTCCCCGATCCTTTCCAGCTTTCTTCCTGGATCGCCGCCAATATCAAGGAGCGCCCTTACGACCTGATTTTGACCGGCTTCCTGGCCGAAGATGACCTGGAAGGGCAGATGGGCCCCCTGCTCGCTGAACGTCTGGGACTGCCCTGCTCGGCTTCCGTGGTGGCCCTGGAACTTTTTCCGGAGGAGCGCCAGGCCCTGGTGGAACGCGAAGTGGAGGGCGGTCTCCGGGAAAAATGGCGGCTCCCTCTGCCGGCGGTATTGACCATCCAGAGCGGAATCAACAAGCCCCGCTATCCCTCCCTATCCCATGTGTTGCGGGCGAGGAAACAAACCCTGGAATGCGTTCCCGTTCCCTCCCTGGAGACCGTCGAACCCCGACGGACCGTGGTCCGCTACCTCTACCCCGAAAAGGTCCGGGCCGGCATCATGCTGCAGGGAACCCCCCGGGAAAAGGCCGAAAACCTGACCGCCCGGTTCCTGGAAAAAGGACTGCTGACTTAACCCATGTCCAACCAACGCTCGATCGTCATCCTGGCCGAACACGACCGCGGAGAGTTTCGGCCCACTACCTGGGAAGGGTTGACCCTGGCCCGGGAAATCAAGGCGCACGGAGGCGGGCTTATACGGATAGTGATCCTGGGGGACCCGGTAAAGGGCCCGGCGGAAAAACTGGCCGGGCAGGCCGGGGAAGAAGTCCTGGCCCTCCGGACCGCCGGCCTGCCGGGGTATCATCCCGAGGTTACCCTTGAGGTGCTGGCCGACCATTTTGGTAATCAAACGCCGGCCTATCTGATCATACCCCACTCCTCCCGGTCTTGGGAACTGGCGCCCCGCCTGGCCCACCGGCTGGGTCTGACCTGCCTTACCGGAGTGACCCGTGTCGTTGGGGAGGAAGACCGAATCAGGTTCCAGAAGCCCCTTTACGGCGGAAAGATAAACGTCCTGGTGGAACCCTGGACGAGCGGGGCGGTGCTGACTTTTGAGCCCGGTTATTTCAAGGGAGAAGACGTCCCCTCCGGCCGCCCCGGATCGTGTGAGTTTAAAACCGTTTCCCGGCCCTCTTCTTTTTCCGAGCTGCTGGAAACGATACCCCCCCGGGAAACCGGGGCCGATCTCCGCGCCGCCGAAACGATCGTGGCCGCCGGCAGGGGGATCGGACGACCGGATAATTTGGAACTTATCCGCAGCCTGGCCGGACTTTTTCCCCGTTCGTCGGTGGCCGGCTCCCGGCCGTTATGCGACCTGGGCTGGCTGAAGTACAATCAACAGGTGGGATTGACCGGAACCACCGTAGCCCCCCGGCTTTACCTGGCCTGCGGAATTTCGGGGGCTTATCAGCACGTGGCCGGAATGAAAGATTCGGGCTTCATCGTTTCCATCAACCGGGACCCCCGGGCGGCGATGGTGAACTGGTCCGATCTGGTCATCGTCGAAGACCTGGAGACGTTTCTTCCCCTGTTGATCGAGACGATTCAAAATGTCCGTAAAAAATCCGCTGCGGACCTTTCGAAGTGAAATCATGACCGGTTGTCTTCCGTTGGATAGAAACCATCTGGTTTGGCGCAAGCATCCGTGAAGCATGAAAATACGAGTTATATTTAGGTAAGTCATTGACCCGCCTGAGATGGGTCGAAGCAATCCCCCGGATAAGCTTTCGGGGAGCCCCAAGCTGCGATGGGGATTGCTTCGTCGCTTTACTCCTCGCAATGACGGGTTACCCTTAGGGGTATTGAATCTGTTTTCGTATTTAGCCAACATGCTTTTGTTTTGAACTCATCCGCCGAACGCCGAACGCTTAACGCCGAACGGTATTTGCGAACAAAATTCGACGTTCGATGTTCGACATTCGTCTTTTTTCGTTAAAGCCATTCAGGAGCCTATTCCATGAACGATCGTCAAAAACGGTGCGCTGAACTGTTGACCCTTTTCTCCAAGGCCCCGATCAAGGCGACCTTCGGGATGGAGCTGTCTTTCAACGAAAATCAGGAGGCGGTTTTCGACCTCCCCCATAATCCCGGGCTGGAACACGGCTTCCGTGATACCCACGGCGGGATCCTGGCCACGCTTCTGGACAACGCCGGGTGGTTTTCCATCGCCGTCCATTATGACACTTGGATCGCCACCCTGGAAATGCAGACGCGTCTACTGGAACCGGCCCGGCGGGAAAATCTGCGGGCCCTGGGCCGGGTCCAGCGGGCCGGAAGCAGTTTTGCCGTGGCCGAAATGGAGGTCCGCAGCGAATCCGGCCGACTGGTAGCCACCGGTTCCGGAACCTTTGCCGTTACCTCCCTGAAATACCCACCGGAAGATTAACCGCCGCGTTCAGGATCAGCGGGCCCACCCTTGTTCCTACCCTGGACAACGAAAGCCGGCCGGCGGTGGACCAGACCGGCACCCGGGTGCTCGAAGTGCCCGGTACACTGGATGTCGGCAACAAAACGATCAGCACCACGGCCGCCGACCGCCTGGGATTGTTGGCTGTTCTGGGGGACACCAATCATGTCTATCTCCGCTGATTCTGAAGTAACCCCGCCGGCGGACGGTCGGGCGCCCTGGAAAGCTTCACGGCGACCCGGCTTTTTTTTTCATTTTGATCACCGGCCTGCTCCGCTTATAATTGGTACCGGATTAAAAAACCGGAGCTGACCCGATGCCCCATTTCGGATTAATGGACCCGAATGCCCTGGGAACGGAAGCGGCGGCCCTGCAGCGTGCCAGGCTGCATATCCGCGGGGGCCGGAGAAGACTGCGCCAGGGGAAGATTTCCGCCGGCTTCGGCACGCTCTTCGACGCCCTGCTTTTTGCCCTGGCCTGGTACATCGCCTCTCCCGATCGTCGAAAGTCCCTGCCGTTGAAGGAAGGGGACGATCTCCGGGATGACCGGACGGTCTTTGCCCGTCTGGTCGAGGCCGGGGTGCTCGACGGCCGGTTCGATTACCAAGCCTTCAACGACCTTATGGAAACAGCCCCGGCCCATTCCTCCACCTACGACTATTCGGAACCCCTCCGGAGCATCGAAGCCATCATGATCCGCCTGGGCGTCATGCCCTTCGATGAAAACGAACTGCCTCCCGAAGATCCCGCTACATATTGATCCCTTGATTTCCTTATTTGACCCACCTTAGGGGAATGGTCAAGAACGGCGTAGACGGCGTTAATGGTCTGAACGGGGTCGTGGGCCTGAACACGGCCATCGGGATTACGGTTAGCCCGACCGGAAGCCATATCTATGTAACCGAGATTGATGACAATGCGGTGGCGATCTTCAGCCGTTTCGGCGCCAACCTGCCGGTTATAATGAAATAGCAGGGTTCGAAGAGGGTTACATCTCCTCTTGCGTTATTGAGCGACTTATTATAAATTAAAATATAAACATTGGGGGAGCTGGGGGGCGCCCGGCTGAGAAGGTAAAAACGATCCGTTGCCGACCCTTTAAACCTGATCTGGGTAATGCCAGCGAAGGGAACCATAAAAAAGGCCGGCCTTCGTTGCCGGCTTTTTTATGGTAATTCGGCTGACGCCGATCGGTTATGAAAGGCTAGTTTGAAAGATATCACAGCCATAATCCCTAACCTTCTAGATCAGATCCGGACCCGGCGTCCCGTCGTCCACGCCATCACCAACTGGGTAACCGGGGGGGATGTGGCCAACGCCCTGCAGGCCCTGGGGGCCAGGCCGGTGCTGGCCGTTTCTTCGGAAGAGGCGGCGGAGATCACCGCCCAGGCCGACGCCCTGCTGCTAAATCTGGGAACTCCCGATCCGGACCGGATCGAGGCCATGCTTCGGTCCGGCCGCCGGGCCAATGAACTGGGCAAACCGGTGGTCTTCGACCCGGTGGGTGCGGGGGCTTCAATATTTCGGGAAGAGGCCTGCCGCCGGATCCTTGCCGAATTGCGGATCATGGTCATCCGGGGCAACCGGGCGGAGATCGGCTTCCTGGCCGGCCGGGGCGGACAATTGCGCGGTATCGATGCTGTGGCCGGACCGGAGGATATGGCGGAGGCCGTCCAAGTCCTCTCACGGCAGACCGGCGCCGTGATCGTGGCCAGCGGAGAGAAGGACCTCCTGGCCTATGGGGATATTTTTCTCACCTGGGGGAACGGGCATCCTCTAATGACCCGAGTTACCGGGACCGGCTGTATGCTTTCCGCGGTTATCGCCGCCTTTACGGCCGCAGGAGAGGACCCGCTGACCGCCGCCGCAACCGGGCTCACCTGTTTCAAGCTGGCCGGGAGGGTTGCCGGGAGACACGCCAACGGACCCGGGACTTTCAAAGCCGGACTCCTCGATAGGCTCTATACCCTGACCCCGGAGGATCTCCGGGGATCTCTCGAACTAGAAAGCTGAAAACATGGAACCAACCGCCGTCCCCACCCGGGTCGTGGCCAGGGCCGTCATTCTGGTGGCCATCGGAGTAGCGCTCTCGCCCTTTACCAGCCTCCCCATCGGCATCGCCCGCATCAACCCCACCCAGCATTTCGTCAACGTGCTGGCCGCCGTTTTGCTCGGTCCCTGGTGGGCCGTCGGGGTCGCCGGGATCATCGCCGTTTTACGCAACGCCCTGGGCACCGGAACTTTGCTGGCCTTTCCGGGCGGAATGATCGGCGCCCTGCTGGCTGGGCTGCTTTTTCGACTGACCAAAAATATTTATCTGGGGGCCTTGGGTGAAATCATCGGCACCGGCCTGCTCGGCGCCCTGGCCAGCGCCCTGATCGTGGCCCCGGCCCTGATGGGCAAATCCATGGCCCTGGGGACCCTGATCGTCGCCTTCTCGGCCAGCAGCCTGTTGGGAGCCATCCTGGGAGTGGCCGGCCTGAAACTGCTGGAGCGGGCCGGGTATGCCCATTTGAAGAAACGCAAGGATTTGTATTGATTCGATGTTGGATGTTGGATGTTCGATGTTGGACGTTCGTCTTTATTTTTGTATTAAGGCCGCCCCTTGCTTCTCCAATTCCAAAACGTTTCCTACCGCTACGAAGGATCCGCCGCCTGGGCGCTGCAGCAGGTCGATCTCGCCGTTGCGGAAGGTGAATACCTCCTCATTGCCGGCGCCAGCGGCAGCGGCAAATCCACCTTCTGCCGTCTGGCCACCGGTCTGGCCCCCCATTTTCACGGGGGTGAACTCCGGGGCCGGGTCTTCGTCGATCTGCAGGATACCCGAGAGGTGCCGGTCAGCCGCTTGTTCGGCCGGGTCGGCTTGGTCTTTCAAAAC
>JACRCK010000304.1 GCA_016219065.1 Deltaproteobacteria bacterium
GAACATCGAACATCGAACATCGAACGTCCAACATCGAATGTAATACGGAGATAGGCGTGGGAGTCCGAAGGGTATTCCCCTTACTGGGTTGGCAGGCCCGCCCTAGGCCTAAAAATTCGACGTTGGATGTTGAATGTTGAATGTTGAATGTTCGCTGTTCGGTTGTCGTATTAAATCTAATGAAGGGATCCTCTATGAAACCTAAGCGGCAGAAGATCGGTGAAGCGGTCATGATGGGCAATGAGGCCATCGCCCGGGGATTGCTGGAAGCCGGCGTCCAGTGCGCCACCTCTTATCCCGGAACCCCGGCCTCGGAGATCCTGGAGGCGGTGATCCGCTTTCGGAACCAGGAAAAAATTCCTATTTTCGCCGAATGGGCGATCAACGAAAAGGTAGCCTTCGAACAGGCCCTGGCTCAGAGCTATCTGGGGCGGCGTTCGGCGGTCTCCATGAAACAGGTCGGGCTGAACGTGGCCTCCGATCCCTTGATGAGCGCCGCCTACATCGGGGTTAAGGGCGGATTTGTGATCATTTCGGCCGACGATCCGGGACCCAAGAGTTCCCAGACCGAGCAGGACAGCCGCTTTCAGGCCTGGTTCGCCAAGATCCCGGTCTTCGATCCCAGTTCTCCGCTGGAAGCCAAGGAGATGGTCGCCCGAGCCTTCGAACTTTCGGAAAAATACGCCCTCCCGGTTCTGTTGCGCCCCACCACCCGCGTCTGCCATGCCCGGCAACCCATTCCCCTGTATCCCCTTCCCGTCCCCAAAAAGGAGGCGGCTTTCGACCGGAATCCCACCCGCTGGGCGGCCACACCGGGTTTCCGGTTTATCCTGCACAAGGAATTAAATCAAAAACTGGCGCAGGTGGCCGAAGAGAATCCGGTGCTCCGGAATTGGAAGCCGGAGTCGGAAAAGAAACCGCTGGCCATCGTGGCCGCGGGGGTGCCTTACGCCCTGGCCCACGATGTCCTCCTGGATCAGAAGATGCTGGGGCAGGTGCCCCTGTTCAAGATCGATCAGCCCTATCCGCTGCCCACCAAGGCCCTGAAAAAAATGCTGAAGCCCTACAAGACCGTGCTGGTTCTCGAAGAGACCTCCCCGGTGATCGAACTGCAGTTGGCCGACGGCTTGAAACTGCGCGGACGCCGGGACGAATCCATCCCCCCCGAAGGGGAGTTGACGCCCGACATCGTGCACCGCCTCCTGGGGGAACTGCTGGGCTGGGAGGATACCGGGGAACTGACGGCGGAACCCAAGGGACGACGTCCCACGCTCTGCCCCGGCTGTCCGCACCGCTCTTCCTTCTGGGCCATCAAAAAGACTTTTCCCAAAGGCCTGTATCCGGGAGACATCGGCTGTTACACCCTCGGCATGAACATGGGCGTGGTCGATACCTGTTTGTGCATGGGAGCCAGCATCTCCACCGCCGCGGGGCTGTTTCAGGGGTTTCAGTACGGGGAGCAGGAAATTCCGCCGATCGTGGCCACGATCGGGGATTCCACCTTTTTTCATGCCGGCCTGCCGGCCCTGGTCAACGCCGTTCATCAGAAGGCCCGTTTTATCCTGGTCATCCTCGATAATTCCATCGTGGCCATGACCGGCGGGCAACCGGCCCCCAACCTGGCGACCCTTTCCGACGGCCGGCCGGCCGTGCCCATTGATTTGAAGGGGATGGTCCGGGCCTGCGGAGTGGAATTCATCAGGGAGGTGGACCCCTATGATTTCCCCCGGATGACCAAAGTCCTGAAAGAGGCCGGGGAATATATCAAACAGGAGGAAAGCTCGGTGGCGGTGGTCATTGCCCGACATCCCTGCCTGGTCTACGGAAAGCACCTCCTGCCGGAGAAAGCGGCAGGCCGGGTCGTCATCCCGGAAGACGAATGTGACGGCTGCGGGGTCTGCGTCACCCAGTTCGACTGTCCGGCCATCACCCAGGAAGCCCGGAAAACGCCGGCCCGGATCCAGGAGGAATTCTGCACCAACTGCGGGACCTGCCTGTATGTCTGTCCCAAAAAACATATTCGTCGGGAGGCCTCATGAAAAAGCAAGTGGTGATAGTCGGAACAGGCGGGCAGGGGGTGCTCTTCGCGACCCGGGTGATCGTGGAAGCGGCGTTCGTTTCCGGCTGGCCGGTCATCTCCTCCGAAACGCACGGCATGGCCATGCGCGGGGGGTCGGTCGTTTCCCAGGTCAAAATCGGAAAGTACTTAAGTCCGGCCATCGAGCAGGGCCAGGCGGACGTCCTGCTGGGGTTGACGACCGAAGAGGCGAGGTCGTACAACTATTACCTGAAACCGAGAGGAATTCAGGTGGTCAATGCCAAAGAAAACGGAAAGGGAACGATCGACGCCGAAGGGATTGCCCGGAAGATGGGGCATCCCCGCTCCGGCAACATGATCTTCCTGGGGTTCGCCGCCCGGCAAGCGCGGCTGGGGTTGGCTTTCGATAAATACCTGGAAGCGATCGAAAAGTTATCCCCGGCCCGGTTCCGCGATCAGAACCTGGCGGCCTTTCGGGCGGGGTGGGAACTGGAGACTGCTGGTAAGTAGTGGGCAGGCGAAAAAGATGAACATTCAACATCGAACATCCAACATCCAACATCGGATCAAAACATAAATTAATACCACAACATTGGACGTTGGAGGTTCGATGTTGAATGTTCGATGTTCGTCTTTTTAATTTTCTTTCCCAGGCCGCTGTCCCGGTGCCCCTAGGGCCTGGACGATTTCTTCCCCGAAGGTTTGTTTCTGCCAATTCCTCAATTCCGGAATCCGGTCCAGTTCTTCCACCCGTGTCGGGTTGAGCAGCGCCACCTGGTCGATGAGGGCATTGTTCAGCAGCAGGCCCGGTTCCAGTTGCAGTTCCAGGGCCTTGTTTTCCCGCCATTGTTTAATCATCTTGACCCTCAGGCCCACCGCCGCCGAAGCGGGCGGTTTTCGGCTGCGGGGGAACCGGGGGAGATCGCCTTCGGGGATTGCCAGACCTTGGCGAACGGCCTCGATCAGACCCTCGCCCAGACGGTCGATCATCTTCGGACTCAATCCTTTTATCCCCTTTAATTGATCCAGGGACTGGGGTTTTATTTCCACCACTTCCCGGATCGGATCGGCCCCCAGGACCTTAAAGACCGGACGGTCCCGGGCCTCGGCCCGCTCCTGGCGAAAGGCCAGCACCCTTTCCAGGACGGCCAGGGAGCGGGGATCCATCTGCCGGGCCCCTTTGAAACGGAGGAACCAAGGGCCCTGATAGGGAGGTTGAGGGCGGACCCGGGAAAGCCAGTCATTTTCTTCCAACACCCACTCCAATCTTCCCAGAGCGGCCAGGTTTTCTTCCAGGGTCCGGGCCAGGGGGATCAGCCAGGCCACATCGGAGGCGCCGTATTCCAGCATCGGCGGAGTCAGCGGCCTTTTCGACCAGTCGGTCCTCTGGAACTTTTTATCCAATTGCACCTGAAAATGCATTCCCAGCATAGCTTCCAGGCCGGTCTCCCGGCGGCCCAGGAAGCGGGCCGCCAGTTCGGTATCAAAAAGGTTCCGGATGGTAATGTGATAATCCCGGTACAGGGAGCGGACATCATAATCGGAGCCGTGAAAAATTTTCTGGATCCCCGGGTCCTCGAAGAGCGGCCCTAAAGGAGAACAATCGGTTATTTTAAGCGTGTCCAGCAGATAGCAGTTCTCGGTATCGGCGAGCTGGAGCAGACATATTTTTTCCTGATAGTGAAAGAGGGAGTCGGCTTCCAGATCGACGGCCAGGTGTTTTTCCCGGGCCAGACGCCGGGCCAGATTCTGCAGATCGTCCGCGGTTTCGATTAAACGGCTGGAGGCAAGTGAAGCGCTCATTTTAAAAAATCACCCAATTCCCGTTGAAATAGGCCGGCCCTGGGATCGGCTTAAGGCGGCGCAAGCACCGTAACATAAAAATTTTGCCCTGGCCAGCGCTAAGTGTTTCGATTTGCGATTAAATTAACGTAAGCTCCATCTTGGACTTGATCTTTGGCGTTAAAAGGGATAAAAATAAAAAAATACTTTATTTCCCGAGCCTTATGGCCCCATCAAACCCGTTTGAACCTTTTCGAAAGTTAGAGGAATAAAGGGTGGAAATCAAGTCCATCCGGAACGTAAACCGCTTCCGGCGCATTGCCTGGGTCCTGGTCAAATACGGCTTTGACGATATCATCGATCGGCTGGAATTGCCGGGATCTTTTCTGCTGCGTCGCATCGCCCGAATCAAAGCCCCGCTGACCACCAACGAACGCATCCGCCTGGTCTTTCAGGAACTGGGGCCGACCTTTATCAAGTTCGGCCAGATCTTGAGCATGCGGCCGGATCTGGTTCCCGGCCCCCTTCTGCTGGAATTGAAAAAACTGCAGGACCGGGTCCCCCCGGCGCCCACCGACGCGGTCCGAACCCTGCTGGCCCGGACCCTGCAGCGGCCTCCCGAGCAAATTTTTTCGGATTTTGACTGGAACCCCTTGGGTTCCGCATCCCTGGCCCAGGTCTATCGGGCCCGGTTGGCCGAAGGCGGGCTTCCGGTGGCTGTTAAAATCCAGCGCCCCGGCATCCGGCCCTTGATTTATGCCGATCTGGACATCCTGGGTTTTATCGCCGAGCGCCTCAATGAACTCCGAAATTACGAGCCTTACAATTTTCCCGGCCTGGTCGAAGAACTGCGCTACAGCCTGATTCGCGAGCTCGATTTTTCCCGCGAAGCCAGGAACATGAAGATTTTTAAAAATAACCTGTCTTTTCCGGAACTGATGTACATCCCGGAAGTATATGAAAAGTTCACGACTCCTTACGTGGTGACCATGGAACTGGTCGAGGGCACCCGCCTGGACCAATTGCAGAACCTGCAAGTCGACCGGCAGACTCTGGCCCGCAACGGCGCCAAGATCATGCTCGATCAAATGCTCCGCCACGGTTACTTTCATGCCGACCCCCACCTGGGAAATCTGCTGGTCATGGACGACGGCCGGCTTTGTTTCCTGGACTGGGGAATGACCGGCCGCATTACCCGGGAAATGCGGGAGCGCCTGATCGAACTTATCAAGGCCCTGGTGGAGAAGGATAGTGAAACCGTTTTGCGCCTGGTCCCCTACATCAGCGCCGAATTCCCGGCCGACCTGCGGACGTACCGTCTGGAAAGGGATATTCAGGATCTGATCGACGCCTATTACGGCCTCTCGCTTAAGGAGGTGCAGCTCGGGCAACTGATCCTGGACCTGATGAGCCTGCTTAAAGACCACCGGCTCCGGGTTCGATCGGATTTCGCCCTATTGGGGCGGGCCCTGCTGTCTCTGGAAGGATTGGGCCAGGAACTCTATCCGCCCTTCAACACTGTGGAGGAGGCCAGGCCCCTGCTGGCCGAACTGGTCCGGGAACGCTGGTCGATCCAACATATTTCGGAAGGGTTGCAAAGGCAGCTCCGGGACTTGGCCGACCTGATGAACGATATGCCGGCCCGGTTGAAAGCCTTTTTCTGGAAAGTGGATAAGGGGGACCTGACCCTCACCTTCCGGCATACCGGCCTGAAGGGCCTGAACGATACCCTGGAAACCATCAGCAACCGGGTGACC
>JACRCK010000305.1 GCA_016219065.1 Deltaproteobacteria bacterium
GTCCCCTTTCTGGATCCCCAGGGCCAGCAATCCGCGGGCCAGCCGACCCGCCTGGTTCAGCAGCTCCCGATAGGTATAGCGGATCCCGCGTTGGTGGTGGATCAAGGCTTCTTGGTCGGCATTGGCCCGGGCGACCCCTTTTAACCAGTTGCCGATGGTGGATCGCTCTATTTCGCTCATGAGAGGCCTCCCCTGTTTAATACGAAAATAAAACGAATGTCGAATATCGAACTCTGAATATCGAATTTTGAAGTTGTTTTCGTAGGGGTGGGGTTTACCCCCACCCGCCCTTGGGTTGCCCGGGGGGGCCAGGGACGGGGGGATATAAAATCCCCCCTACGAAAACGTCAAATTTTTTATCCTTCAGTTGTTTTTAATCAGGGGATGTGTTAAAAATTCGTCCCATTATAGTGTGGTCGATCCGTTCCATCTACTCTTAAATGTGAGGAAAGATTATGACTGAAGAAAACTATTATCGGGGTAAAAATATCCTGATTACCGGAGGGCTGGGATTTCTGGGCAGCACCTTGGCCATCAAGCTGGTGGACCTGGGCGCCCGGGTGACCCTGCTGGACGGGAGGATCCCCGAGCTGGGGGCCAATTTTTTTAATATCGAACCGATCAAAGGCCGGGTGGAGGTGGTGATCGCCAATCTGAGCGACCGGGCGGCGATGGATTATTATGTCCGGAGTCAGGAGGTCGTCTTTAATATCGGCATGCATTCCTGCCACCTGGAGTCCATGACCAATCCGGTCTTCGACCTGGAGACCAACGTGGTCCCCCAGTTCCATTTTCTGGAGGCCCTGCGCTACAACAACCCCCAGGCCCGGGTGGTCTATATCGGGTCCCGGGCGCAATACGGCCAGGCCCTGACCATCCCCATCACTGAAGACACCCCGCCCAATCCCAAGGATATTTATGCGGCCACCAAACAGGCCGTGGAATGGTATCACCTGCGCTACAACAAAATCTGCGGCCTGGGAGTGACTTCCATCCGGCTGGGCAACACCTATGGACCGCGCCACCAGATGCGCCACCCCAAGTACGGAGTCCAGAACTACCTGATCCGCCTGGCTCTGGATGACCAGGAGCTCAAGGTTTTCGGTGACGGCCTCCAAAAAAGGGAGATGATCTACGTGGACGACGTGGTCGACTGCCTGCTGCTGCTGGGGGAGAAAAAGGCCTGTCTGAATGAGGTCTACGGCATCGGCAGCGCCGAATCGATCACCTTTCTGGAACTAGTCCAGGCCATTGTCCGGGCCTGCGGGTCCGGCCGATACGTGCATGCCCCCTGGCCGGAAGAGCGCAAAACCATCGAAGTAGGGGACGTGGTAACCGATTTTACCAAGCTGACCCGGCATACCGGTTGGAAACCCACGATCCTGCTGGCCGAGGGACTCGCCAAGACCGTGGATTTTTATCGACGGCACCGCGAACATTACTGGTAGCCTATGCTGCTCTGGACCGCCGTAATTCTGGGGATCGTCGAAGGCCTAACCGAATTCATCCCGGTTTCCTCGACCGGCCATCTGATTCTGGCCGGGCAACTCCTGCATTTTCAGGGGACTACCGCCAAAACCTTTGACGTGGTCATCCAGTTGGGGGCTATCCTGGCCGTGGTCTGGTTGTACCGGGAGCGGTTTCAGGCCCTGCTGCCCCTGTCAGGCTGGGAAACATTTGCCCGAAAAAGCCGGGGGTTGAAGGGGCTACGGGGCTGCCTGCTGCTCGGCTTGACCACCGTGCCGGCCCTGGTCGTTGGAAAATTCGCTTACGGCGGCATCAAGGCTCATCTTTTTAACGCCACCAGCGTCGCCATCGCCCTGGCCGTCGGCGCGGTGGGAATTTTGTGGGCCGAGCGGGGGGAGAAAGACCAGGGCCTCGTGGCGCTGGATAACCTCACCTGGGGCCAGGCCCTGGCCATCGGGCTGTTCCAGTGCCTGTCCATGTGGCCGGGGATTTCCCGGGCCGGGGCGACCATCGTCGGGGGGATGCTGGTGGGGCTGAAGCGAAAAACCGCCGCCGAGTATTCCTTCCTGGCCGCCGTACCGGTGATGATCGCCGCCTCCGGCTATGACTTCTGGAAAACCCGGGCTTTCTTTACGGCTTCGGATCTGCTGTTCTTGGGGGTGGGGTTCGTGGTGGCCTTCCTGGTGGCTTATTGGACGGTAGCCGCTTTTATCCGCCTGCTGGGAAGTTGGACTTTGAAGCCCTTTGCCTGGTACCGTATCGCCCTGGCCCCGATCATTCTGCTCTTCTGGCCAGAGGGGTAGGGGTATTTCATTGTCAATTGTTAATTTTTAATTGTTAATGACCCTGGCCTCCCAAAACCACCAAAGCTACAACGAAGTATAATACCTCTCCTTATCAAACCCGATCGGTCCCAAAAGCTTTTCATCCAACCCCAGGCTCAGCCCCAGCAGTTGGGTGTAGAGGAGTGAGGGCAGGACCGGCCCCGAGGCGGCCCCTTCTCCCGAGAGCGCCGGTTGCCGGGTGAACTGCATCTGGCAATGGGGGCAGGCGACGCACAGGACATCCGCCTCCGACTGCCTGGCCGAGTCCATCTTTTTTTGCCGCAAGGCCGCCGATAAAGGGTCGTTTTTATCCCGCAGGGGATCTCCGCAACATTGCAGCCGCAAGGCCCAATCCACGCTGATGCCGCCGGTCACTTCCACCAGGGTCTCAAACTTGGTGGGATTGGCCGGATGGTCAAAGGCCGTCACGTCCCGGGGACGCAGGATATGGCAACCGTAATGGACGGCGACCTTCAGCGACTTGAAGGGGCGGGTATTGCTCCCCCAGATGGCCTGGGAGCCGATATCCTCCGCAAAGACGTGGAGGAGATGCTTGATTTCGATTTGAGCGGGATAGCGCAGCCCTTCCTCTTTCAGGAGGGCGGCCGTTTGTTTGAACAAGGCCTCGTTTTTTCGGAGCAGCAGATCCGCGTAGCGCAGGGTGCCGTAGCAGCACTGGCACAGGCAGAGCAGGGGCCGACCCTTTGTACCGGCCAAAGCGATGTTGCGGGCCGAGGAATACAAAAAGGCTTGAAAGTCCAGAAAGCGGATGGGATAGCCGCAGCAGGTAAATTCCTGATCCGCCAGTTCTATCCCGAACCGTTCCAGTATGGCCCTGCTGGAGGTTTCGTAATAAGGCACGAAATAAGGGACCTTGCAGCCGAGGAAAAGGGTATATTTCATGAGCAGGTTCCACCCTGGAGACCGCATTGCGGAGGCTGGGCCTTCCTTTGCTGGAAGGCCGTATTTTTTAATTCAAAAAGGATGTCCGCCACCCGAACGCCCTGGGGGCAGCCCTCCTGACATTGGTAGCAGCCCAGGCAGTCCCAGACCATCCGGGCGCCCAGGGTCTTTTCCTGGAGTCCGAATTTAAGACTGTACATGATCTGGTGAGGCAAGAGACCCAGTTCCGGGATTGGATTCGGATACTCACGGACCACCGGGCAGACGTTGGAACAGGTCATACAGGTATAACAGGCGGAAAAGGTGCTCCCCTGCCAGGATTGGCCGACCATGCCTTTGAAGGTCTTTCCCTGGGGGGTGAGAGGCGTAACGGGTTTGGTCCTTTCCCAGTCGAAACGTCCGACGAAACGATCCCGGATGGTGACAAACAGATCGGGACATCCCAGGTGGGCCAGATCTTCTCGCATGCAGAACCACTGTTCCTGGGCCACGATGCCGACCGGGCAAAAGGTCGTCCCCCGGTAGCAGCCCGTGCAGATCGAAGCCCCTTCCTGGAAGCGGGCCAGGATTGGGCCCCCGGTTTCCCGGCCATGAACGATGGAACGAAAGGCCCCCAGCTTTTCCGAAGGCAGGATGGTCAGATTGGGGATGAAGCGATAGATCGGCAGCACCGAACAATGTTGGGTGCAGGTGGCGCAATGGGTGCAGGCATCCAGTTCAATGGCCCTAACCGTGGCGACATTGGCCGGGTCGGCCCGGTTCCGGTCCATGACTCCATTAATCAAAAGGACCAGGGGACTGGTCAGAATATGAAAAAATTTAGTGAAAGGCAACAGGGCCAAGCCAATAAAGCAGGCTAAAAAATGGACATACCACAAGACGATGTCGGCCCGGATCCGGGTCAAGACCAGGGCGGCGGGCTGAATGGCCTTGGACAAGCCGTACGAAACCAGGGCGCTGCCCGGTCGGGAATGGCACGGGGCACAATTTTGCACGTGCAGTTCCCGGCCCTTATTGAGGATTTCCGGGTCTGCCGGAACGGACAGGTCCGGAAAGACCACTCCGAAGTCCTTGGCCCAGTAAGCCTGAAGGGCCCTGGTTTCCTCCTCCCCGGCCAATGAACCGTATTCCCTTACCATTTCCTGGTAGCGCTCGTGGGATACTATTTTGGTCGCCTCCAGGAAGAAACCGGAGAGCCCGATGACTCCCAGGACGACCAGGGCGTAAATATCCATTCCCCCGGTGGTGAGGCGCATGACCCGGTCGGACAATCTGCGATAAAC
>JACRCK010000306.1 GCA_016219065.1 Deltaproteobacteria bacterium
CCCGAATGAAGAAAAATCAATCTCCCCCTTCGCGCGCTAAAAAAATGTAGCCCAGGCGCCCCCGCCTGGGAACCCTGGTAAATTCTGTATAAACCAGCGTCCAATTCCCATAAAATTCTCGGACAGTTCCTCTCCCTTTGTTTGGTCTCCCATCATTCGGGGATGATCGACTGCATAACAACCGACAATAAAGGGAGGGAAGGGTAACTGAAGCTAATGGCAGTTGGTGCACGTTTTGCAACGACTGATGGTTAAAGCTGATAATTCCACCAAACCAAGGAGGCCCCGTAAACCAATGGCAGCCTATTCCGGAAACAAACTTCCCGGCGATCCTCCCGCCCTCATCCCTCCCCACGGCGGCTACCAGGACCTCCAATCATTTAAAATGGCCGAGATCGTCTATGACGGTACGGTGTTTTTCTGCGACCGCCTCATCTCCCGCCGCTCCCGCACCCACGACCAGATGGTCCAGGCGGCCCGCAGCGGGAAGCAGAATATCACGGAAGGCAGCATGGCCTCCGGTACCTCCAAAAAAACCGAGCTCAAACTGGTGGGTGTGGCCCGGGCCTGCCTGGAAGAACTGCTGGTGGACTACAAGGATTTCCTCCGGCAGAAGGGCCTGCCGCTCTGGGGCAAAGAACACCCAGGGGCCAAGGCTATCAGAAACCTCTGCTATGCTCAGGATAGGTCCTATGAGACTTATAAGACTATTTTGAACAAAGCCCGCCGAGGGTAGCCGCCAATACCCTGATCTGCCTGATCCACCAGACCAACTACCTGCTGGACCGGCAGCTTCGGGCTTTGGAAAAAGCCTTTCTGCAGGAAGGCGGCTTTACCGAGCGCCTCTACCGGACCCGGACCCAGGCCCGGGGCCCCTGGAAGGAATCATGAGCTCCACCGAAGAGGTCTTATTGGAGTCGTCAGGACACAAAAAATCAGAAAACTGCTTGACAAGAATTGAAGTCCACCGGATATTATCCTGGATAGGAGGGAAAAGATCTGAGAAAATTTCCGTTGCTGGCCTTGTTTTTCGTTATGGTGGTGGCTGCCGGTCCTCCCGCCCGGGCCGGCATCGATTCCTCTTACAACACCAGGCTGGAGGAGCTGCTTTCCCGGCTGACGGCCCAAGGCTGGCCAGAGGAGGATCTGCTCCGGGTTCTGGGCGATCCGCGAGTAACCCTCTACCCGGAGATCGTGGAACGGCGGGGGAAAGGCTTGAATTACCGGGGGCGCGAATTCGGGTTGCTCACCAAAAAGTCGGTCCGGGAAGGGAAGACCGTGCTGAGGGCCAACCGGAACCTGCTTCAAAAAATTGAAGCCGCCTATGGCGTGGGGAAGGAAGTCCTGGTGGCCATCCTCCGGGTCGAAACCAACTTCGGCCGGGTCAAAGGGAGTTATCCCGTGTTCAACAGCCTGCTTACCATGACCCTGATTGAAAACCGCCGTTCCGCCTGGGCCGTGGGAGAACTCGAGCAGTTGCTCCTGATGAGCCTGGAGGAGGAGCGGGACCCCCTTTCTGTGAAGGGCTCCTGGGCCGGGGCCTTCGGCCTGCCCCAGTTTATTCCCTCTTCCTTTCGGAAATACGGCGCGGACGGCAATCGGGACGGCACGGTCGATCTCGACAACCCGGCCGATGCCTTCGCCAGCATTGCCAATTACCTGAAGTCTTTCGGCTGGTCCCGCCAGGATGCGGTTAAGAATAAAGGCGCCGTGTATGCCTACAATCACTGCGACAATTATGTCCAGGCTGTACTGGCCTATGCCCGGGCCATCCGGAAATAAGGCCGAAGAAACGGCAAAACCATGGTATCGGGGGTGATGGACAGAGGGATCCGAAAAGCCGGGTTCAGGTTTTTTTCCCTCCGATGCACATCGGGCCAGCCGGCCCCAATGCCGTTAACTTAAGGATAATTCCCCGGTATAGAGAGTAACCCCGGTGGAAGCCGGGGTCCAGAAAACCCGAAAAACCTGGATTCCGGCTTTCGCCGGAATGACTGCAAGGACTCAATTTCAAATCAAAATCTGTTAAGTTAACAGCTTATGGAGAGGACTCTCTATCAAGCCCTCCTTTTGGGCTTCTTTTCAAGCTGGGTCTTTAATTTTTGTCTCTGTTTTTCGGTGTTCTGTTTCTGCCCCTTCTCTTTATTTTTCTTGCCCCCCTTGTCGCCCATTACGTCTCTCCTTTTCCGGTTGTTTTGAAACATCTTCTCCCGACGCAGTTCCTGATTGATCGGATCTTCGAACAACCCAGATTATACCTTAAAATGTTAATAGTAAATAGGCCGATTCTATCATCTCGATTGCGGTTCGGCCGCCCTGGACAGCGGAACCAACAGCCCCCCCGGTGGTTTGTCGGTCACGGACATCGAAGGCCAATCGCGGATTTATAACGGAAAAGTGGATATCGGGGCCTGGGAGCGGCAAGATGTTTGCAGTTCTCTTTTCCTTTATCTGCCGGTAATTGTTCGGTGAGCTAGAGGGAAACGCAAATCAGGTCAACAGGGTCGGCAAATATAGGGTGATGGAAGTTCCTTTACCTTTTTTGCCCTTGATAACTACCGTGCCTCCGAAAGGCAAGGCCCTTTCCCGCATACCTATCAGACCAAGCGACCCGGAGCGGACGATCTCTTCTTCTGAGATCCCCCGGCCGTTGTCGCTGATGGTCAAGACAAGGCCCCCGTGTTCTTCTTTGAAAGTGGCGGTAACGCGGGTCGCCTGAGAATGACGGGCCACGTTGGTCAGGGCTTCCTGAAAAATACGGAAAATGGCTGCCGACAGGTCCGGTTCCAATTCGAGTTTCCGGAGGGTCGATCGGAAACGGCAAACGATGCCGGTTTTTTCGGAAAATTCCTGGGCCTGCCATTCCAGAGCGGCTATCAAGCCGAAGTCGTCCAGGATCCGGGGCCTCAATTCGGTGGAAATCCGGCGGACCGTCTTGACGGTCCGATCGATCAACCGAGACATGGCCCGAGCTTTTTTCACCAGTTCCAACTGATCCGGATTGAGGTGCCGAAGCAGCCAGCCCAGGTCCATTTTAAGGCCCGTCAATTGCTGCCCCAGGTCGTCGTGGATCTCCCGGGCGATTTTCCCACGCTCCTCCTCACGCACTGACTGCAGCCGAGCGGAAAGGGCCCTTAATTTTTCCTGAGATTCCTTTAATTCTGCCTCGGCCCGTTTGCGATCGGTAATATCGGTATGGGTCCCGATCATGCGGAGGGCTTGCCCCTCCTGATCGCGTTTGACCGCCTTGCCTCGACCGAGAATCCAACGCCATTCTCCATTTCCGGCCTTCATGCGGAACTCAATCTCGAAGGTGTCACAGAGGTTATTGATACAGTCCATATTGGCTTTAAGGGCGGTCTCTTTATCTTCGGGATGGATGAGATCGGTCCAGGAATTGACATGGGGAGGGAGTGCTTCATAGCCGAGCATGGCGGTGTAGGCCGGACTGTAATAGACTTCGCCGGTATCCACTTGCCAGTCCCAGATGCCGTCCCGGTTGGCTTCCATGGCCAGGGCGAAACGTTCCTCGCTTAATTGCAGCGCCGCCTCGGCTCGCTTGTGCTCGGTAATGTCTACACAGACCACGAGGGTATAGGCGGGCCGACCCTTACTGTCGCGGATCATCGACACGGCCAGTCGCCCCCAGACCACTTTCCCGTCCCGGCGGATATACCGTTTCTCGATTTCGTAGCTCTGCCGTCGACCTTCGACCAGGGACCGGTACAGGCTTCCATCCAGGGCGATATCCCGAGGATGAGTAAATTGGGTGTAGTGCATCCCGATGAGTTCGGCCGGGGAGTAGCCGAGAAACCGGCCATCGGCTTCATTGGCCTCGATCACCTTCCCGTTCAGGTCGACAATAGCCGCGGCGACGGCCGCCTTTTCAAAGAAAGATCGATATCTTTCCTGGTTCTCCTGCAGCGCCTTGTCCTGCATGGGCCGATCCCTGTTTTCTTCAATCAGAGGCTCTCGGATAAGCGATAACGGCTGTCAAACAGACGGCCGCCAGACGACTCTTAAGGTTTGATGTAGGCGTAGCCCGCCATCTGCAGCTTGGTCAGCTCGGCCACTCCGGCCGGTACCACTGTCATGGGGATGGCCAGGTCGGTCTCCGGGTTGAGTTTGTTATCGTTCAGCGTGTTCCGGCACATCTTGAAGACCACGCCCTGGTCGATGAGCGCTTTCATCCGCTCCACCTGTTTGGGGTCGGCCTTGGCCTTGCCGACCATCTCCCAGCCGGCCGAGTGGACCAGGACTTCCACAGTCAGTTGGCCCTTGGGCAGGGCATTGAGGTGGTTCTGGATGTTTTTCAGCCCTCCGAGGTTGGTCTGGGGATTGTTGGTGTTGAAGTGATAGACCACCATCTGGGGTCCATAGCCCTCGGCGGCCGCCAGGGCGGGCATACACAGGGCCAGACTAAGGATCATTATTATAATAAGTTTGACGGACATACTGCTTTCTCCTTTGCGATGTGCTGAAATTGATTTTGTATAGAGTATAAAAAAAGTGGGAAGGGTGTTCAAGGGGAATTATCCAGGCTGGTGGATCCGCTGCGCTGGATCCACCCTATATCCGTTTTTCTATCTCTGCCGCTATCCCGGGCGCCAGTTTTTCAGCAGGCTGATCCACCTGCACCCGGAAGCCGTGTCTTTTAATCCACTCCCCGGTGGGATCGAAATCGGCCTTTTGGGCCCGAAAGATCTCCCAGCGGCCGTCGGAGACGGCTTGAGAGTCCCGGCGGCGCTGTTCCAACCGCTGCCGGATCAGGGACGCCGGGGCCGTGCATTCCACAAAGGTGATTTCCGCCCCGAGGTCCCGGGCCAGGTCCAGCAGGTCTTCCCTTTCTTCCCGGCTTTTGTAAGAGCCGTCCAGGATGACCGGATGCCCCGGCTTCAGGTTCTGTCGGGCCTCCTCCCGCATGGCCTGATACGTCTGTTGCGACACCTCCGGGGAATAGATCCCCTGTCCGAAACCTTCCCACCGGCGGGCCGTAGGCGCCAGTCCGAGCAACCGTTTCCGCACCACGTCGGAACTGATGATCTTCCAGCCGGTTTCCCGGTGCAGGGCCTGGGCCAGGGTGGTCTTGCCGGTGCCCATTAAACCGAAGATGACGATTATTTTCAAGGGCCGGTCGGCCCGGGCGTAGGTCAGGGCCAGATGGAAGTAGCGTTTGGCCAGGGCCTGATGTTTCCGCCGTTCTCCGGCTGGGATCTCCTCTTCCAGGGAAGCCAGGCCATGGACCTTGGCCCGGACGCAGGCCCGATAACACTTATAGAAAGGCATCAGACGGTCGGCCTCCCCGTCCCCTGTCCGCTGGAGGTATTCCCGGATCAAAAAACGGCTTAAAACCGGATAGCCGTGGAAATCCAGGTCCATGGCCAAAAAAGCCAGATCGCAGACCACGTCCGAGTAGCGGAAGCGGTGGTTGAACTCGATGCAGTCGTAAATCTGGATGCCCCCCGCTTCCAGGCAGATATTACCCGAGTGCAGATCGCCGTGGCAGTCCCGGATCCGGCCTTCGGCAA
>JACRCK010000301.1 GCA_016219065.1 Deltaproteobacteria bacterium
GGGGGGACTTGGTCGTAACCAAGGGCGACCAATACGATGTTCGGGAAAGAGGAGAGGTCCGTAACCTGGGGAAACCCGTCGAACTGGCCCGGCGCTATTACCAGGAAGGGGCGGATGAAATCACCTTTCTCAATATTACGGGCTTCCGGGATTTTCCCCTGAAGGACCTGCCCATGCTGGAGGTCCTGCGGCAGACCTCGCAAAACGTTTTCGTCCCCTTGACCATCGGCGGAGGGATCCGGGACTATACCGATCAGTCGGGCCGCCCTTATACGGCGCTGGAGGTAGCCTCCGAGTATTTCCGCTCCGGCGCCGACAAGGTGTCGATCGGCAGCGATGCCGTCATTGCCGTAGAGGAGACCCTCAAAACCGGCTGGACCGCGGGGCGGAGCTCTATTGAAACGATTTCCCGGGTCTATGGCAACCAGGCGGTGGTGATTTCCATCGACCCGCGACGGGTCTATGTGGCCTCCCCGGACGAGACCCGGCACCCGGTTAGGGAGACGGAATTTCCCGGTCCGCGGGGGGAACGATACTGCTGGTACCAATGCACGATCAAGGGGGGGCGGGAAGGCCGGGATCTGGACGCGGTGACCCTGGCCCGGGTCTGTCAGGACCTGGGCGCCGGTGAGATTTTACTCAACTGCATCGACCGGGACGGCACCAACCTGGGCTTTGACCTGGAACTGATCAACGCCGTGAAGGCGGCGGTTACCATCCCGGTCATCGCCTCCAGCGGGGCTGGCCGAGCCGAGCATTTTTTAGAGGTATTTACGGAAACCCGGGCCGAGTCGGCCCTGGCCGCCGGGATCTTTCACCGGGAAGAGGTGCCCATCGGGGAAGTAAAGCGGTTTCTAAAGGGGAAAGTGGAGATTCGGAGCCTCACCTAAAAAAAGGGCGGGGCCTTGCGGTCCCGCCCTTTAAGGATAAAACGTATAACTACATTACTTCTTTTCAGCCGGGGCGGCCGGAGCAGCCGGAGCAGCCGGGGCGGCTTCCTTCTTCTGCATTTCCTTCTTTTCCTTCCGCTTTTGAGCGGTGGATTTCTTCTTGGCTTCGCTGGCCTGCTGTTTTTCTTCCGGGCCTAAAGTGGCGGGCAACCCGGTGCCTTCCTTGGGTGCAACCTGCTGCTTGGTGGCCTTCTTCTTGGTGTCGGCTATCTGGGCCTTTTCTTCCGGGCCGAGAGTGGACGCGCCGCTATCCTTCACCGTCGGTTTCGGCTTGGCGGTGGCCTTCTTCTTGGCTTCGCTCAACTGTTGCTTTTCATCCGCTGAAAGCGGCATGCCCGCAGGAGGAGTAGCTTGCGCAAAAGCCGTAGCAGTAATACCCAGGGCAAAGGCTAAAGCCGTAATCAAAAGGATCATTTTCTTCATCTGATTTCACCTCCTTTCTTTTTTATCTGGTTGAGGCTTTTCAGAATTTATTTGCAAATTATTAACAAACCTTTGATCTTATGTCAAGCAATCAATATGCCAAAAGGGGGCGCAAATTAATTGATACTGAAATCATATAGTTGTGTTATAACAAACAATAAGGCCCTTTTTTCTGGACCGGGTTTTTATAATTTTTGGAATCAAAGGGTTGTTGCCGCCGAAAAAGATTCCATTTATTGGAAAAATAAAAAATTTCGGCAGATAAAAGTGCCGCCTTGGCCTCAAGTTCCGCTAGATATAAACGTTTAATATATTATTCTCCGTATTAGCAGCCCATTTTGCGAGGAGTCAATGCTTATGCCCAATAACGGCGAAAATGAATCAAACGGATCAAGGGCTCTGGCTGAATACCAGGCCAGTCTGCTGACCGAAGAAGACGTTTATCTATTCAACGAGGGCAATCACTATCGCCTGTACGAACGTCTGGGCGCCCATGCCCTGACGCTGGGTGAAACCGAAGGCACTTACTTTGCCGTTTGGGCTCCCAGTGCCGAACGGGTGCAGGTGGTCGGTGATTTTAACCGCTGGGGCGAAACCCCCCGGGACCTGCATCCCCACGGGGTGTCGGGGATCTGGGAGGGATTTCTGCCCGGGGTGAAAAAGGGGGATCTCTACAAATTCCGCATCCAGGCCCGGGATCAGAACTACCGGGTGGACAAGGCCGATCCTTTTGCCTTCCTCGCCGAAAATCCACCGAAAACCGGATCGGTAGTCTGGGACCTCTGGTACGACTGGGGAGACCGGGAATGGCTGGAGCAGCGGAAGGGCAGCAACCCCCTGACGGAGCCGATTTCGGTGTACGAGATGCATCTGGGTTCCTGGAAAAGGGTTCCGGAGGAGGGAAATCGCCGGTTAACCTATCGCGAACTGGCCGACCAGTTGCCCGCCTATTTAAAGGAGCAGGGGTTTACGCACGTGGAGTTCCTCCCGGTCATGGAGCATCCTTTTTACGGGTCCTGGGGCTATCAATGCACCGGTTATTTCGCGCCGACCAGTCGCTTCGGCACCCCGCAGGATTTGATGTATCTGATCGATTGCCTGCATCGCCACGGCATCGGAGTCATTCTGGACTGGGTGCCATCCCATTTCCCAACCGATGAACACGGGCTGGCCTATTTCGACGGCACCCACCTTTTCGAACATGCCGACCGGAGGCAGGGGCATCACCCCGATTGGGACAGCTTTATTTTCAATTACGGCCGGCACGAAGTCCGCAGCTTTTTAATGAGCAGCGCCATGTTCTGGCTCGATGTCTTTCATGCCGACGGTCTGCGGGTGGACGCTGTAGCCTCCATGCTCTACCTGGACTATTCCCGGGCCGAGGGGGAATGGATCCCCAACCGCTTCGGGGGGCGGGAAAACCTGGAGGCCATCGCATTTTTGCGGCAATTCAACGAATTCGTCCACCGGGAATTTCCCGGGATCCTGTCGGTGGCGGAAGAATCCACCGATTGGCCCATGGTGTCCCGTCCCACCTATGTGGGCGGGTTGGGCTTCGGGCTGAAGTGGGACATGGGTTGGATGCATGACACCCTGCAGTACATCGCCCGGGATCCTTATTTCCGGAAGTATCACCACAACCAGTTGACCTTCCGTATGCTTTATGCCTTTAACGAAAATTTCATGCTGCCCCTTTCCCATGACGAGGTGGTGCACGGCAAGGGTTCCCTGCTGGGGAAGATGCCCGGCGACGAATGGCGGAAATTTGCCAACCTGCGCCTATTGCTCGGCTACCAGTTTACCCAGCCCGGCAAAAAGCTGCTGTTCATGGGAGCGGAGTTCGGACCAACGCGGGAATGGAACCATGAAGAGAGCCTGGACTGGGACCTGCTCCAGTACCCGCTTCATGCCGGCCTGCAGCAATGGGTCAAGGCCTTGAACCGAGTCTACCGGGAGGAACCGGCCCTCCACGCCCATGATTTTTCATTTAAAGGGTTTGAGTGGATCGACTGCAACGACTCGGACAACAGCGCCTTGACCTTTCTGCGGCGGGAAGGCGGAGACCGGGCGCCGGTACTGGTCGCCGTCAATTTCACCCCCGTACCCCGGTATCATTACCGGATCGGAGTTCCACGAGGGGGCTTCTGGCGGGAACTCCTGAACAGTGACGCCCGGGAATACGGCGGCAGCGGCCAGGGCAACCTGGGAAGGGTCGAGGCCTCGGCCGAACCCTTTCACGGTCGGCCCTATTCACTGGACGTCACGCTGCCGCCGCTGGCCTTAATCGTCTTTAAACCCGAGTGATTCAGCTATGTTTGAATAGGCTTAAAAGGGCCATGGCCCTGAGCTACACGGCTCCGGTCCCCCTTTCCTTCGTCCTGATCTTGATCACGTCATCAACGGAATAAATGAATATCTTCCCGTCGCCCGGGTTGCCGGTATGGGCCTGCGACTGAATCGTGTTTACAACCGTTTCCACCAGTTCCTCGGGCACCACCACCTCTATTTTCACTTTTGGGACATAGGCCATGAGCCCGTCCATAATCTTTTCCGGAGCATCCTTGGCCTGCGATTTCCCAAACCCCCGGATGTCGGAAATGGTAACCCCCGGCAGATTTTCAATCTCCTGGAGCGCGGAGACGACATTGAACAATTTGAAGGGACGAATGATGGCTTTGATCTCTTTCATGGTGCCTCCTTTCGATCGGGCGAAAAACAGCCTCAGCGGCCTGAGTATGGTTACATCTCGGTTTCGGTTCTTTTCTTCTCGAACCAGCCGTACATGGACGGGATGAGCAAAAGCGTCAGGAGCGTGGAGGTCACCAATCCTCCCACCACCACGGTGGCCAGGGGTTTCTGGATTTCCGATCCCGCGCCACTGGCAAAAAGCATGGGGATCAGGCTGAAAATAGCAATCGCGGCCGTCATCAGCACCGGGCGCAAGCGGTTTTCGCTTCCGGCAAGAATCGCTTCGGTCAACTCCAGTCCGTTTTCCTCGCGTAACTGGGAGATACGGGACACCAGAACCACCCCGTTCAACACCGCCACCCCGAAGAGCACGATGAAACCCACCGAGGCAGGAACCGAAAGATATTGACCCGATATCCAGAGGGAGAACACGCCCCCAATCAGGGCAAAGGGCAGGTTGAGGATTACCAGGAGGGCCGGTTTAATCGCTCGGAAGGTCGCGAAGAGGAGCAGCAAAATCAGCCCGACGGCCACCGGTCCAATAATCATCATCTTGGCCATGGCTCGTTGCTGGTTTTCAAACTGTCCCCCCCAGGTCAGGTAGTATCCGGAAGGCAGTTTCACCTTTTCGGCTATCTTTTTTTTCGCTTCACTCACAAAACTCCCAATGTCTCTTCCGGCTATGTTCAGCTCGATGCCAATCCGCCGCAGCCCGTCCTCCCGGCTGATCTGGGCCGGCCCTTCCGAAAGACCGATCTTGGCCAATTGACCGAGGGGAACGTTCGCTCCTCCCGCAGCCGGAACCAGGATATTCCCGATAGCTTCCACCGAGTTTCGGCTTTCCTCGGGGAGGCGGACAGTGATATCGAAGCTCTTGTTCTCTTCATAGAATCGGGAGGCGGGCTTGCCGGCGATGGCGATTTCCACCAGGTTTTGGATATCGCTGACATTCAATCCGTGGCGGGCGATTTTTTGCCGGTCTATTTCGATGGTGAGATATAACTGCCCGGCCACCTTTTCCGTAAGCAAATCGGTTGTGCCTTCAATTTTGGAGAGGGCCCGGGCGATTTCGTCCGCTTTGATCCGCAGCAATTCCAGGTCCTCGCCAAAAAGCCGAATGATAAGCTGCGCCCGCGTCCCGGCCACCAGTTCATCGATCCGGCACTGGATGGGCTGACTGAAACCAAAACCGATTCCGGGTATGGCCTCCAGGGCCTCCCGCATTTTGCCGGTCAACTCCTCCCGGTCGAGGTCCCTTCTCCATTCCGAACGGGGCTTCAACACTCCCACGTACCCGGTTTTATCCACCCCTCGCGTATCCAGGGCCACCCCGGTTTGTCCCGTTCGGGAAACGACCGTTTGCATTTCCGGAAAGGTTTTTAATTTTTCCCCCACCTGTTTATTGATCACCAGGGCCTGGTCCAGAGAGACTCCGGGCAATAGGGACACATCCATATCAAAGGCCCCCTCATCCATGATGGGGATAAATTCGGTTCCCAGCCGGGGAATAATGACCAGAGCCAGGAGGAGAAAAACAGCGGCTATCATCCATACCGGTTTTCTCTTCTTCATGGTGTACTGGAGTACCGGGAGATAGAATTTTTTCACGGACCGCATGACCAGGCTTTCTTTTTCCGGCTGCTGCCTCAGAATCAGGGCGCACAGGACCGGAATGACCAAGATAGAGAGGACCAGGGAGGAGAGCAGCGCAATGGCCACGGTCAGGGCCAGGGGCCCGAACATCTTCCCTTCGATTCCTTCCAGGGCCAGAATGGGAATAAAGGTGATGGCGATGATCAACTCGCCGAGGATGCTTGGCTTTCTCACCTCGAGGATGGCCTGGAGCACGGTAACCAGGGTTTTCCCTTCTCGATTATCCTCGCTGAGGTGCCTCTGGACATTCTCCACCTGAATGATGGTGGCATCGATGATCATGCCGATCGAAATCGCCAACCCGCCCAGAGACATCAGATTGGCGCTCAGGCCGACCAGCTTCATAACGATGAAGGTGGACAGCAAGGAAAGGGGCAGGGCGAGCAACACGACCAAAGAGGCCCTGAAACTCCGCAACAAAAGATACAGAACGATCAGCACCAGCAAGGCGCCTTCCACTAGGGCCTTGGTGACCGTGGCCACGCTGGCCTGGACAATGTCGGACCGATCGTAATAGGGGAATATCCTGATCCCTTGGGGAAGCACGTTGTTCTCGTTGATCTCTTTGATCTTCTTTTTTACCCGGTCGACCACCTCGCGGCTGTTTTCCCCCCGCAACATCATGACGATGCCGCCGACCACCTCCTCTTTACCGTCGATCATGGCGGCGCCTTGCCGGACGGCTTCCCCGATCCTGATTTCGGCAACGTCCTTCAGATAAGTCGGCGTGCCGCCGGAGGATTTGAGAACGATCTGTTCCAAATCGGCTGTATCCTTGATGAGCCCCACACCCCGGACAATATACTGCTGGGAGTATTTTTCGATCACATTCCCGCCGGCATTCTGATTGTTCTTTTCGATCGCCGTGTAGACCTGATCGACGGCAAGGTTATGCTTCAGAAGCCGCTCGGGGGCAACGATCACTTGGTATTGCTTAAAATAACCGCCGAAGGAGTTTATTTCGTTCACCCCCGGAACGCTTTTCAGCAGGGGGTTGATCGTCCATTCCTGGATCGTTCTCAAATTCGTCAAATATTCAATTTTTTTTCGAGGATCAACGGGTAGCGGGCCGTCGAGCGTGAACTGGTAAATCTCCCCCATGGCCGTCGCAATGGGCCCCAGGGCGACTTCGACGCCCTGGGGGACCTTCTCCCGCGCTTCGGTCAGCCGCTCGAAGACCAGTTGCCGCGCAAAGTAAATATCGACGTCGTCTTCAAAGACGATGGTGACCAGAGAAAGGCCGAACTTGGTGACCGAGCGCAGTTGTTTGATTTTCGGGAGCCCGCGCATGGCCATCTCGATGGGATAGGTCACCGACCGCTCGATCTCCAGGGCGGAAAGGCCGTTGGCCTGGCTGACGACCTCCACCTGGATATTGGTCACATCGGGAAAGGCATCGATGGGGAGCTTGCTATAAGAGTAGACCCCTAAGGCGACCAGGAGCGCCGAGAAAACGAGGATCGCCCCTTTCTGCCTGAGCACCAAGGCGATGATTTTTTCCAACATGTCATTGCTCCTTAATGCTCGTCCGCGTGAAGGGTTTCTTTCTTGAGTTCCGATTTGAGGGTAAAAGCCCCTGCGGTGACTACCAGGTCCCCTGTTTTCAAACCTTCGAGGACCTCCACCTTCTTACCCAGCGTCTTTCCGATTTTGATGTCTCTCCGAATGAATTGGTCCGGGGACGTCCGCAGGAATACATAATGGGCGGGGCCATCCATAATCAGGGCGTTTTCGGGCACGAGGAGTTTCTTTTCTCCCACGGCGGTCTGGATCTCGGCGGTGGCGAACATACCCGGTTTCAAAAGGCCGCCGGAGTTGTCCACCGTTACCCGGGCCTTAACCGTCCGGGTTTTTTCGTCCAACAGGTCGCCCACATAGGAGATCCGGCCTTTGAAGTGCTTATCGGGCAAGGCCGTTACCGAAAGGTGCACCCCCTGTCCTGTTTTGATCCGGGCCAGGTCTTTTTCGTAGAGGTCGATCTGCAGCCAGAGGGTCGAAAGGTCGGCCACGGTAAACAGGTTCTTGTCCGGGCCGATCACTTCCCCTTGAGTCACCGTTCTCTCTATGACCACTCCGCCGATGGGGGAAGCGATGGGGATCAGGGGATGGCCGTTGCCGCCCCTGGATTTTTGCCGCTCCACCTGGGCGATATCGATACCCAGGAAACGAAACCTTTCTAAGGCCAGGGCCAGGTCGGCCTCAGTGGCGCTGAATTCCTGCCTGGCTTGCAGGACGTCTTTTTCGGGGCAGACTTTCTTCTCAAAGAGGAGCTCTTCCCGGCGCAGCGTTTTTTCGGCCAGTTCCCTTTTGCCTTTGGCCTTCATGTACTCCGCGTAGGCCTGGTCAAGCTCTACCGTATCGGCATAGGCCAGGGGTTGGCCGGCCTTTACCCGTTGGCCCTGGATGGCCAGCAAGCGGACTATTTTCCCCGTCACCCTGGAACTGACCTTGGAGACCCGTTCGGCGTTCAACTCCATGACCGCTGTGGCGGACAGCGGGGCTGACACCGTCTCCAAGTTCAAGGGGCCCACCTCTAGGCCGGCTGTTTTTTGTTTTTCCACGGACAGGGTCACTGTGCCGGCCGATTCCTCGTGTTTGTCTTCGGCCTTTTCGGTCACGGCGGCCGGTTTTCCCTTTGGTCCACTATCGTTTCGACTACAACCCGTTAAAGGCAGCCAAAGGGTCAAGCAGATAAATAAGGCGATAGCCTCCCGACCCTTTCCCGTATTCAGTTTTTTCCAGGTCATTTCAAATCACCTCCGATAATTTTTTCCAGGGCGTTGGCGGCCAGCCGGGCCCGGAGTTGGGTGTCGATGTAGGCGAATTGCGTCTCGATGGTCTCTTTCTGGGCGAGCCTCAAGTTGTAATATCCGATTTTCCCCTCTCTATAGGCCAGATTCAGCAGCTCGAGATTTTCCAACGCCTTGGCCAAAATTTCCTTTTTAAAAAGTGAAAATTCCTTTTGGGTGGAGTTAAAGGCGCTGTAGGCCTCTTCGAATTCCCGCTGGGCCGTGCGCTCCAAGCCAGCCTTCTTTATTCTAGCTTGAGAGACCCGGGCCCGGGCCTCCTTTTTCTCCGCCTGTTTTTGGTCGAAGAGGGGGATGGAGATGGAAGCCGAAACCCCCAGTTCATTCCGCATTTCATCGCGGTTATAGAATCCGCCCAGGATGATATTGGGGATGGCGCCTTTTTTCGCTAACTCGAGCGTGTTGAGGGCTAGGTCTGCTTCGTAGGTCGAGGCCTTCAGATCCGGACGCTCGGCCAGGGATTTATTCCAAATGATTTCTTTTTCCGGAAAGGGAACCGAATTCGCATAAAGCTCTCCTTCCAGGGGTAAAGCCGCATCCACCCTGCTGCCCATCAAACCCTGTAATCGGATCGAGGCCTCCAGGTATTCCCGGCCGGCTGCGGAGAAGTCTTTTTGGGATTTGCCCAGTTCTACTTCGGCCAGATTCACTTCCAGCCCGGAGACTTCTCCGGCTTGAAACTTCAGTCGGGTAAAATGAAGCATCTCTTCCTGAACCGCTACCACTTGACGGGCCAGGCCCTCTTTCTTTTTAGCCGCCAGGGCCCGGGCAAAGGCATCGCTGACCTCGGCCTTGAGTACACGTTCCCGGTTTTTGATCTCCAGGGCGAGCCGGGCCAGGTCTTTTTCGGCGATATCGATTCTCAAGCCCCGTTGTCCGGCTATCTCGAATTCCTGGGAAAGCTTAAAACCGTAATTGGTATAGGTCCCTCCACCATCCTCCCGGGGCTTGTCTTTTCCGGCAAGGTAGCTTTCGATCACGGGATTGGCACTCAGGGGGAACTTGGCTTTCTCCAGTCGCCCTTGAGCACCCTCCACATCCTCTCTTAATGCGTTCAATTCGGGGTTATTCCGCAGGGCTTGATTCAGCGCTTCGTCAATGGTTAGTGAATAAGCCCCACTGGATAAACATAAAACCATCACTAAAATGAACAAAAAATTCCTGGCCATGATTTACACCTCAATAAAGTTAGTCAAAATCTCCGTCAGCAAAGAATGCCGCGGCAATCGATAGGGATTACTTTAGGATAGTGATAAAAAACGGCCCAGGTAGGTTTTAAAGTGACTTACCCCTTAAGCGGCCGCCAAGAGGGGCTTAACAGATAGGAGGTTTGGAAATTGGAAAAGTGGGGTCTGATAAAGCAGGAGTAATTAAAGGATCAAGAAAGGGGCTGGAAAGCAGTAAGATCTCGAAACCGGGATTGCCGATTATCCCCACGGCATTGCCTATACAAAAAAGACAAAAAGAATTTCCTTGACTCGAATCTCTCTCTGAAGAAGGATGGCCTGGAATGGAATAGTCAATATTTTTATTAGGGGCATTTGGATAGTTATTGGTTTTGTCTCCCTTAATTAGATTCAAATGGCAACTAGCGTCCACCACATTGTCTAAAAAAGGGGATCCGATTATGGCCGTAATCAGAAGCGTAACAAGATATTTATTTATACGTAGCTTCATAAAAAAGCACTACTAGGCCCTTATAATATGCTAAAATATAATATAAAAAGGGATATTTGTCAAGTGACCCCAATTTCGGCCATTGCTGCGGTTAACTTTGTAATTGCCTGATGATAAAAAATTTTTCTGCCCCAGGTTTGGCGGAACTCCCTTATCTGGTCTTTGCCGACCCGCAGGGGCGGATTTACGAACACCCCTTTTTTCGGATGGCCGCCTTTTCCGGCAACCGGCCGGTACCCCTTGCCCCTTCCGACCTGATACCCATGCCGGAATACAGCAAGCTTTTTTATCTTCCGGATTGCCCCGCCATCGGCCTCGACCCGGAAACCGGAAGGGTTCGGGTGATACCGGAAACGGAAGTGGAGGGTAGAAAGACCCCTTGCCTGGCCGTAGCCGCTTTCCCCGAACCGGGCCTGGTCCGGACCCATCTTCCGGCCGCGGATTACCGGGCCAAGAAATATACGCTGCCCATGTGGGGCTACACGGCCGTGGGCTTCAAAAGAGGGCGTTACCGCATTGCCGCCTTTCGGGTGGAGGATAATCCGCGCTGGGATCCGCGCAACTACGACGATCGGGCCCTGATCCCGGCCATCCAGGCTTACCGGAAAAAACAGCCGCTGGGGCCTCTGGTCCGGCATCTGCTGGGCTGTGCGGTGGACAACCACTGCTTTGCAGCGAAAAACCTGTTCCTGCAGCGTTGGGAAGCTCCTTTGCCGGTAAGCCGGCGGTGCAACGCCCGCTGTCTCGGCTGTCTTTCCCTGCAAAAAGAAGGGACCTGCGTCGCCTCCCAGCAGCGGCTGGCCTTCAAACCCGATCCGGAGGAGATCGTTTCCGTGGCCGTCAGGCATCTCGAGCTGGCGCCCGAGGCCGTGGTCAGCTTCGGACAAGGTTGTGAAGGGGAGCCCCTGACCGAAGCCCGGCTGATCGCCGCGAGCATCCGGGAGATCCGCCGCCGAACCGGTAAAGGCACCATCAACCTGAACACCAACGGAAGCCTGCCGGACCGGGTCCGCCAACTGGCCGACAGCGGCTTGGACAGCATTCGGATCAGCCTGAACAGCGCCCGCCCTCCCTTTTACCGTGCTTACTATCGGCCCCGGGGTTATGATTTCAATGCGGTGGTGGATTCGATCCAAGCGGCCCGTGACCGGGGCCTTTTCACCATGATCAATTATCTGGTTTTTCCGGGGATCACCGACCAGCAGGCCGAGATCATGTCCCTGATCCAGCTCATCGGAAAAACCGGTTTGGACTTTCTGCACCTGAAAAACCTGAATATCGATCCCGACCTGTACTTACGCAGTCTGCCGGCCTCGCGTTCCCCGGCTGCGGGGCTGCGGGCGGCCGTTGACCGACTGCGGGAAACATTCCCCGGACTCCGGCTGGGGTACTTCAATCAGCCGAAGGGGGGACAGGATATAATACGAACATAAAAAGACGAACATTCAACATCGAACATCGAACATTCAACATTGAATGTGGAAAAAATTTTTATACTTCGCTGATGCGCTCCAGAGCAGGAGGTTTCGAGATGCGTATGATCGGCATACGCGAATTCCGAAAAATAGCCGCCGAGGCCCTGTCGAAGATTCCGGAAGAATTTCTGGAAAAGCTGGAAAACGTCGAGGTCTGGGTGGAGGAAGAGCCAGATCCCGAGATGCTGGAGGAATTGGGTCTGGACCCCCGGGAGACGCTCTTCGGAATTTATCAGGGCCTGCCGCGAGGGGAGCAAAGTTTTTTCCAGGCACAGGTTCTGCCCAACCGGATCACATTGTTCCGGCGCCCGATTCTGGAGGTCTGCCAAAACCGGGACGAGATTCAGGAACAGATTCGGAAAACGGTGATCCACGAAATCGCCCATCATTTCGGTTTTTCCGAAAAGCGCCTGCGGGAGCTCGGCTACGGGTGAAGATTTTTTGTATTTGACAAAAATGGTTGCCATTGGCTATACAATTTAATTAACAAGTAATTTTATTTCCTTACCTTCTCTGAACTTTTCAACCAGCTAAGGAGGTCGGCATGGGCGTTCAGGCCAGGATCTTGGTTATCGATGATGAATTGATCGTTCACCAAAGCGTTTCCAGAATTCTCAGCGAGGAGGGGCATCTGGTAGACAGCGCCCTGCGGGTGGATGAAGCACTGGATCGGCTGAAGGAAACGGCCTACGATCTGGTCCTGACCGATCTGATGATTCCCGAAAAAAACGGCATGGAGGCGGTCAAAGCCGTCGCCCAGTTCTATCCCGACATGGGCGTAGTCATGTTTACCGGGTATCCGACCGTCGATTCAGCCGTGGAGTCCATGAAGCTGGGTTCCCTGGATTACCTGCCCAAACCCTTCACTCCTGACGAGCTGCTCCAGGTGGTCAAACGTTCACTGGACCAAGTGCAGCAGACCCGCCGGGAAAGGGAACTGAATCAGCTCTATGAGGAAGCGGAGAAATCCATTCAGTCCAGCCTCGAATTAAAAGAAATTTTGCAGACCGTTAATGAAAATGTGGTCAAATTGTTCAAGGTCAAAGGTAGCTCCCTGCTGCTGCTGAACAAAAAGAAACAAACCCTCGACCTGGTATCGTCCGCTGGATTGTCCGAGGCCTATTTAAGTAAGGGTCTGATCGATGCCACCAGGAGCGTGCCCGAGGTCCTGGAGTCCGATCAAGGTGTGGTGATTGAAGAAGAGCAATTCGACAGCCGCCTGCAGTATCCCGAAGCAGCCCGGCGGGAAGGGATCAGGTCCATCCTCTCCATCCCCTTAAAGGTCAAGGAAGCCGTGCCGGGAATTCTGCGCCTATACGGCGAACAACCCGGAACCTTCAAAGGTGATACGCTGCAATTGGTCGGAAAATTTGCCGACCAGGCGGCCCGGGCCATTGAAAACGCCCTGGCCTACGCCAAGGTCCGCCATGATCTGGAGGATTTGCAGAAGTTCGTTCCGAAATAAAGGGCCAGGGGATTTCGCAGAGCAGACTAAAAACCGGAAGAAATAATAATCAATTTCCAATTCATAATTTTTAATGCTTAAATTGTTTATCGGAGAAGGATATGTCCGCAACCGGCAAAGGAAAAATTTTAATTTTGGAAACCAATCAGGACGAAGTGGAGGAATGCCAGCGTATTCTGGAGTCCCAAGGCTATGAAGCCACTATCTGCCGGACCGCCAAGGAAGCTCTGGCAATATTCAAAGAAAAAGAATTCGATCTGCTCCTTACCGAATGGCGACTGGATGAAGGAAACGGTATGGACGGTTTCCAGGTCATGGAGATGCTCGGAAAGCGCGATCCCCAATTGGGGTTCGTGGTACTGACCGGTTCCCCGGATGTGGATTCGGCGGTTAAGGCCATGAAAATGGGGGCCCGGGATTATCTTAAAAAACCGTGTCGCCCCGACCAGCTTTTGGCGGCCGTGGACCTGGCCCTCCGGCATCGCCAGGAAGAGTTGGCCCGCCAGGATCGTCTGACGGCCTTTGAAACCTTGAAACGGCAGATCGCCTCCTCGCTGAACCTCAGCGAAGTCCTGGATCTGGTGGCCGCCGGGGTGGTCAAAGGCATGGGATTCGGGGTCAAGGGCAGCGCCATTACGCTACTGGACAAAAAAAAGAACCAACTCAAGGTGGTCGCCCACCAAGGGTTGAGCCGCGGGTATCTGGAAAAAGGACCGATCGATTCCTCTCGCAGCCTGGGCGAAATGATATTAAAGGGTGAGTATCTCTGGATCCGTGATGTGACTCAGGACCCGCGGGTCCAATATCCGGAAGAGGCCCGGCGGGAAGGGATCGCGTCGATTTTGAGCGTCCCCATGGTGGTGAAAAATGAAGTAATCGGGGCCCTGCGTATTTATACCGGGAAACCCCGCGAATTTGATCCCGAAGAAATCCGTTGCCTGCACCGTTTTGCCGAACAGGCCGCCCTGGCCATTGAAAACGCCCGCACCTACGAGGGCATTAAAAATAAATATGAGAATCTGCGCACCGATCTGGTGGATTTTTTTGACGACGGCTGGACCTAAGAAAAACGGAGTGCTGGAGTATTGGAGTAATGGAGAAATGATTTTTTCCCCAACACTCCAACACTCCAATATTCCAACACTCCAATATTCCGATATTCCAGCATGAAACCCCTCCTCAATATCTATTTACCCAAATTCTGGGAAAACATCATCGAAAATTCTCCGGACGCCATTGTGGCCGTGCGCAAGGGGGGGGAGATCATCATTTTCAACCAGGCAGCGGAGCGGATGCTGGGCTACCGCAAAGGCGACGTGATCGGCTGGATGGATATCCGGACCCTTTACCCGCCGGGAGAGGCCAAACAGATCATGAAGGACCTCCGTTCCTCGAATTATGGCGGTCCGGGTTTCCTGGAGAAAAGAGAATTCCTGCTAATAGACAAGAACGGTTGGGAAATTCCGGTGTACATCTCGGCGGTCATCCTCTATGAACGGGGAGAAGAAATAGGCTCCGTAGGTATTTTTACGGATCTGCGAGAAAAAAAAGAACTGGAAAAAAAGCTCCTGCGAACCGAAAAACTTTCATCCCTCGGCAAACTGGCCGCCGGGATCGCCCATGAAATCAACCAGCCGCTTACGGGGGTGTTGACCTTCGCCCATATGCTGCATAAAAAATTCCAGGCGGACGAAGCCACAAAGCTGGACCTGGAGGTGGTCATCCGGGAGACGACGCGCATTAAAAAAATCGTCCAGGGGATTCTGGATTTCGGCCGGGAGACACCCATGCAGAAGCAGCTTCAGCCGATCGGCAAAATCCTGGATGCCACCTTGGAACTGCTCGTTCATCAGGAGCGCTTTTTCGGGATCAACTTGATCAAGCAGTACGATCCCAACATCCCGGAGATCGTGGTGGATGGGAGCCGGCTGGAACAAGTCTTTATGAACATTATTTTAAACGCCGTGGAGGCCATGAAGGGCTCGGGGACCCTCACCGTCCGGACCCGCCCGGTGGCCCATTGGGTCGAGGTGGACCTGTCCGATACCGGACCGGGGATACCGGAGGTCGTCCAGGAAAAGATATTCGATCCTTTTTTCACTACCAAGGATTCCACCGAAGGATTGGGCATGGGCCTGGGCCTGGCGATCAGTTACGGGATCATAAAAAACCACAAGGGGGATATTAAGGTCAGCAGTGCGCCCGATGGAGGAACGACCTTCACCATCCGTCTGCCCCTGCCGGAGAAATAAAGTGAAAAAATCCGGAACCATTTTATGGTCACTGGTCTTGACGGCGGGAATTGCAGTGTCAGGTTGCCAAAAAGTGGAAGAGCCGGTTCGGAGGCATCCGCTGGCAACGCCGGCCGGTCGGTCACCCGACGTGACCGGGGTCGCCGGGAAGTCGGCCCCGCCCCCGTCCCTTGCCGAGGCCGCCCTGGAAGTGGTCGGGCCCAAGGACCTGCTGCGGGCGAAACCGATGGCTGACAAGAGGGGATCGTCCAGACCTGGCCAAGCCCCTGTCCAAAAAGCGGTGCCGGCCGTTCCCCCAGCGAAGAAGGCGTCCGGGCCAGAGGAAAACGCGGTGAAGATCCGTGAAAATGTTCCACCGGTGAAGGAAAAGAAGCAGGAGCCTTTCGAACCTCTGAAGCCGCCCCATCCGATGCCGGGCGCTTGATATTAAAGACGAATATCGAATATCGAACAAGGAATGTAGTTCGATATTCGATATTCTCTTTTAATAAAAAAAACCGGGAGGGACAACCCTCCCGGTTTTTTTTACACAATTTAGGTTAGACTAGAACACGAACTGGAACTGAACACCGCCTAACCATTCCTTCCCCAGGCTGGGGTTACCGGCCACTTGGGGATTCTTCCCGTAGTCATACATGGTGAATTCCGGGACTACGAAGAAGTTGTCGGCGATCTTCCAGTTGACACCGATACCATACATGAGGCGCTCGTTCTTCTTTTCGCCCACATAGACGTCGGTGTTTTCCGGAGCGTCGTACCCGATGTAGAAGTGAGGGGTAACCGCGCCGGCGGTGAAGGCGAAGTCGGCAAAGCCGAAAACACCCTTGGTGTCCTTAACCTTCCCGTTTTGGAACTGCGGACGCCAGAAGGCGCTCTGCAGCGGGTAGAAGCCGATGTTGGCGCCGTAGCCGATCTGGCCGATGAAGGAGAAGGCCCCGGCCTGAACTTTGACCGGCAACTGGGCCATCCAGACGTTAACCTGGTTGTCAAACCCCGGAGGATTCTGGTCCCAATACAGGTTCGACCAGGTCCCACCCGGCATGATGGAAACCGGGCCGAAATTCAAGGTGATCATCGCGTCGATCCGGGGGTACTTGGCGACGGTGTCGAAATTGACGCCGCCAACCGTTACGTCGCTGTAGAACGGCTGCACCAGGGAAACCTGGTAGCTGAAGGTCTTGCTGACATTCTGGGTGAACCGGATCTGGGCGGCCCGATCGTCATACACGGAGCCCCAGCCCAGGCCGATCACGTGGTTGTTGTTCTCGAAACCCAGGTTCTGATAAGGGAAGGCCACCCAGAAGGAGCCGTCGTTCTTACCGGCCATCAGGGTGCAGTTCCCGAAGGTGTACCAGCCGTAGATCTTCCGGGTTTCCATGTAGTTGGTCCGCTGGCCGGCAAGGGTGTTGCCGGCGTCACCTTCTTCGTGACCGGCCCGCAGGTCGCGGCCCATGCCCAGTTCCCAGTAGGCGCCGATGTTGCCGGATTGCACCGAGGTGCGGAGCCGGGAGTGGCGGGGAACGGTCAGGATGAACTGGTCAGCAGAAGTGTTGTAGTTGGGAAGACCGCTGCGCTGGGCCACTTCCTTGTCCATGTGCCAGATACCGATATCGGTCAGGGCCACGCCGCCAAGATAAAACTTGGTGTCTTTGGCGCCTTCGATCCTGAAAGCGAAGGCCGGGACAGCCACGACGACGGCCAGCATCAGGACTACTGCAAAAATCAAGATCTTTTTCATAGTCTCTTTTCTCCTTTTTGAGTTTGCTCTCTTTTTCAATCTCTTTTAAGAACTTGTTTTTACTAATCAATTATGGTCTATTCCCAAAAACCACCCCCTCTCACTAGACTATTCGACCAATTTGGGGGAAATGTTTATATATTTTAGGGTGGTATGTCAAGAAAAATTTTAAGGGCTGTAATATTTTTTTTGTAAAAAATTCACAGGATTGTAACAGAAATTGGAAAACCGTGGTATCGTCAGGCCGGTGAAAACCGGCATCCAGGGTAGTTCGGGATTGTCCTGGATCCCTGATCTGCGCTGCGTCCGGGATGACGGCCCCCGGTGCCTCGTCAGGCCGGCGAAGCCTGCCCCGGTAGGTAATAAACCGGGGGCCGGCATCCCGGGCAGTTCAAGTACCCGATTTATCAAGATGTTATTATTTTTTCAATAGATTGCGCAACCTCCCGCCAACCCTCCGACGTCCCCGGCAAGGATAGCCCCTCTCCCAGGGCCTTTTCTCCCTGAATCATCTGAACCTTGACGACCGGCAGGTACTTCCCCTGCCAATCCTCCAGGCCGTAAGAAACCCGGTAGGCCGTCCCCGCGGGAAAGGGCTGACCGGCCGGGATGGTTTCGCTTTGCTGCGGGAAGAAGGTCTGGACCTCCCGGGGTTCGGCCGGCCGGCACTGCAGACCATGCCCCTGCTTCAACTCCTCCACGCACTGGTTGCAGGAAATGCAGGCGGCATCCCGCTGATCCCCGGAGGCCCAGCGGTTGGCCAGGCCCGGTTCCCGGATAAAGGGCCGGCAGAGGGCGATATAATCGACCGTTCCCTCTTCAACCAGGCGGCGGGCGGTCTGATAGGAACGAATGCCGCCGACCAGGATCAGGGGGATGGATATTTTTTCCTGGAAGAGCCTGGCCGCCGTTTCAAAAAAGGCTTTCCCGTTATCCCGGTCCTGCCGATCCGCGAGCAGGTCCGGCCGGTTCAACAAGCCACCGCTGATTTCCAGGGCATCCGCACCGGCTTCCTCCACCAGTGAGGCCGCCCGGATCGAATCCTCCAGGTCCAATCCGTTTTCAACCAGGTCGCTGCTGTTCCATTTCACCAGCAGCGGGAAATCCCCTCCGGCTTCCCACCGAACCGCCTGGATCGCCTCCAGCACCGCCCGGGCCCGGTTCGCGATGGATCCGCCATAGTCATCCGTGCGAGGATTGTAGCGGGGGCAGAGGAGCTGGCTGAGGAAGAAGCCGTGGGCGGCCAGGATCTGGACGGCGTCAAACCCGGCCTGCCGGGCGCGACCGGCCGCCCGGCCGAAGGAACGGGCCACCTCCGCCATATCCTCCCGGGTCATCCGGGCGACCCGGGATTGGGACAGGTAGGCCCCACCGAAGCTCAACTGCAGGGCGATCCGTCCGTCCCGACGGTGGACGGCCCGGGCCAGGGCCTGCAGGCCGGGGACCATTTGGTCCGCATAACTGCCGAGTTGCCGGGGAGCATGTTTGCCTGCCGGATGGACGTAACTATGGCCGGTGATGATCAGGCCCGCACCGCCCTCGGCCAGGGAGGCATAGAGGTCGATCAACGGGGAGGTGACGGTTCCTTCCTCGTCCGCCAGGCCTTCCCAGGTGGCCGAACGCACCAGCCGGTTTTTTGTCAGGAGCGTTCCGATTTTTCCGGGTTCGAACAACGGATCGATCATTTTGAAAATCCCTCCCGTGTCCACGTGTCCAGATGAAATTATCATTATTATAGGGAGACGCGATTTGCACAACTGTTTATTAAACCCCCTAGGTAATGCAGAGCACCCGTGAAGCCTGAAAATGCTCCTGGAGGCTGTCCGGGTTAAGACCGACTCGGTCTGGCAGACCGAGTCGGTCTAAGCGCTGCCGAGCTCTGATCGTTGAATAATATACTATCACCCGTCCCGATAGTAGCCCCAGAGCGGGACCGGCAGCCTGGGAATTTGAAAAGTCCTCCGGCTCATTACCCGTCGGGGCGGCTTGGCGAGTCCGGAATGAAAGCGGTTGCTATCAAGTCAGGATCATCTCGTAACGGGATCTATGTATTTCCGGCTTAAAAACCCTGTATTTTTGTTACGGATAGTTTTTTTCTATCAAAACGTGGATCTGGATCGGCTATAATCATCATGAAAAGAAAGGAGGTGAAGACGCATGGAAATGAAGCAACTTAAGAAAATGCTGGCCGGAATGAGCATCGCCAGCTTGATCGCCGGTTCGAGTCTGATCGTCTCCGGATGTGCCACCAATGGCAGCGCCTGAGGCGGAACCAAACCGAGTACAGGTAGTACTCAAACCGAAAAAAAAGAAGGCAGCTCCTGAAGCGGGACCAAGCCCGGTGCTGGCAGCACCGATCAGAAACCCGCGGGACAGAGCAGTTGAGGCGGCAAAAAATAGTGCGGTGCGCACTATCCGCTTGAAGAAACGGGGTGTCAGGCCAGGAGTTTCAGCCTGACACCTCATTTGTTTTTTGCCCTACTTGGTGATATCAGGAGGGAGAAGCCCATGGAAAAGGACTATTTGAAAAAGATGCTGGCCGGACTCAGCCTGGCCGGATTGATTGCCGGATCCAGTCCGGCCCTGGGAGCTGCGCCAACCACCGAAGGCCGGAGCAGTTGAGGCGGTGAAAAGCCGGGTGCGGTCAGCACCCAACAACCCGAGCAAAAATCCGGCAGTTCCTGAGGGGGAGCTAAACCCGGTGCGGTCGGCACCGAGGATAAAGCCAGGGAAAAAAGTCCCGAGGGAAAGGAGAAGCAGCCGGCGGGAAAAAGTTGTTGTAGTGGTAGTGGGTGAGGCGGGAAGAAATAGCGCCGGTGGCGCTATCCCTGATAAGATTATGCTACCGTTGGAAAGATCGTTACAGCAGATTTTCCCCCAAACCCGAAAATATTTGAAACCGGAGGCCTGGGATCGATTCCGGTCCCGGGTGGAAGGATTGGAGAACCCCGAGGCCCTCTTTGATATACTGGACGGTTTTCCCTTCGACCCGGAGGGGCCGGCTTTCCTTCCGGACCTATCCCGCCTGGAGTGGGCCATCCAGCAGACCCGGACTCCGGCCGCCGATGCGAATCCCGAACCGGACGATTGGACCGTCAACCCCGGTCTGCAATTGCTCTCGCTTTCCTTCAGGAATCTCACCCGGCAATTGGAGGAACCCGATCAGCGCCTTGAACCCGAGGCCGGGGAGGAAATGGTCCTGGTCTGGCGGGATCCGCGCAGTACCGCCGTCCGGTTTCGCCCGGCCCGGGACGAGGACCTGCTGGCCCTGAAGATGATCCTGGAGGAAATCCGGCCGGAAGAGGCGGCTTTGGCTGGAGGAGTGACGCCAGGGGAGACCGAGGCCGCCCTTTGGCGGGCGGCGGCCGAGGGGATCCTGATCGCCCCCCGCACCCGCATCCGGCGGGACCCGGCTTCCTTTGCGGACACCGCGATCACCGACCCGGAATTCCTGGAGGCTTCCTTTTTCACCCTGCAGTGGCACATCACCCAGGTCTGCGATCTCCATTGTAAACACTGTTACGACCGCAGCCGTCGCTCTCCCCTGACCCTGGATCAGGGGACCCGCATCCTGGAAGACCTGCAGCGGTTCTGCCGGGAAAAGCGGGTCCGGGGGCAGATCAGCTTCAGCGGCGGCAACCCGCTGCTCTATCCGGAATTCAACGCGCTCTATCGGGCCGCGGCCGAAACCGGTTTCCGGACGGCCATCCTCGGCAACCCGACCTCCCGGGACCGTTTGGAAGCCATCCGGGCCATCCAGGAACCCGAATTTTTCCAGGTGAGCCTGGAGGGCCTGGCCCGGCACAACGACGCCATTCGCGGGGCGGGGCATTTCGACCGGATCCTGGAATTTTTACCGTTATTGAAAGAGCTGGGCATCTACTCCATGGTCATGCTCACCCTGACCCGGGACAATCTGGAGGAAGTGATCCCCCTGGCGGAACTGCTCCGGGACAAAACGGACGCCTTCTTTTTCAACCGGCTGGCCCAGGTGGGAGAGGGGGCCAATCTCCGGGGCCCCTCCCGCGAGGAATACGCCGCCTTCCTCGAAGCCTATCTGGAGGCGGCTGCCGCCAATCCGCTTATGGGCTTGAAGGACAACCTGACCAACATCGTCCATTACCGGAAGGGGATCCCGGCCTTCGGAGGCTGCACCGGGTACGGCTGCGGCGCGGCCTTCAATTTTCTCACCCTCCTGCCGGACGGAGAGGTCCATGCCTGCCGGAAATTGCCCTCCCTGCTGGGGAATGTGCTGGAGAGCAGCCTGACCGAGATCTACGAATCCGAGGTGGCCCGGCGCTACCGGGGCGGCACCGAGGCCTGCCGGGGTTGCCCGATCCGGCCCGTTTGCGGCGGCTGCCTGGCCGTGGCCTATGGGAAGGGGCTGGATATCTTCCAGGAACGGGATCCGTATTGCTTCCTTTAGTACGAAAATAAATGAACATCGAACATCGAACGTCCAACATCGAACATTGAATAAAGTTATTCACGTAGGGATGGGGTTCATCCCCACCCGCCCTGGGATTACCCCAGGTGGCTAGGGGCGGAGGGGTATAAAACCCCTCCCTACGAAAAACACCAATCGGACAAAATTTTCATGCTTCGTGGGTGTGACGCCGCAGGCGTTAC
>JACRCK010000302.1 GCA_016219065.1 Deltaproteobacteria bacterium
ACCGTCCCTGCACCCCCGGGTCCGGATCCGGCGTACATCCCGGATCGGTGGCGTAGCGGGCTTTCCACCATTCGTCGGAGTAGGACAGGATGGTTCCACCCACGCAGGTTTGGCCGTGGGCGGCGATCTCCTTCCAGAGGGTTTCGGCATAATCGGCCTGAACCGACGTCCCGATTTTTTCGTATTCATCGCCCCGGGTCTGGTCGAAGGCATCGATCCCGTATTCCATAAGGAGCAGGGGTTTCTGGGTGATCGGTTCCAGCTCATTGAACAGGGACCCGAAGGATTTTCCGCGATAGACATTGGCCCCCCAGACATTCAGGGCCGGGACGGCATTCTCGAACCCGGCGATGGTGGCTGCCAGATCCTGATCGGCCAAGGCGGTGGTAACCGGGTGGGCTAATGTCCCCTCTTCTGCTTGGGCGGCTTCGGCCATTTCGTTGATCAGGCTGAATACCTGGGAGAGCTGATCAGTGGAGGCCCCGTCCTGGTTTAGATTATGACCCACCGACCACATCAGGATCGCCGGATGGGTCTTGTGAGCGGCCACCATTTCCCGGAAGTCGGCCTTGAGCTGCTCCCGGACATTGGCGGGGGAATGGGGATTGAGGTCCAGCCCCCGGTCAATCCAGTAGCCGGCGATGATGTAAATCGGATCCACCCCCCCATTGAAAGCCCGGTCGAGGAAGTCAAAATGGTCGGCCGTTTTTTCCCAATGGTAGAGGCGCAGGGTATTGGCCCCCAGGGCCCTGAGCAATGGGATATCTCTTTCATACAGGGCGCCATAGGGTTCCGTGAAATAATCCCCGTAAGGCGGTGCCAGGTTCGGGTCCTCTCCGATCGGGACCGGCGTGTAGACCACCCCTTTGACCGTAAAGGGCGTTCCGTTGACCAGCAGTTGTTTGCCGGTAACGGTTACCGGGGTGGGTTGATAGGAAGCTGCCCAGACGGAGATACCGGCGGTCGGCGTTTCCACGTTCCCGGCGAGATCGGTGGCCCGGGATTTGATCTGATAACTGCCGTTCCCGGGGATATTCCAGGTATAGGTCCAGGGGTTGGTCCCTGCCGTCTGTTTCCAGGTAGTCCCACCATCGGTAGATACTTCCACTTTCTGGACCCCTGAACCTCCTCCATCCGTTGCGCTTCCAGTGATGGTGCAGGAAGACTGGCGCAAGGTGGCTCCCGGCGTCGGATTGATGATGACGGAGCTAGGCTTAATGGCTTCCAGCGCAAAGGTTGCCGTCACGGTGGTGTTGGCATTGATGGTCACAGAGCAGGGATTGGCGGCCCCGCTGCAGGCCCCGCTCCAGCCGCTGAAAATCGAATTGGCATTGGGCGCAGCCGTCAGGCGGACCACGGTTCCGGTGACGAAGCTGGTTCCGGCCGGGGAGTTAGTCACCGTGCCGGAGCCGGTCCCGGTTAGGCCCACCGTCAACGTATAGGTATTGGGGGCAAAGCTGGCCGAAATAGTATGATTTCCGGTGATGGCGCTGAAGGTGTAAGCACCCACGGCGCCTAGCGAGACCCCGTCCACCAGGACATTGGCTACTCGATATCCCGTACCGGGAGTGATGGTGAAGGTCCGGCTTTCTCCGTGGTTCACGGTTACCGATCCGGCAGGATTGATGGATCCGTTGGCCCCGGCTGAGGCGGTCAGGGTATAAGTCTTCAAACTGAAGTTGGCTGTGACCGACCGGTTGGCGCTCATAGTCACCGTGCAGGGGTTGGTGGTGCCGCTGCAGGCCCCGCTCCAGCCGGTGAAGGTGGAACTGCTGCTGGGGGCGGCTGTAAGGCTGACCATGGTCCCGGAGCCGAAGCTGGTTCCGGTGGGGGTATTGGTCACGACTCCGCTCCCCGCCCCGGTCTTGGCCACCGTCAAAGTGTAGGTGTTGGCGACGAAAGTGACGGCGATAGCGTGGTTGGCCGTGACCGAGGAGAAGGTGTAGGAGCCGACGGCGCCCACCGGGGTTCCATCGACCGTGACCGACGCGATCTGGTAGCCGCTGTTGGGGGTGATAGTATAGATCTTGTTGTCTCCATAGTTGACGGTCGAGGCACCGGTGGAGGAAATGGAGCCGCCAGTCCCGGCCGAGGCGGTCAGGGTATAGGTCTTCAAAATGAAGCTGGCCGCGACCGACCGGTTGGCGCTCATGGTCACCGAGCAGGGGCTGGTGGTGCCGCTGCAGGCCCCGCTCCAGCCAGTGAACAACGAGCTGACACTGGGAGAAGCTGTCAGGCTGACCACGGTCCCGGCGCCGAAGGTGGTGCCGGTTGGGGTGTTGGTAACCGTGCCGTTCCCCGTCCCGGTCCGGTTGATCGTCAGGATAAACTGTGTAGTTGGCGGCGTGGACGTATAACTGATTTCGTTGGAATACCCGCTTTCAAATCCTTCCTGGTCAATAGCGGTCAGGGAAAAATAGTACGTCACCCCATCCGTTAAATTGGCCACTATGTAGGTGGTGACATTTCCCATGGCGACGGAATTGGAATAATTTCCGGACGAAGTTCCGTAATAAAGTTTATAGCCGGCAAGGTCGGTTTCCGTATTGGGGTCCCAAGCCAGGGTTACCTGGGCGGCCTGGGCTTGAACAACCAGGAACAGGAGCATAAAGAAACCAATGATCAGGATGATACTTCGGGAAAGATGCCGGGTTAGAAAGAGGGAACAGTTTTCCCTTTCGGGATAGGTGGTTGACATGGCAGTACCTCCATACCTTTCTGGTTCGGCGCAATGCAGCCGAAGAGGTACTGCATTCGCCTGGCAACCCTGCTGCCGTATGAGTGCCCGAAGGCGTTTCACTTAGGCCAGTGGCTTTGCGTCCCACCCTTTCGGGTGGTTTGCCTTTTTCAGTCGATAGCGTTAGTAATCATTTTAAATGATCCGGCTTAATACATCTGCAAACCGGGGGCCAACGTTCATCCTGGATTAAAAAAAAATAACTAATGATTTCGATAGGTTTTTTACTGCCGAGCTCTTTCAGTCTTTCTGGTCCTGACGGGAGAACAAAAATAGGTGTTTATCGGCAAAAATTGAATTCCGGGGCAGTAATTTTCCTAATCAGCGGACTAATTAGATATGTGTAAAAATTATTGTATAAAAACGAATGATAATCCATACAATTTTATTGCATTTAAAAGTTTTATGATTTAAATTTATTTGTTATTTCATATAAATATGTAAAAAAAATTATAATGGTATAAGAATTGCTTATCTACAGGTATCCATCATCAATTTTCAGGCAGATCAAATTACTGCCAATACAAAATTAAAATAATGTGTTCCGATCATTTCTTTTTAATTTATTTTCGTATAATATTAGGGTGATCCTTGAAAATCAGGGATGGAAAGAGGAATAAAAACCAGGATAGATTTTTGGTGAGGAATTGGGTCCTGCAGAAAGATCAATCTTGAAAATAAAGATTAAAAGGAAACTGGTAACGGGGATTCTGTTGGTCTTGATTTGCCTTTCTCTAGGCGTGCCCGCTTCAGCCCAGGCCTTTCGTTTGACCCTGGCCTGGGATCCCAATACGGAAACCGATCTCACCGGGTATAAAATCTATATCGGCAACGAACCCAAAAAATATTCCTGGGCCATCGACGTGGGAAACCGCACTACCGGAACCGTGGACAACCTGGTTGAGGGAACCGCCTATTACTTTGCCTTGACCGCTTATAATTCCAAAGGCCTGGAAAGCGGTTTTTCCAATGAAATCCGCTTCCCGGACTGGGCGTATAAACACTATTTTCCGTTTATCCTCTCCGGGCCGCAATAGAAGCCGGCTACCTATCCCCGGCCGGTCAGAACCAAACGGTACTATTTTCCTCCCCCGGCGGTCTGAAGCAATTGATCGACAAACTGACCGGTCTGGCCATATAAAACCGTATCTTTCTCAAAGGGGGCCTTCCCCTCCAGGTCAGCCTCAATAATTTCATTGTTGTAGGGCAAAAATCCGAGGAAGGTAAATCCCGGAAGCTGCTTGAGCAGAAATTCCTTATCGGTTTCGTTGCGGATCTTGTTGCCCACGAGCACGATATTTTTCAATCCCAGGTCCTGGGCCAGTTTTTTAATCTGGTGGGCCGTCTCGATGCTCCTTTTTCCGGGTTCCACCACCACGATCAGCTTGTTTACCGCCGCGGCCGTTCCCCGTCCCAGGTGTTCGATGCCGGCCTCCATATCGAGGACCACCACCTCGTCCCGGGCCAGGATCAGGTGGGTCACCAGGGTCTTCAGCATGACGCTCTCCGGGCAGATGCAGCCGCCGCCGCCCCGCTTGACCCCGCCCATGACCATGACCCGGATATTGCCCTTCTGAACCGAAAGCTTCTCCGGCAGATCGCTCACGTGGGGGTTGAGTTTAAAAAAAGTGCCCATGGAGCCGGTTTTGGATTCGGTCCGCTCCTCGATCAGTTCTTTCATCTCGGAGATGGGGACGATCTGCTCCGGGTGTTCGACCCCCAGCGCCCCGGCCAGATTGGCGTCCGGATCGGCGTCGATGGCCAGGACTTTATTCCCCCGGTCGGCGAAATTTTTAATGATCAAGGCGGCCAGGGTGGTCTTGCCCACCCCGCCTTTACCACTGATGGCGATTTTCATGGCCGGTCTCCTTTGGCTATACGGTTTTACACGAAAGTTCTCTGAATATAAGGCTGGAATAAAAGAATGCAAGAGAAGGAAAGATGAGCGGCTTGGTCTTTTTTAAGGCAGCGGGCGCAGGATTCCAGGATTCAAGGGGTCGAGGGGGCCAAGTGATAAAAAAATTTATGAATTGTTTTTCGCTTGAATCCTTGGACCCTAAAACTATCGATTCCAGCCTATTGTAAACTACTTCTTCTGATAAGCCATCCCGATCAAGGGATAGACCACCATCCCGGACAAGACGGCCACATCTTCGGCTATCAGGTAATGGACGATGCTGGCATCGAACAGGACGTTCCCGTCCGGCGGGAACTCTTCGTCTCCGGCCCAGAGGATCAGGCAAACCGGGATCTTGGGGAAGGCCTGAAAACAGATGCAGACGTCGCCTTCTTCACGCAGAAGACCGCCCCGTTGCAACCCCAGTTCTTTCAGGAGTTGGGGTTGATGGCCGAAAGTTTTAACCAGGGGTTCCTTGGCCCGTTTGACAAAGGCCGAATAATAAAACTCACCCGAAGGTATTTCACGAAAGGTGATCCATTGTCCGGTCAGGGGCGCTCCCGGGGCCTTCTGCAGGTAATGGAGGATCAAAACCTGCTCCTGCAGGGGCAGGTCCTTTTCCGGGTCCGGTCCCAGGATCAGGCCTGCGGGCCAGGTGACCTGGACGACCTTATCGATAAACCGGAACTGTAAACGGCCCTCACCCGTTCCCGGCTGATATTCCGCCCCGCTCAGGACAGCCGCCCGCCGGGGATCCTGTTTCGCCCAGTCTTCCCGGGCCAGGGCCAAGGCATTCCGGTAGTCGTCTATTCGGGGCATGAGGCATCCTTTTTCCCACACAGGGTGCAGAGGGTCTTGTCTTTGAGATCGATGATCCGATAGCCGCGGGCGCAAATCTGGTCCCGCAGCCGATCGGCCTCGACAAATTCCTTGCGCTGCCGGGCCTGCTCCCGCTGGTCCAGCATTTCCCGTACTTCCGCAGGCAGTTCCCCTTCCGGAAATTCAAAAATATCCAGGACCCGGTTGGCTTGTTTCAGCTCCTGGTCGATTTCCAGGAATTCGGTTCGGGTGATGTGCCGTTCGGTCAGGACCGGGTTTAAGGTCCTGACCAGTTTGAATAAGGCCGACAAGGCCGCGGCGATGTTCAAATCGTCGTCCAGGGCCCTCTGGAACTGGGTTCGGAACAGATAGAGGGACTCTCCGACCACGGGATTTTCCTGGTTCCCGGGGGTTTGGGAATACAGTTTTTGAACGAATTCATCGAGCCGGTGGAGGGTCCGGCGGGAAGATTCCAGGGCCTTGAAGGAAAAATGCAGGGCCTTGCGGTAGTGGGTGGACAGCAGCCAGTAGCGGATTTCCCGGCCGGAATAGCCTTTGGCCAGCAGGTCCCGCAAAGTCAGGACATTTTCGCTGGCCCGGGATATCTTTTTCCCCTCCACGTAGACCAGTTCGCTGTGCAGCCAGTAATTGACGAATTTTTTGCCGCTGGCCGCTTCGCTGATGGCGATTTCATTTTCGTGATGGGGGAAGACCAGATCCAGGCCGCTGGTATGGATGTCGAAGGTCTCCCCCAGGTGCTTCAGGGCCATGGCCGAGCACTCCACGTGCCAGCCCGGCCGGACATTGCCCCACTCGGTGGCGAAGAAGATCCCCTTCTTCAACTCCGAAAGGGTGGACCGCTTGAGGAGGGTGAAATCGCGGGGATTGTCCTTTTCGTATTCATCCAGATCCACGGTCTTGCCGACCTGAATCTTTTTTAAATCCACCCGGGACAGGTGTCCGTAAGCCTTGAAGCGGGAAATATCGAAATAGACCGAGCGGAATTTTTCATAGGCGAATCCTTTTTTCAGGAGTCGCCGGGCCAGTTCAATCATGTCCTCCACGTGTTCGCTGGCTTTGGGATAGAGGGAGGCGCGCTTGATCCGCAGGGCCGCGATATCTTCCAGGAAGGCCTCCGTATAGTGGCGGGTGAATTCCACTAGACTCTGCCGGGTTTCCTCCGCCCCCCGGATGGTGCGGTCATGGAGATCGGTGATATTCATCACGTGAAACACTTCCAGGCCCGAGAACTCGAGGGTGCGGCGGAGCAGGTCGGCCATGAGGAAGCGGCGGCAACTGCCCAGATGGATCAGTTCACTGACCGTCGGGCCGCAGGAATAGATGGCAACCTTGCCGGCCGTCAGGGGGCGGAAACGTTCCTTTTCCCGGGTCAGGGTGTTGAAAAAAACCAGGCCGCCTTTTTCCTTCTCTTCAAACAGGGTGGTGCTGAGATAGCGCTCCCCCCCATCGGGGCAGATGACCACGACCAGCCCTTTCTTCAGGGCTTGGGCCTTTTGCAGGGCCACAAACACGGCCGCCCCGGAACTCATGCCCACCAGCAGTCCTTCTTCCCGGGCCAGCTTCCGGGCCGTTACGAAGGCGTCTTCATCGTCCACATTGACCACTTCGTCCAGGATGTTCTTATCGTAGATCCCGGGCTTGTAGGATTCCTTCATGTTCTTCAGGCCTTGGATTTTATGGCCCAGGTAGGGCTCTACCCCCACGATGCGGACGTTCGGGTTGAACTCCTTGAGGCCCCGGGTCAGGCCCATGAGCGTTCCGCTGGTCCCCATCGTGGCCACCACCATGGTCACCTTGCCCCCGGTCTGTTCCCAGATTTCCCGGGCCGTCCCCCGGTAATGGGCGTTGACGTTGTCCTCGTTGTTGAATTGATCGGGCAGATAATACAGGTCCGGATGCTCCCGGGTCATCTGGTAGACCGTTTCGATGGCCCCGTCGGTGCCCAGGTGGGCCGGCGTCAGCAGCAGCTTGGCCCCGTAGGCCCGGAGGATTTTCTGCCGTTCGACGCTGGCCGATTCCGGCATGGCCAGCAGCAGGGGATAGCCTTTGACCGCCGCCACCATGGCCAGGCCGATCCCGGTGTTTCCGGAGGTGGCTTCGATGATGGTCTTATCCTTGGTCAGCAGCCCGCTTTGTTCGGCCCCTTCGATCATGGACAAAGCGACCCGGTCCTTAACCGATCCGCCGGGATTGAAGGCCTCTATTTTAGCCCAGACGTTGACTTTTTTATGGGGGTTGAGCCGGTTCAGGCGAACCAGCGGGGTATGGCCGACCAGCTTTAAAATATCCGTGTAAGCGTGTTTCATGTTCTTGGTTCGACTCCGGTCCCGGGGGCCGGCTTTCTTCCTTTCGGTCGATTGATTTTTTCGTAGCGGGCGATCTGTTCGGCCAACGAGAGCTTGATGGGTCCCGGCCTCTTTTTACGGCACAGGCGGCAGCGGTCCTGGGAACACCCCTGGCAGTACCGGCAATCCGGACATTTCTTCCGCTTGGGCGCCTTCAGCCCGCCGGTCAGCGGCCTGAGGTTCTCGACGGGGATTAATCGCGAAACCGGCGTCCTGGGCTTGGTTTTTTTCGGTCCGGCCTGGGAGTCGGGACCCAGGGCCTGGGGTTGATTTTTCGTCTGGGGGGACGCCGCGCGCTTTGCGCCCTGCGCCCGGGGTCCTTTTTTCATTCCACCGTTACGCTTTTGGCCAGGTTTCTCGGCTGATCCACGTCGGTACCCCGGAGCACGGCGATGTGATAGGCCAGCAACTGCAGCGGAATCGTAAACAGAATGGGGGACAGGGACCAACTGATCTTGGGCACCGGGATCAAGGCATCGGCCTCGATTTTTTCGGCGGCGCCGGCCTCCCGGTCGGTCAGGGCGATAATCCGGCCGCCCCGGGCCCGGACCTCCTGCAGATTGCTCTGGACCTTTTCCATTACGGCGTTGTCCGGCAGCAACATGACCGTGGGCAGGTGTTCATCGATCAGGGCGATGGGGCCGTGTTTCATCTCCCCCGCCGGATAGCCTTCGGCATGAATATAGGAGATCTCCTTGAGCTTCAAGGCCCCCTCCAGGGCGATCGGGTAATGGATGCCCCGGCCTAAAAAAAGGAAATCCTGGGCCTGAAAATAGGTATGAGCGACGGCGGCTATCTGCTTTTCGCCTTCCAACAGGGTCTCCACACCTCCCGGCAGGCGGAGCAGGTCCTGAGCGACGCGGATCCGTTCTGCGGAAGAAACGCAGCCCAATTCCTGTCCCAGATAGAGGGTGAGGAGATTCAAGGCCACCAGTTGGGTGGTGAAGGCCTTGGTGGAGGCCACCCCGATTTCCGGCCCGGCATGGGTATAGATGACCCCGTCGGCTTCCCGGGCCAAGGTACTGCCCACGACATTGCAGATGGCCAGGATCCGGGCCCCCTGGCGCCGGCCCTCCCGTAGGGCGGCTAAGGTGTCGGCCGTTTCTCCGGACTGGGAAATCAGGATGATCAGGGTCCGGTCATCGATGATGGGGTTGCGGTAGCGGTACTCGGACCCGTAGTCCACGTCCACCGGGATCCGGAGGTATTCTTCGAGGAGAAATTTGGCCACCAGCCCGGCATGCCAGGAAGTGCCGCAGGCCACGACGATGATCCGGCGGACCTCCTGCAGCTCCCGGTCCGACAGGCCGAATTCCGACAGGGCCACCTCTCCGGTTTCCGGAGAAATGCGGCCCCGGAAGGTATCGATCAGGCACTGGGGCTGCTCGAAGATCTCCTTCTGCATGAAATGCTTATAGCCGGCCTTCTCGGCCATGACCGGATTCCAGGGAATTTTTTGAATTTTTTTCGTAAGCCGTTCTCTTTGCTGATTCCGGATTTCCGGGCGGGGCAGTTCCAAGACCGCCACTTCACCGTCTTCCAGGTAGATGACCTGGTCGGTATGATGCAAAAAAGCGAGGATATCCGAGGCTACATACAATTCCCCTTCCCCCAGACCGATGACCAGGGGGCATTCCTTGCGGACCGCCACCATTCTTTGGGGTTGGCCTTGCTGCAGAACCACCAGGGCATAGGAGCCCTTGATTTCTTCGAGGGCTTTCCGAACCGCCTCCACCAGATCCAGGTCCCGGGCATAGTGGTCGATCAGGTGCGCTACGATTTCCGAATCGGTTTCGGAAGCGAAGGTGTGTCCTTCTTTTAAAAGCCGGGCTTTCAACTCCAGATAATTTTCAATGATCCCGTTGTGCACCAGGGCGATCGACCCGGAAAGGTGCGGGTGGGCGTTGGTTTCCGAAGGCCGTCCGTGGGTGGCCCACCGGGTATGGCCGATGCCCACCGGACCGGAAATGGGGTGCTGTTCCAGGATTTTCCCCAGCCGGTTCAATTTCCCTTCGCTGCGGCGGACCTCGAATTCACCGTCGCGGATCACGGCGATGCCGGCGGAATCATAACCGCGGTATTCCAGGCGTTGCAAACCCTGGAAAATGACCTCTACCGCATCCTGGGGACCCAGGTAACCGATAATGCCACACATGATTTGCTTTTCTCCTGTTTTACACTTCCCGGACCGGTTTAATCCGGCCGTTACGGATTCGGGTGAAAGGGTCGATCTGCGCGCCGTCCTTCAGGCGGACATTTTCCAGCACGCAATGGGATGGAATAGTACAACCCCGGCCGATGCGGGTCCGGCCGGCCAAGACCGTATAGGGGCCGATGGTGGTATCCGGACCGATGCGGACATCGCTTTCAATATAGGCGGTATCCGGATCCAGGAGGGTAACCCCCCGGCGCATCCAGTCTTCGTTGATCTGCCGCCGCAGCAGCCGGCCGGTCCGGGCCAGCTCGGCGCGATCGTTGATCCCCAGCACTTCCTCGGCCCGGGGGTGCAGGAAAACCGTTACCGGTCGCTCCGCGACCTGCGCCATTTCTATGAGGTCAGTCAAATAATATTCCCGTTGCCGGTTTCGGCGGGAGAGCCGGGGCAGCGAGCTGAAAAGGAAATCGGCCTCGAAGCAGTAGATCCCGGCATTGACCTCCTTAAGGCGTTGCTCCTCCGGAGCGGCGTCTTTCTCCTCCCTGATCCGCAGCAGCCCTCCCCGGTCGTCCCGGATGATGCGCCCGTAGCCGCAGGGCTCCTCCAGAACGGTGCTTAGCAGGGTCACCGGGGATCCGGAACGGCGATGGGCCTGGATGAGCCGTTTCAAGGTAGCTCCGCTGACCAGGGGTATATCTCCCGAAAGGACCAGGATGGTTCCCGGAAAATGGTCCAGGTCTTTGGCCGCCTGCCTGACGGCGTGGCCGGTTCCCAGTTGCGGGACCTGGCTCACGAAGGTCAGTCCCGGATGTGCAAAGGATTGACGAACCAGCTCCGCCTGATGGCCGACCACTACCACGGTTTTTTCCGGACGAAGGCTCCTGGCGTTTTCCAGAACGTGGCTGAGGAGCGGGCGCCCCAGCAGGGGATGGAGTACCTTGGGCAGCTCGGATTTCATCCGGGTGCCCTTACCCGCGGCTAAAATAATGATGGCCAAGGATTTCATTGTTCTATATTTTTTAATTCCAACCCGGAAAAAAGGCAAGTTAAAAGACTTTTCCGCCCGATCCGGCTACTTTTCAACCAGTAGCAGCGAAACATAGCGGGGATCGAGCTTTCGGTCCGGAGGAACCCGGCTGATTTCTTCCGCCAGCCGGTCCAGGGCCAGGGTCAGCCAGTTGCGCAGCAGCGTTTCCTCTTCCCGGGACTCCAGGCCCACCTGCGCTTGGACGGCTTCGAACCAGGCCGCCGGGACGGCCGGGTCCAGGAGCCGCCGGTCAATTTTTTCCAGCTCGGGGACGGACAAGGGCTGCGGCGCCCACTCTCCGGTCAAGGTCCAGCGGGCCAGGCCGGTCAGCAGCACGGCCGCCAGGGTGGGCCCGGGCTGATAGAGCGGCCTCCGGCGCAAGGCCTTGATCTCCGCGGCGGAATATCCCGGCAGGCGGGAGAGAACCCGCCCTAAAACCTCCAGTTCCGCCAGTCGCTTCGCCGTTTCCTCCAGGTCGGCCGGGGCCAGGAAGGGCCGGTAGTTTCCTTCCGCCGCCGGATCAAAATAGAGGGGTTGTTTCAAAAAGAGGCCGTAAATCATCTCTTGATAAGGCGAATCGAGAAATTCCGCCCTCCCCTCCAGTGCGGCAAATCCGTCTCCTTGGCGGAACAGCGCTTCCGCCCGGAATTTGAGGTCCAGACCCAGACTGAAGCCGGTCTGGAAAATTCGGGAGACGGGGAGCCGCGCAAGGATCCGGGCGGCCTCATCCGGGTCCTCGCCGCTCAGGTGGCGCAGTCCCAAATCGAGGGTTTGAAAAGCCCGCCGGGTGGATTCTTTGATGGCCTCCGGCTCCCCGGGGTCCGCCCCGCCGGCCACCAGGATCTGGTTGGCCAGATGGACCATTTCTCCCTGGAGGCGGCCGATTTGTTCTTCCGTCAGCCGCCGGCCCGCGGCGAGGTACAGGAATGACCCCCGACCGGCGACCTCCAGGTATCCCGGCGAGACCCAGGAGGGTTCCGCCACGGGCTCGGGGGAAGGTCCCCTCGCGCCGCGACTTTCTACCGGCAGGTAACGGTAAATTTCCAGGCTGTCGAAAAAATCGGGGAATCCCCGTTCGGCCAGCCGGCCTTTCCGCCAGCGGAGGGCCGCTTCCTCTTCCTCGGCCGGCAGCGTGCTGTAAACCTGATCCAATAAATCCTGATAATAAACCGGATCAAAACTATTGATACTTTTCAGGATCCGGATCAGGAGGGGGGCCTCCCGGGCCTCCCGGAACTCCACATAGAACACCCGGTCCAAAGTAAACCCGCCCAGCTCTTCCTCCTTGCCCTTATCCTCCTCCCGGTCCTCCTCTTTACTGACCTGCAGACACTGTTGCAGGAGGGCGATCAAAAACTCCGGATCGGCTTTTCCCAGGACTTGCTGCAATTTTCCCGCGCCGCAGGCCTCCAGCGTTTCCAGCCATTCGGAGATCCCTTCCCGGCGCAACCGGTCTTTCTGCCATAGATCCAGATCCAGAAAGTGGATGATCTGTTCCGGTGTGGCCAGGTTGATCAGATCCACGGCATCCGGCAGGCCCAGCTCTTTGATGGTGATAAAGACGTCCGTGGCCGGCATCTGGGCCACCAGTTCGGCCGGATCGGGGGAGCCCAGGATCCGGTTCAACTGCTCTTTTCCGGAGACCGACAGGACCTCCTGCACCTCCCTTTTGGTGGGGAAATTCCCGCTGTCCAAAAAGGGAAATTCCCCTTCCGGCCCCTGGGCGTTTTCTCTTTTCCGGCTTTTTTCATCCACGACGATCGCCTCCTAGAATTAAACGATAATCCTTTTTCTTGCTTTCATCAATTTCAATTTACTGCTAAGATTTCCACCGGCTATTCATCACCAACCCAAACCGCAGAGGAGGGTCTTTATGAAAGGAAACGATCTGGATTATTTTACCGCTTTTTACGAGGTGGCCAAAGTTGTGAACGCCTCACTGGACCCGTCCAAGGTCATGGAAAAAATCGTCAAGAGTGTGGTCAAGGCCATGAAAGTCAAGGCCTGCAGCCTGCGGCTCCTGGACGTCCGCGGGAAGAAGCTGTTGATGGGGGCTTCCGCCGGGCTTTCCGAATCCTATATCAAAAAGGGGCCGATCCTGGTGGAAGACAGCGGGCTGGACCAGAAGGTCTTGCAGGGTAAAACCATTTTTTTGAAAGACGCCCGGACGGACAAAAATTTTCAATACGGGTCCAAGGCCGCGGCCGAAGGGATCAAATCGGTCCTGGCCGTTCCCCTGAAAGTTGAAAAGAAGGCGGTGGGCGTCATGCGGGCCTATACCGATCGGATCCGGGAATTCAGCCCCGAGGAAATCAAATTCCTGGAGGCCGTGGCCAACGTGAGCGCCATCGCCCTCGATAACGCCAGTCTTCACAAGCGCCTGCAGACCCGCATCGCCTTGATGGCCGAACTCAAAGATCGCATCGACGACAATTAATCCGAAGGAGGAAAAAGATGATACGCCTGGGAATCAATGGATTCGGACGAATCGGCCGTCAGGTCCTGAAAGTCATTTTGGAACAATATCCCCAGTCCCTGCAGGTGGCGGTGATCAACGACCTCGCGGACGTGGAAACGAATGCCCATCTGTTCAAGTACGATACCAGCTACGGAATCTTCCCCGGGGAAATCCAGGTTAAAAAAGATCAGTTCATTATCAACGGGCAAGCGATAAAAAATGTCTCCTTCCGGGATCCGCTCAACCTGCCCTGGGAGGAAGAAGGGATCGACCTGGTCATCGAAGGCACCGGCTTGTTTACGACCGGCCCCAAGGCCGCCGCCCACCTGGAAGCGGGGGCCAAAAAGGTGATCATTACCGCTCCGGCCAAGGAGGAGGACCTGACCGTCGTCATGGGGGTCAACCACACCCAGTACAACCCCCGGCAGCACCGGATCGTCTCCAACGCCTCCTGCACCACCAACTGCCTGGCCCCGCCGGTCTCGGTGGTGCATCAGGCCTTCGGCATCGAAAAGGGAATGATGACCACGGTCCATTCCTATACCAACGACCAGCGCATCCTCGATCTGCCCCACAAGGACCTGCGCCGGGCCCGGGCGGCGGCCCAGAATATCATCCCCACCACCACCGGCGCCGCCAAAGCCCTGGCGCTGGTCCTTCCGGATCTGAAAGGCCGGTTCGACGGCTATTCGCTCCGGGTGCCTACGCCGACGGTTTCCGTGGTCGATTTCGTGGCGGAATTGAAGACCAAAACCACCACCGAAGACCTGCGCCAGGTGCTCGTGGCCGCGGCCCGTAAGAACCTGAAAGGCATCATGGCCTGCGAAGAGGCCCGCCTGGTCTCGTCGGATTTCAAGGCCAATCCCCATTCCTCGATCGTGGACCTCGAATTCACCCAAGTGCTGCTGGGGAACATGGCCAAGGTGGTGGCCTGGTACGACAACGAGTGGGGCTATTCCTGCCGGGTGGCGGACCTGGCCAATTATATGGCGGCCAAAGGGTTATAACAGGGTGGGTTCCCCGCCGGTTTAATACGAAAATAGCTTGCCAAGCTCACCCGGGTTCAGACCGACTCGGTCTGCCAGACCGAGTCGGTCTTAACCTTGGGCCTTACCCCTAAAGCTTTTTCAGGCTTCGCGGGTGCTCGCCTCGAGTATGACGGTTTAGTACGAAAATAGATTCCATACCCTTAATAGTAACCCGTCATGGCGAGCGAGCGAAGCAATCCCCAGGCAAGCTTTCGGGACATCCAAGATGCAACGGGGATTGCTTCGTCGCTTCACTCCTCGCAATGACGTGCTTGTCATGAACCTTGTATTTTCAGGCTGGCGGAAATCCTGTGCGGGTTGGCTTTTAATGAAAACGGTGCTCCCCCGATTCGATGACCTTGATGGGACCGTACTGGCGTTCGTACTTTTCCAGATTGTCCGTCAGGGCGCCGACGATCCTTTTTAAATTCGCCGGGCTGACGATAATCCGGGAGACCAAAAAGGTGCCGGTGGGGGAATTCAGCAGCCAGTCGATGATGAACTCCTCGGGGCTGTGGGAAACGATCAGTGAGTTGCTGTAGCGGCCGCGCATCATTTCATCGCCGCTGTTGATCTGTATCTGCTGGGTCGGGGTCGCCTGCTCCGTCATGGGTCTCTCCTTACCTGTTTCGATTTGATAAAGGTTCCTTCCCGGTATTCCCGGAAGGCCTGCTCCAGTTCGGCTTCCGTATTCATGACGATCGGTCCCCGCCAGGCCACCGGTTCGTGGAGCGGTTTCCCGGAGACCAGGATAAACCGCGCGCCCCGGGTACCGGCCGAAACGTGAACCCTCTCGCCGTCCCCCAATACGACCAGGTGCCCCGGCGGTACCTCCCGGTCGCGGTCCGGGTCAAAAAACCCGGATCCTTCGAAAAGATAAGCGCAGGCGGTCTTTCCGGAGGCCACCGGGTGCCGCCACTCCGCCACCGGGTCCAGAGCGACGTCCAGGTACTCCGTCTCCACCACCAGGTCCGTTACCGGACCTCGAACCCCCCTGATTTCCCCGCTGACGATCTTGAGACGGACCCCGTCCCCGGAGGAGATCTCCGGAATCTGACCGGCCAGGATATCCCGGTACCTGGGCGCCATCATTTTATGGGCTGCCGGGAGGTTGACCCAGAGCTGGAAACCCGTCATCAAACCTGCCATCTTCCGGGGCATCTCCTGATGGATGATCCCGCTGCCGGCGGTCATCCATTGCACGTCTCCGGAGCGGATGGTCCCCCGGTTCCCCAGGCTGTCGCCGTGTTCGACCTCGCCGCGGATCATATAGGTGACCGTTTCCATCCCCCGGTGGGGATGCCAGGGGAACCCGGCCAGGTAGTCCTCGGGATTCTCGGAACCGAAATGATCCAGCAGTAAAAAAGGATCCAGGTTCGGCGCCTCGGAAAAACCGAAGGCCCTTTTCAATTTGACCCCGGCCCCCTCCAGGGTGGGCCGGCTTTTCGTCACTTGCCATACCCTTCTGATCGTATCCATACGGTTCGTTCTTCCCTACGAGAATAGATTTCTACTAGTCTTACTTCATTAATAATTAATAATTAACAATTGATTATTGATTATTAATGTCAGCTGCTTTGAAATATAGTTTTTTTCATACTAAAATTTTAAGATTGGGGTTTATAGGCCACACAATCGATTTCCACCGCCCCGCCCAGGGCCAGCTCGGCCCGGCCCACCGTAATCCGGGCCGGCGGATCGGCGCCCATGACCTCCAGGTAGGCCCGGTTCATTTCTGCAAACGTATTGATGTCCGCCAAAAACACGTTGACCTTGACAACGTCCTGGAGCGAGGCGCCGCAGCTCTGGAGGATCTTTTCGATATGGCGCATGGTCTGGGTCGTCTGCGGTCCGGTTCCGCCCTCGACCAGTTCCATTGTTCCGGGTTTCGTTCCCAGGGTTCCGGAAACAAAGATAAAATCGCCGGCCGCCACGGCGTGGCAAAACGCCGGCAGCTTGGCCAGCCCCTCCACCACCACTTTCTTGATTGCCATGCTTAGTCCCCTTTCCAACGCTTTTTTATTTTGGTAACTCTTTCGGAAAAAAGCTATAATGAATATACATAAAAACCACCGTGCCCGGGGTGAGCACACGCGAAGGATGAAAAAACAGGGCCATGGGGCAGGTCATTGCGAGGAGTGAAGCGACGAAGCAATCCCCCCTCTCCAGCTTGGAAGTCCCCGGAAGCTATCTGAGGGATTGCTTCGACCCGCCGGAGGCGGGTCTCGCAATGACAAAGTGAATATTAGATTATTTATCCTATTTCCGTATTAACTGCTGGAAAGGCCGCCGTATGAGAAAACATCTCGACAAGAAAATTTCCCTCGTTGTACTTTTTACTCTTTTTGCAACCCTGGTCCTGGCCTCCACCGCCGTGGCCCAGCAGAATCTCACTTTCTTCACCTGCACCCCGGTTGAGGTGGCATCCTTTAAAACTTATAGTAGCCCGCCAACCCAAACCTTTACCGGGAAGGTGTGGGTCCGGTGCAACCCCCCGCTCAGTGCGAATCAACAATTTTTTGCCGTCCCCCTCACGGACGCGGCGGAGGCGGCCCGGTTTTTAAGCCTGTTTAACGCGGCTTTCGTCACCGGGAAAAACCTCGAAATCGGATTCCTGCCCGGCGATACCACCGGCCTTGCGTACAATTGCACGACAGGAACCACCTCATGTCAGCCGGCCATCAGCGCCACCATCCGCTGAACGGAGAAGCGCCGTGAGTATCCGAAATATCCTGGTTGGGGTAGCCGGCTTTTTCATGTTTTTCCTGACCGCTGCCCCTCTCCCGGCGGAGATCACCGGAGCCGAAATCTCCGGACCGTTCCTGGAAGCCTCCGTGGAAGCGTCTTCGCCGGACTTTCCTTTCCTGACCGCCGCTCAGTCGGTCTTTCTGCCCATCGTGTTTAAAGCGCCCTCCTCGGGCGTTTTAGCCGTGCTGATCAACCATTTCCTCCTCTTCGTTCCTCCTCCGGCCTCGTAAGATTTTGGGGGCCGGGAGGGGGATCAGGGCTCTTTTTTTTCCAAAGCAGTTTGGCGGTGCGCAGGAGCAGTGCCAGTCCGATCCAGCCGCAGAGGCCGATCAAGGGCAGGGCGGTCCACCAGGGCCACAAGGCAAAAGCCAGGGCGATCAGCAGAATGAGGAGGCCGGCCACGCCGGTGACCCGGGCTTCGGCCGGACCCAGCACCCGGTGGTTGGTAATGGCCGCCCCCAAGGTGCCGCCCAGTCCGATCGCCCGGACTCCGGCCCGGCCCACGCTCCCGGAAGCGATCGTTTTTTCCAAAACCGGCCGTTCGGTCCGGGCCTCCGACAACCGGACTTTTCCCCGGGGACTGAGGACTACTTCGGTGCAGTGGGACAGGTCTTCGAGGTACATGGTTTCCATGTCCCGGGCGAAGGATTCATCTTCCACAGCCACATCCAGCTCGTAATTCCCCACCCAACTGGCCATATTTAAATTGCTGGAGCCCACCCGGGCCCAGCGGCCGTCGGCCACGGCGGTTTTGGCGTGAATCATGGATCCATCCCATTCAAAGACCCGGACCCCCGATTCCAGCAGCGGTTGATAGATGGCCCGGGAAAAACCCCGCAGGATGGGGATATCCGTGGTCCCGGGGACCAGTAGCCGTACATCCACGCCGTCCTGGGCGGCGGCCCGCAGAACCTGCAGATAGGAGGTGCTGCCCACAAAATAGGCGTCGGTGAGCCAGAGGGTGGTGCGGGCCAGGGCGCCGATAAGCTGATCCAGACGGTACAGGCCGGCGGTAGCCGGAGCGGTGCCGATGACCCGGAGGGCGACTTCTCCGGCCGGAGGGATCAGCTCCCGGACCGGGATTTCCGTCGCCGGCAGCGGCGCCCCGGTGGTGGCCCAGACTTCGCCGAAGGTCCGTTCGATATCGGCCAGGGCCGGACCCCTTATTGCCACCCCCGTATCCCGCCAAGGTTCGATCCCGCGCAAGGGGTCGCCGGCCCAGTGGCGGCCCAGACAGAGTCCGGTCACAAAGGCCACTTCGCCGTCCACGGCGATCATCTTCCGATGGTCCCGGGTGACCCAGCCTAAAGGGCTGTCCCAGTGCAGGGGGTTGAAACAGCGCACTTCCACGCCGGCTTCCCGGAGCCAGTTCCAAAAGTGTCGGGAGGTCTTACCCAGGCCTCCGATCCAATCGTAGAGCAACCGGACCGTTACCCCCTCCCGGGCTTTTTCCCGGAGGAGTTCGCCGAACCGCCGGCCCACCTCGTCTTCATGGATGATGTAGCTCTCGAAATGGATGGTCTTCCGGGCGGAGCGCAAGGCCTCCAGCCAGGCCGGATAATTTTCCTCGGCGTCTTTGAGTAGCCGGATGGCGTTTCCGGAAATCAGCGGTGCGCCGGCGGTGCGGGAAAATACCTGCTCCGCCAATTGCCGGGTGGGCAGGGCGATATCCCCGGACCAGGGAAGGGGGCGGGCGGATTTCATGATTTCAATGTAGCACAGGGGGAAACAGCGGACAACTTTTAATACGAAAAAGACGAACATCGAACATCGAACATCCAACGTTCCACATCGAATTTAAAAAAGCAGGGCGGCGACAGCGGTTTACTTTTCAATGGGGATCAGTATTTCATTGCGCCGGAGGAACC
>JACRCK010000308.1 GCA_016219065.1 Deltaproteobacteria bacterium
CCGAAATTCGAAATTCAAAACAACCCTGCCCCCGATCCACTTTGGTCTAACATTGAAAAGGGATCCGAGTAAAGATGTTTCGATCAACGGACCACTTTCCGGATCTCCCCGCCCCGGGAGTCGCAGACCCGGATTTCGATCGGCATGGCCCCGATCAGATGGGTGGAGCAGGACAGACAGGGATCGTAGGCCCGGATGGCACCTTCCACCCGGTTCAGCATCCCTTCCGTCAGTTGGTTGCCGTCCACGAAGGTCTTGGCCACCAGCTCCACGGCCCGGTTCATAGCCCAGTTGTTGTGACCGGTGGCGACGATCATGTTCACCTGGGTCAACATCCCGTTTCCATCGGTCCGGTAATCGTGAAACAAGGTCCCTCGCGGGGCTTCCAGACAGCCTACCCCCCGGCATGTAAAGCCGTCGGGGTCGACCCGCAGCCGGGTGGAGGTCACTTCCGGATCCAGGAGAATCTCCTTGGCCCGCTCGATGGCGTACAGGGCCTCGATCATCCGGGCATAATGATACCACAGGGATCCCGCCAGCGGCCGGCCGCCGCCCTGGGTTTTATACTGCCGGAATTCCTCCTGGGCCAGGGGCGTGGAGATTTTTTCAGCCACATTCAACCGGGCCAGGGGTCCCACCCGGTAGGTCCCTTGGGGCCAGCCCAGGCGGCGCAGGAAGGGAAACTTCAGATAGGACCAGTCTTCCACATGTTCGCCGATATGGTCCAGATAATCCGCCGGGGCGAACTCCTCCATCACGATCCCGTCCTGATCCATCAGCCGCAGCTTTCCGGAGAAAAGCTGCAGCGCCCCTTCCCCGTCCACCAACCCCAGGTAGCCCGAGGGAAAGACAGCAAAGGCTGCCACCAGCTCCTGGTTTCCTTCGAACCAGCTCCGGGCCAACTGCACGGCCGACCGGATCACTTCGGTCTGCTCGTCGATCCGGCTGAGGAGATCCTCCCGGTCGGGTTCAGCCAGAGGGGCATTGACCCCGCCGGGAACGGAATGGTTCGGATGGATGCGCCGGCCGGCGATCCGCTTGATGATGTCCTGACCGAAGGCCCGCAGGCGCACGGCTTTCAAGGCCAATTCGGGATTGGCCTCGATCAGCCCGACCACATTGCGGATGGCCGGATCGGCATCAAAGCCCAGGAGGAGATCCGGTCCGGCCAGTTCGAAGAAATGCATGGCGTGGGATTGGATGAACTGGCCCATGTGCATCAGTTCCCGCAGCAGGTTGGCCGGCCGGGGAGGAACGGCTCCGGCGACCTGATCGCAGGCCAGGGCCGAGGCCAGGTGGTGGCTCACCGGGCAGATCCCGCAGATGCGGGGCGTGATCTGGGGCATCTCGAAATAAGGCCGCCCCTCGGTAAATTTCTCAAATCCCCGCCATTCGTTGACGTGCAGATAGGCCCGGTCCACCTTCCCATTATCGCCGAGATAAATGGTTACTTTGGCATGGCCTTCGATGCGGGTCACCGGTTCGATCGTAATTTTTTCCATGGAACCTCCAAGTATAGGTCTTATAAGTCCTCTAGGACCTATCAATCGTACTTCAAATTCTCTCCTTGCGCCACCGGCCGGCGCCCGATCAGCAGCTCGCCGATCAGCCGGTATATGGCCTCCGGCGAAGGCGGGCATCCCGGAAGATAGGCATCCACCCGAACGACCTGATCGACCGGCCGCACCGGAAGGGGCCGGCTCAATTCTTCCGACCGGGGGATGAAGCCGTCCACCGTGCTCTCCGTATCCACATAGGCCCTTTTCAAGGCCTCCTCCAGATCAAAAAAATTACGGAGCGTCACGATCCCCCCCAGTACGGCGCAGTCCCCCAGCGCCACCAGGACCTGGCACCGTTCCCGCATCTGCCTGGCCACCTCCAGGTTCGTGGTGTTGTTGACCGCGCCGCTGAGGATCCCGACCACCACCCCGCTGGCCGGGGGCTGTTTCAAGTCGGTGATCGGTGACGACGTGATTTTCACCAGCTCCAACAATTGGACCAGTTTTTCATCCATGTCCAGCAGGGACATGTGGCATCCGGCGCAATCGGCCAGCCAATCGGTCGCGACCGTAACCTGCGCGGTAGACAATCCATTTTTAATCATACGCGAATGCTCCTTAGGGGGTCGTTCTGCTTCGGTTTGGAACCCGAAGGGAAAGGCCTCTGGCTTATAACAGGGCTGCCAATTGCATGAATACTTCGTTCTCGGGTACCAGCCCTTCCGGAATCGGCACCGCCCGCCTGACCGCCGCCTTTTTCCCCTCCAGGTTATAGAGGGAGCCCTCCTGTTCCGCCCAGATCAAGGCCGGCAGCACCACATCGGCAGCCTGGACCACCGGGCC
>JACRCK010000303.1 GCA_016219065.1 Deltaproteobacteria bacterium
CCCGGTTTTTTTGGAAACCAGTTTCTCGAATTCAGCCGCGGTGATTATCCGCTGGCCGATTTTGGCAACGACATTCTTTTCTTCCGCCTGAACCGATGTCAGTCCGAAAGCCAGGATCCCGAAAAAAATAATCCCTTTTTCAATGAGGCTTCCCTGGGCCATTAAATCCTCCTCATCACTTGCAAGGCTTTGGGGGGTTGATTTTTAAAAAAGAAAAAAAGCTACCGCACGGCTGCCGTTTAAAAGCTTATACTTCTCCAGCGGTTCCCCCGCTTCAACGCTTGTCTTGGGTTAAAGTTAACCACAGAAGGGCTGCGGAACCAATAAGGGAAAGGAAGTATTTTCAGTTTTAAAAACAGTAGTTTTTAACAAATATCCCTAATTTTGTTGAGCCTGGGGGATGGGGGCGGTGCCGCCCCCGTCCCCCCTATGCTTCGGGGCAGCGGTATAAAAGGGGAAAGAACCGGACAAAAGACCCTGGGGGGGTCGGCCGGCGCCGGCCGCGGGGTCGGGCCGGAGGAGCAACAATACAACAATACAGCCTGGGGAATGGTGGCTGGGGGGATTCAGGGCCTTGGGTACGTTATCAGCGAAGGCGGAAATTAAAAATTACCGCGCGGTTTTTTGAGGACCTGCGACTGCTGCCGGGAAATCTCTTCCGCAGTCGGTTTTTCCACGTAGCGGTCCGGGTTTTTCTCGAACCGGGTCCGGCATTCCGCGGAGGAGAAATAATAGGTCTTTCCCCCGTGAATGCTTTTCAATCCTTCTTTTACGGCTTTCCTCATTGAGACGTCCCGGCCGCAGACAGGATCTTTTGTCAGCCCTTCGGACATCCCGGAGGCCGCCAGTTCCATCCGGCTTTCGGAGTCGATCAGGAAGGTGCCGGATACGGCAATTCGTTCTCCCGGCTTGAGCCCGCGGATGATCTCAACCCGGTTGTTGAAACGCCAGCCGGTCTCCACCGCCCGGGGTTCGAAAACCCCGTTACCGAGATCGACGAAGACGGTCTTTTTGAGCCCCGAGTCGAGGAGTGCATCCAACGGGATCGTGACGGCCGGGGGCAGGGCAAAGGAAAACTCGATATCCACCCACATATCCGGACGGAGGGCGAATCCGGGATTCTCGGTCTCCAGGCGGACCTTCAGCGTACGGGTCGTGGGATCGACCTGGGGCAGGATATCACTGACCCGGGCCTTGAAGATCTTGTTGTACTCGGGCAGGAACACCCTGGCCATCATCCCGGGCCGGATATACTGGGCCTCCCGGCCGAAGATGTCGGCTAGAATCCAGACCCGGCTCAAATCGGCGATCCGAAAAAGCTCGACCCCCCGGTCGAACCGCTGGGCCGGAGAGATGTTACGGTTGACGACCAAACCGGTGACCGGAGACCTGATCTCGATGTCCGAGGCCAGTTTCCTGGTCCGGGCAATTTCCTTGAGCTGATAGTCCCCTACCCCCAGGCTGTATAGCTCCAGCTTGGCCACTTCCAATTGGTCCCGGATGGAATAGACCGCCCGGCTGGCCGGATTGCCTTCTCCCCTGGGGCTTGTCGGAGTCGTCTCCAACATGGCCACCGGCAAGGATTCCTGGGCACCGGGTTGAAGGGACGCCGGGCTCAGATCGCTCCCGGCCTTGGTCTGGGGGGCGGTAGGGGGGGCCGGCGCCGGCGGGGTCTTGGATTTCTGCCGGCGATCCTCAAAATCGAGGGCATAAAGATATTGCTGTTCCCTGGTTAGAAACTGATAGTTGTATATGGTGGCCATCAACTGGTCCTTCTGGACCAGGCTGCCGGTAGTGCTCTCCTTGATACTCGATACCCAGCCTTCGGTGCTGGAAACGATCCGGTAGGTGAGGTTTTCATTGGCCGCCACCCGGCCCAGGGTGCGCAGGACCTGGTTTTGGGATTCCCTCGTTACCTGCTCCACCCGGACACCGACCGTTTGCCTAAGCTGCGGCGTGACCTTAACGGCACCCGGCACAGTCAAGGCATCTCCCCCCCTGTCGGCCTCTTCCTCTGCGGGGGGCCCAAGGGGTTTTATTCCCCAAGAACCCGGGTTCTGGCTGACGCCGCGCTGGGCATACCAGCTTCCTCCCAGAAAAGTCCCAGCCAGAATTAAAAGGAAAATTACGCTGAACAAAATTTTTTTCATAAAACCACTATGCTTTTTTTTGGTTATCCGGTAACCCTGGAATTCCAATCATGGATGACCCAATGACGGTGTGTCTTGGCAACTTAATTATTTTATAACTCAATTACTTGACGTGTTTTAATGCTAAGTGGAAAAAACAGGTTTGTCAACGTAGATTCAGTTAAAAATCCGGTGATTTTAAAGAAAGAGCGGCGACTTCCAACCAAAAGAAGCCGCCTCTGGGGTCAAAGCCGTTCCCGTCGTCTTCGATCGAAAAAACAAACCCGATCAGCACCGGATCGAATCAGGACCGATACATTTTCAACCTGGGCCTACCGGCTGATATTGGTCAGGGCCTCCTGAATAATCCGGTAGACGGTCATCCGATAATTCTGGTGAAAAAGGTGATCGATCCCTTCGGCGGCGGACTTCATTTTTACGTTTGAAATGCTCTCAAAGTTGCCGATCAACCAACGGATGGCCGAAGTCAGGCCGAAGTCTTCCAAATAGCGGGACTCAAAGCCAGCGCCAGTCTCCGCACCTCATTGATCATATCATCCAGTTAAGTCAGCCATTGCCTGCAATCTTCCTGGAAGGCCCCCTGATTGCCACCCCCTTCCAAGGGAACGGCATCCTCAAAGAATACTGATTTCCCCTCATCTTGGTCTAAAATGACCGGTTATTCTCGACCGATCGGAACGTCGCCGTCATTCCCCCATTGGGTAATGGCCACAACATCATCGGAGGAACGTACGATGTACCAGTTCCCGGCTCCTGGTCGCCAGACCGCGTAATCCGTCTTACCATCACCGTCGTAATCGCCTGGGGCGTGTTGGTCGCCTGCTGCCCCCCATTGCCGGACCGTCATTGCTCCGGTCCGGGAATTGACCACATACCAATTTCCGTCCGCCGGCCGCCAGACGGCGATGTCCGTCTTCCCGTCCCCATCATAATCGCCGGGAACAGGCAGATCTCCTGAGATCCCCCATTGGGTGATGGTAACCGATCCGGTCAGGGAGTTCACCATATACCAATTACCCTCGGAAGACCGCCAAACCGCCGGGTCCGTCTTGCCGTCGCCGTCAAAATCACCGGTCACCGGAAGGTCACCCACGTTTCCCCATTGCCGTACGGTCACCGTCCCGGTCAGGGAATTCAGGATGAACCAATTCCCATCCGCCGGACGCCAGACGGCAATGTCCGCCTTCCCGTCCCCGTCGAAATCTCCGGAAACCGGCTGGTCGGTCGGCGCTCCCCACTGCCGGACGGTGACCTTCCCGGTCAGCGAATTTAAGATGTACCAATTTCCTTCAGCCGGACGCCAGGCCGCCAGGTCTTTCCTGCCGTCGCCGTCAAAATCAGCCGAAATATCCGTGGCCATCAGCAGTGATCTCCGGGCCGTGATATTGTCCACACCCAATTGGGCGTCAACCGTCGGCGGTGGGAAAGTGGGCGTCGGGCTGTGGAAAATACGCAGTTCGTCTACATTGCTGAGCGCCGCTCCCGCGTCACCCTTCAGGGCCGTAAATTGACCGGGATCCATGGAAAACGTCACCCGTGTCCAGTTGCCGGAAACCGGCACGAAAACGGCCTCGGTCGAGACCGCGATATGGGTTGGCGCGGTTTCAATACCGGCCTCGGGATCCTCGACCAGGATCCTCAAATGGAGGTCGGTGGGACCAAAATTCCGGACATCCATAGTGAGGAAGTTAACCTCCGCGCCAAGATAATTCCCAACCCACTGATTTAAGTTGATGACGGCCAGCCTGTTTCCGGCCGGCTCATTGGCCAGGGAGGTCAGGAGGAGATAATGATCCCCCTCACCGGCCGGACCGCCGCTCGGAACATTGGCCGGCGGCGCCGGATGGACCCCGCCGCGAAGCCCGATGACCCAATTCTGGGTGGTGCCGTCTTCGAAATCATCGACCTGGCCCAAACTCACGGCCGAGGCCGGCAGTGGTTGCAAAGATTCAGCCGCCAGTAGAAAAACCCCCAGGATCCAACTAGATATCTTCATAAATTCACGACCTGCTCTCGAAAAATCATTCTTTACTTAAAATAAACGATGCCGGGCTGCAGATTCCCTGTAGAGAAGCCGCAGCCCATGATTTAAAGTTATTTATTTATCATCAAGCCCGGTCAAAAAATAACCGGCTATTTCTGGCTGATCGGAATATCGCCGTTGGTTCCCCATTGGGTTGCGGTCGCGCCGCCGTCGGAGGAGCGTAGGACATACCAGTTGCCGTCACCCGGCCGCCAGACCGCGATGTCCGCCTTCCCATCCCCGTCAAAATCACCGCCCAGGGGTCGGTCGGTCGGATCTCCCCACTGCCGAACGGTCACAGCGCCGGTGCCCGAGTTGACGATATACCAGTTGCCGTCTCCCGGCCGCCAAACCGCGATGTCCGTCTTCCCGTCCCCATCATAATCCCTGGCTACGGGAAGATCAGTTGCGGTGCCCCACTGCCGAACGGTCATAGCGCCGGTGCCCGAGTTGACGATATACCAGTTGCCGTCTCCCGGCCGCCAGACCGCGATATCCGTCTTCCCGTCTCCGTCAAAATCAGCGGACGAAGTTCCCAGGATCCGGTAACTCCCGGTGGCGGCCCCTTCGTATTCGGCCACCGATCCGGCATTCCTGATTTCGACCCGAACGTAATGATCCCCCTTGTCCTGGCTGGTGGGATTCCAGATCCAGGTCGAGGTTCCGCTGTAGGGCTGGACGACGGTCCAGGTATTGTTTTGATACAGCCAGAATTGATACTCGTAATTCCCGGAACCACCCTGGCCGGTCGCAGTGAAGGTTACCGGGGTACCCGGCGCACTGGGACTAGGCGGTGAAGCGCTTAAAGTTACGCCGATCTGAGTCGCGGGCGCCAGATCATAGGCAACGGCGGCGGAGGCTTCGAAGGGCCCCGTGGAACCGGTCGACCGAGTCTGGACGGTGATGGTGTAAGTCCCGTTCCCGTATCCGGCGGTATTCCAGGTCCAGGAGGAAAGGGCACTGTAGGGTCGCATTAAAATGGTCGGCCCTCCGCCGCTGCTAAGCAGAAATTGATACTCGAAAGAACCGCTGGCCCCACTGGCCGCAGCTTCAAAGGTGGCCAGCGTGCCGGCTGGCTGGGGGCTGGCCGGCGAGGGCGTAATGGTTACACCCGTCGCCGGCGGTATACCCAGGACAAAGGGCATTTCAAAGCGGGCCTCGAAGGGCGCCGTGGAGCCCAAATTCCTGGCCTGAACGGTCACGGTATAGGCCCCGGCCGCCGCTCCCGCGGTTGCCCAGGTCCATGAAGCAAGGGTACTGTACGGCCGGACGACCACGCCGTTCAGGAGGAATTCAAATTCATAAGACCCGGAGCCGCCGACCGGGACCGCTCGGAAGGTCAGGGCCGTTCCTACCGGCCGCGGGCTGGTCTGACTTTCCTCCAACCCCACCTGCAGGGGAATTTGTTCGAGGCCGAGAAACGGGCCCAAGGGGCCCAAGTTGGCCGCCGGTCGTCCCAGGGCCCCCACGGCCGGGATCTCCTGATAATCACAGCTCTTCAAATTGCTCAGGCAGGGCAGGTTGCTCCCACCCTGAAAGGCATTGGGAACAAAGAGTTGCGGGTGGTCAAAAGGGGCCTTTTCGAATTTGACCCGCTCGTCGGTCAGGCTGAGCAGAAAGGCAATCAGGTCCGACTCTTCCTCCGGAGTAAAACCGATCAGGGGGGGCATGGGGTCCGAGTCGGGCATGTTAAAATTCAGAAAATCTCCACCCCGGTCATAGAACTCCACCACCTGCTTCAGGTTGCCATAGGCCCCGTTGTGCATATAGGGGCCGGTCAGCTCGACGTTCCGCAGACCGGGCGTCTTGAATTCTCCATTGGCAATGACCCGGACGCTGGTCGGAATCCCCGGCTCCAAGGTCGGAACGTAAGAAGCGAGATCGGCCGGCAGCAGGCCCAGGGCCTTTAGTATCGTCAGTCGTGAAAAGGACAGGGGGTACTTCTGTCCGGTCAGCGGATTGAGAAATGAATCCGTCCCCCCCCGACCCAGGTCTTCAGCCGTGGGGCGGACCCCGTTATTGTGAAAAGGGCCGTCATACAGGGCGATGGACCCGTCCTCCATGGCCATCAGCTCGATCAGTCCGTCGGCCAGTCCCGGCACGCTGGGATTAAAGACCGCCAAAGCCACACTGCTGTCGGTGAGTTCCGGCCCGGCGTGGCAGAGAACACAGGCGCCCTTGCCAACGAAGAGATTCAATCCATTGATCTGTCTTTCGGTCAGGACCCGGTTGTCTCCTTCCATGAAATGATCGAAGGGCGCCCGGTTGGAAACCTGGGTCGCTTCATAAAACTGGATGGCCAGACCGAAGAAGAGGCTGAAGTTGGTCTCCATCTGGGTGTAGCCGTTGATCGATTGGCTGGAATTCCAGTAATCGGGATGGAAGGCGGCCTGGATCATGGCCCGGTAAGTGGTGTTGAGACCCGGTGCTCCGCCGACCGTCCCGTCCGGATTCAGCGTAGCCGGGGAAAGGGTCCCCAGCACACTGTCCTGGGGATGGACCTTCTGAAAGGCCAGGGGTTGGCGGTCGATCAGCTTTCTCCCGATCTCGGGAAAGGTCCGGCCGATGAAAGACATCTCGTCCGTACTCAAAGGAGGCCCCACGGCCTGGGAGGCCAGGGCCGCCAGGGGAATGCGGATCACCTGACGCTGCAAAACGCCTCCGGTGTTGACATAGATGCCCGCATCGGCATCATATGGACCGGAAGTATTGACCCCGTTGAAGATCATGTTGGCCCGCCCGTCCCAAAAACAGGAAAAGTTAAACACGGCGTTGATCGTCGCCGGGGTGTTTCTCCCCGTCACCCGGCGGGTATTGACCCCGGCGATTTTGAAAACCGAATCGGGAACCGGGACCCCTTCATCCCCCAACGAAAGGGGATTGCTTCCACCGTAGTTGACCTTGAATATCCCTTGCGAGCCGATGACATCGTTGGTATCCCGCAGAACGGGGGACTCGTTGTCAGCGGTGTCGGAGAGCAGGTGCAAGGGAAAAACATCGGCCGTCAGCGTAGCGTTCGGTCCGAAGCCCGGGAAGTCGATAAGCCCGGTGAAGGGATTGTTGCCAAAGACCGTGTCCTGGCCGGGTGTTCCCGGATTGATCTGATTTTTTACCCGGTTGTCCACACCGGCATGGAAATGGCACGTGCCGCAGGCCTGGCCGTCGCTGCCCACCTGCATGTCCCAGAAAAGGGCCTTGCCGAGCCGGATGGCGGCGTTCTTGTCGAGCAGGAAGGTATCGATCCCGGGTGGTTGGGGTACCTGCACCTGGGCCAGGGAGCCCAGCCCGGCAGCGGTGGCCATGAACCGGGAAAGATTGGGATCCGGCGCTTGAGCCCAGGCTGAGATCGAATAAACCCCGGGAATAAATCCCTGTAAACCAAGCAGCAGGGCCAAAAAATAACAAAGGCCTTGTCTGAAATTCCCTTTCCGTCTGGACATAATCACCTCTTTTCCGGTGCGAGTTTGGAAACTCCGCCCATTATTATTTTAATTTCGAGACCATGTTTCCGGAGTAGACCAGGAAACATTAAGGTACATATTTTCCCAGTTTGTCTGGTTTGTCTGGGTGTCATCCTGGCGAAAGCCAGTATCTAAGGTATTGAAGGTTCGGCACCTGGATCCCGGATCAAGTCCGGGATGACGGTAAAAATTTGGATTTTCGTAGAGGGGGTTTTTATAATTAACCCCACCCCTACATCCCTAAAGCCCTAAATTTTACATTTCGTATTCTATTTTCGTACTAATAAGGTGAAATACTGCAGCCTCTTCCAGAAAAGAGGCTGCAGGTTAAAGGGTTAATTATTTCCTAAGGAAGAGGAATGTCGTCCTGAGCCCCCCATTGGATTACGATCACCACTCCATCGGATGAACGTTTGATGTACCAGTTTCCATCAGTCGGCCGCCAGACCGCATAATCCGTCTTGCCGTCACCGTCAAAGTCTCCAGGAATAGGTATATCATCGAAAGCACCCCATTGGGTGATAACGACACCGGCGTCGGATGATCGGACGATATACCAATTGCCGTCCGCAGGCCGCCAGACCCCGTAATCCGTTTTTCCATCCCCGTCATAATCGCCGGAAATCGGTACATCATTGAGGGTTCCCCATTGCTGAACAGCCACTGCGCCATCGGAGGACCGCCGGACATACCAGTTGCCATCCGAAGGCCGCCAGACGGCGATGTCCGTCTTTCCGTCACCGTCGAAGTCATTGACGGCTCCCTGACCGGCCTGGGCGGTCGATACCACTACCGTGAAGGCCAGGGTAGCGGGACCGCCGGGTCCCGTGACCCGCACGGTGACCGGGTGCTGTCCCACTTGACCGGCCGTCGGCGTCCATTCGATGAGACCGGTGGCGCTGATGGTCATGCCGGTCGGGAATCCGGGATCGAGGGACCAAGTCAGCGGGCCGACCCCGGTGGCGGTCACCTGATTGGTGTAGAGAACCCCGACTGCGGCCGTATTGGCGCCGATCCCGGTAATCGCCGGCGGCGTGGCGACCGTCACCGGGACCACCGGGGCAATGGGAAAGAGCGGCGGATCCACGGCCAGGGCCAGTGAAAGCAACGTGCTGTTGCCGTTAAAGTTCCCGATGGCGCCGCTGACATAGGACAGGATCCGGTCCCGGGCACTGGTCAAGGTGCTGGCCGTAAAATTCGTATCCGTGACCGAGCCGGCCGGAACATTGGCCTGGGTCCGGGGATCCAGAGCAGAGAAGGGAAAGGGATCCAACGGCTGGGGGGTGGCGTCACAATCGGGGATACCGTCGGGGATGCCGCCCGGGCCCGTGGTGTCGATACAGCCACCCGGACTGAGTCTACGGTCCAAATTCCAGGGAATCCCTTCGAAAATAAAGGGAGTAGCCAGGAGGTTGAGGTCGATTTCAACCATTTCGGGGGTGGAAACCCCGCCCAGATTCATGCCCAGGGGAAAAAGGTACTCGCCCCAGGTGGCCGGATTACCCTGAATATCGGCTACCGTCAAGCCGGGAGTGGCCAGTTTCTGGCCGGTCCTGGCCATGATCTCATGGGGAATGGGGCTCAGTATGGCGAACTGGGCGGCCAGGTTATTTCCGCTGGTGTCGTTGCCGCAGATATTGCTCCCCATCCTTCCGTCATTAATCAGATGGGCACAGGGGTTGAGTTTGGCATCGGTTACTATGCCAAAGTCAACATCATGGCGGATCTTAAAGATATTGTTTCCGGCGGCCCCGCCCAAACCCTGGACCCCGCAGGTTCCGGCTGCGGCGGCGGTATCGCAGCCTTTGACTGTGGCCAGCGGGAATTCATGAGGAGCGTTGGTTGCCGGGTCGCGGTGGATGGACCAGATCATAACATCGGCCCCCACCAGGGGTGCGGCCTGGGTGGCATACCCTATGAAAAGGGTCCGGGCCCGCTGGTTCTGAAAGCCCGGGGCATCGATTTCCACCTCATCCAGAAAAAAGTAATCGGGCTGCCCGGCCTGGGTGGTCAGGGCTTTGTGAACCATGATGGTATGGACGGAGAGAAACTGGACGCCGCTGATAATTTCATAATTGCCCTCGGCGGTCAGGGAATCCCCCAAAACAATGGGAGCGAACTTGCTGGAGTCGGGCACCGGCGGCTCGGCCCCCAGGGGCTGCACGAGCGCGGCCCGGTTGGTCCGCGGGCAGAAGGGATCGCCCACGCCGTCCACCGGATTGACCCCGATGGTCCGGGACCCGCCCACAAAAGTGCTGGGGATGCACAGAGGATAACCGGTGGAAAAGACATTGGTGTAGTTGTCCGGATCGAGGGTGAAGCGCGGATCCGGGCTGCAGTTCGGGCCGCCGGCGCAGCCCGTCCCGGCCTGGATGGTGTGCCGCCCGTTGGGGTCGTTGAGCCGGACCATCACGCCGGTCAGCGGATCGTTGAGCGTTCCGTTGAGGCGAAAATACCCTTCCGTATAATTGATGTAGGTGACGGTCCCGATGACCATTTCCCGGCCTTTTTCAATAAAAAGGTCGCCGGCGATGACGTTGCCGGCATTGGTCCGGTTGGCCGAAATGGTGGCAAAGCCGCCGGTTTTAGTGGGGTTGCAGATATCGGCCTTGGCCAGGCCGGTCTCGCCGGTTGATATACAGGCGGCCGGGGCCTGCTCATAAAGCTGCTTCAGAGTCAGCCGGTTGGCCGGCAGGTCGAGCAGCAGGTTTCTAGGGATGATGATCGTCTCCCCCCCGACTACAATGGTTCCGCCCGACCAATGGTCGGCCGGGTTATTGATCGTTATCCGTTGAATCTCGCCGCTGATCGGCGCCTGGACCGGGACGGCCTGGACCGTCTGTCCCCAGCCCGCCAAAACGAGTAGGACCGGCAATAAAAGCCAACTTCTTTTTTTCATGGTATTCACCTTTCCATTTAAATATTTTTTGAATCAGGGAAATTTTCTGCGGCCGGCAGGGTCATCGTCGATCCTGCCGGCCGCGGGCCAGGTTACTGGGTTAAGGGTATGTCGTCAGCTCCTCCCCATTGGGTCAGGGTCAGGCCTCCGTCCGAAGAACGGACGATGTACCAGTTGCCGTCGGCCGCCCGCCAGACCGCGATGTCCGCTTTCCCGTCGCCGTCAAAATCACCGGCCAGAGGGATGTCGGTCGCAGCTCCCCATTGTTGAACAGTCACGGCGCCGCTGGCCGAGTTGACGATATACCAATTGCCATCGGCCGGACGCCAGACCGCGATGTCCGCTTTCCCGTCCCCGTCAAAATCAGCGGCTACGGGGGTGTCGTCCGAGGCGCCCCACTGCAGGGCAGTCACGGCGCCGCTGCCCGAGTTGACGATGTACCAGTTGCCCTCGGCCGGACGCCAGATCGCGATGTCCGCCTTCCCGTCCCCGTCAAAATCAGCGGCTACGGGAATATCGTCCGAGGCGCCCCACTGCAGGGCAGTCACGGCGCCGCTGCCCGAGTTGACGATGTACCAGTTGCCCTCGGCCGGACGCCAGATCGCGATGTCCGCCTTCCCG
>JACRCK010000307.1 GCA_016219065.1 Deltaproteobacteria bacterium
CGGAATGAAAGTCCACTGGACGGATTCAGCCGAAGCCCATCTTGATGCTATGCCTACATCGCTCAAGATTCTCCCCAGTTATGGCCGATCAAAACGACCGAATACAGTTTTCCCTGTCAAGGGCTACCTGATAATAATCGGCAGAAAAACCCCGAAGCGGTCCGCGGCGCCGGTGTTGGAGGCCTTGAGGTAAGCCTGCTGGTTCCAAAAACTCACCGCGCGGATGAACACGTAGGCCGCCCCGGCACCGGGAGCCGAATTGTTGCCCTGATTGCCGTTTATCCCCGTGGTGTTGCTGGCCTCACCGATGGCTCCGACCACCGCCGTATCCCCCGATAGCGTCACGAACCAGCCGAACTGATCCCCAGCCCCCGTATTGGAGGCCTTGAGGTAGGCCTGCTGGATCCAGACCCCCCCCGTGCGGATAAAGACATAAGCCGCCCCGGCGCCCGGGGCCGAATTGTTGCCCTGAGTGCCGTTCACCCCCGTGGCGTTGCTGGCCTCACCAGGAGCGCCGATGACCATCGTGTCCCCTTCTAGAACCACTGAATGAGCAAAGCCGTCCCCGGTGTCGGTATTGGAGGCCTTGAGATAGGCCTGCTGAACCCAGACCCCCCCCGTGCGGACCAATACGTAAGCCGCCCCGGCACCGGGAGCCGAATCGTTGCCCTGGTTGCCGTTCGTCCCTGTGGCGTTGCTGGCTTCACCAACAGCCCCAATCACCGCCGTGTCCCCCGCCACCGCCACCGACCAGCCGAACCGGTCGCCGGCATCCGTATTGGAGGCTTTGACGTAAGCCTGTGGGTTCCAGAACCCCACCGCCCGGACAAATACATAGGCCGCCCCGGCATTGGGCGCCGCGTTGCTACCCTGATTCCCGTTCACACCGAGGGCATTTCCGGCTTCACCAATGGCCCCGATCACCGCCGTGTCTTCCGCCACTGCCACCGACCACCCGAAGCGGTCTTCCGGGTCGGTATTGGAGGCCTTGAGATAGGCCTGCTGGCTCCAGGCCTCCAACGTGCGGACGAATACATAGGCTGCCCCGGCATTGGGCGCCGCGTTGCTTCCCTGATTCGCGTTCACGCCGGTGGCGTCACTGTCCTCGAAAGGGGCACCCACCACCAGGGTATCCCCGGATAAGGCCACGGAAAAACCGAAATTGTCCCCCGCGCCGGTGTTGGAAGCCTTGAGATAGGCCTGTTGGGTCCAGACCCCCAAAGCGCGGGTAAATACGTAAACCGCCCCGGCGCCCGGAGCCGAATTATCCCCCTGGATGCCGTTTATTCCCGTGGCATTGCTGGCCTCGAATGGCGCTCCCACCACCAGGGTATCTCCTTCTATCGCCACGGAAAAACCGAAGTTGTCCCCCGCGCCGGTGTTGGAGGCTTTGAGATAGGCCTGTTGGACCCAGTTCCCGCCGTTGCGGATAAATACGTACACGGCCCCGGCGCCCGGGGCCGAATTATCGCCCTGATCGCCGTTCATCCCGGTGGTGTTGCTGTCCTCGAAAGGGGCTCCCACCACCAGGGTATCGCCGGACAGGGCTAGGGAATGGCCGAAGCGGTCCCCGCCCCCGAGGTTGGAGACCTGGAGGGAGGAGAGCGGTACGCCGGCGGCGGGTACCTGGGGAAATTCGGTCCGGGATGGCCCCCCACCGGCTGTCAGTGGGGAAAAGAGCCCGCCAAGATGGATCAGGAGCAATAAACTGAAAAGGCCGACGAAGCGCTTGGTTCTCATCTTCCCTCCTCCAATCAAAGCTTAGGGGATGGCCCCAAAATTACAGGTCGGATAATTTTTCTATTTTAACATTTCTGCTTCCCTAAGGTGTAAAAAATTGCAGCTTCTTGGCGGGCGGAGACATAACCGTGTTTAGGGAAAAATTACTTTAAGGATGGTGTTTCTTTTGGCGAAAGGTTTTTTCCCTTTCCATCAGAATTTTACCGAACTCCATGGCGTGTTTTTTCATGGCCAGGGCGGCCTTCCGCGGATTGCCGGCCAGGACCGCCTCCACCACCGGCCGGTGCATGCCGGCCGGATGGATGTAATGGAATTCGGGGTCGCCGGCCTCTACCACCCGATGGGTGAGTTCCATGAGGGAACGGACCAGGGCCTCGAAAAAGCGGTTGCCGCACATCTCGGCCAGAATAAAATGCACGGCCGTTTTTCGCTCCACGTCTTCATCCAGAGTGCGAATGGGCAGCGCTTCGGCTTCCAGGGCGGCCCGGAGCCGCAGGGCATAGGCCGGAGCGACGCGCTCGGCGGCCAGGCGGGCCATCTCCGGCTCGATCAGGATCCGGACCTGGTATAATTCCGGGATCGAAATCTTTTCGGCCAGGAACAAGTCCAGGAAAGACCGGGCCAGATGATCGAAAGTGAGGTCCGTCACGAAGGCGCCCCCGGTCGCCCCCTGGCGGGTGTTGATGAAACCGGAATTTTCCAGGTTGCGCAGGGCTTCCCGGACAGCCACCCGGCTGACCTGAAATTCCTCGGCCAGATCCCTTTCGGCCGGCAGACGCTCGCCGGCCTTGAACTGGCCCAGCAGGATGGACTGCTTGAGCTGCTCGAACACTTCGTCGGAAACCCGCACCGGACGGATGGGCTTGAAGCGGGGCATCGTTTCTCGTTTCTTCATGGCACTAACCTAAGGAATATATAAAAAATTATCAATGGTAAATTTTTTATTTGACATAATTATTTTATAGCTTTAAAGATTAGACCATTGATCCAATACATGCCGACTGCTGTATCCCTCTGGTAAGACCCGGATCAATCGCCGAAGCGCCTGTTCCCCCCCGGGTTCCTCCCGGGCCGATGGTTGGATTTTTTAAGCTCGAATCCTTAAAACCCGAGGGTTTGGATACCCACCGCAAAAACCATGAATATAACCAAACACTTGGGACGCTCCGCCGCCTTTTTTGCCGATCGGTCGGCGGTCCGGGATGAGGGGCAGGAAATCACCTACCGGGAGCGGGGACGCTATTAAAACGACAGCGGCAACAAGGGCTTTTGGCCAAAAAGGATTAACCGGTCACCAAAGGTATTTTTCGGCGCAGAAAATCGTTCGGCCCTTTTGTCAAAGTACTGATATTCAATTTGTTGAATTTCAAACGATGATAGTGTTAAATTCCAGTAAACAGATCATGGTTTATGCCCATCCGTAAGCCAGGCCGTTAACCGAAGGGGGGCTCCGGCCTTTTCCCGGGCGCCCCCCCTCTCCGCCCTCTGGGCAGAAAAAAATCGCATGAAACGTTTTCTGAAAGTCGTCTACTCCCTGGATCTGTCGCTCCAGGTCGTGGCCGGTCTGGGGCTGGCCTTCATGATGGTAGTCACGGTGATCGACGTGGCCATGCGGGCCATGGGCCGGCCGATCATCGGCGCCATCGAGCTGATCTGTTTTTCCGGAGCCATTGTGGTGGGTTTCGCCATCCCTTATTCCTCCTGGATGAAGGCCCACGTTTATGTGGAC
>JACRCK010000309.1 GCA_016219065.1 Deltaproteobacteria bacterium
GGGCTTCTGGGAGGCCTTGAAGGCCAAACCCGGGGTAACGGTCATCGACCCCTACCTGCCGCAGTATGCGCCCGAAGAAGGGATCGAAATGCGACGCCGGGGGCTGACGGCCGATTTCATGATCGCCTCCAGTAACGCTGTCACCTTGGACGGGAAACTGGTGAACCTGGACGGCATGGGCAACCGGGTGGCGGCCCTGACCTTCGGACCGAAGAAAGTCATTCTGGTGGTGGGCCTGAACAAGGTGGCCGTGACCCTGGAGGAAGCCCTGGACCGGACCAAACACGTAGCCGCGCCCATGAACTGCATCCGGCTGAACATCGCCAATCCCTGCCGGGAAACGGGCCTGTGCAGCGACTGCCACACCCCGACCCGGATCTGCAACCTGTGGTCCATCATCGAGGGCCAGGCCGTCAAGGATCGGATCCACGTGGTGCTGGTGGGGGAAAGCCTGGGCTTTTAATACGAAAATACCGTTCGGCGTAATAGTTGAATACAAATACAAAGCCATCAAATTTAAAAACGCGAGGCAAGCGCTCGTCGCCCGATCCTTCGTTAATAATTAACAATTAACAATTGATTATTGATTATTGCCTTTGTAGTCCCTTATGAATCCCCACTTCTTCTCCCGGCCCGACCTCCAAGACCTGCTGGCCCGGTCCCGGCCCCAGCGCCTGGCGCTGGGGGATCTCTACTCCCGGCTGCCGGCCACCCGCTGCCGCCGGCGGGCCAGGTGCTGTTCCCTGCTGCCGGAAACGTCCCTGCCGGAGGCCTTGGCGGCCCTGGCGGCCCTGCAACGGTTCCCGCCCGCCCGGCGCCTGAGCATCCAGAAGAGGGTGGTCCGTTATTTTCTGATCAATCCCCTCGAAATAACCTCCTGCCCCTTTCTGGAAGGCGGGGGCTGCCTCATCTATGCAGACCGCTTCTTCGGTTGCCGGGCCTACGGTCTGTGGTCCCCGGAGGAATATGCGCGCCGGGCCAAGGCCGATCGACCTGCCAAAAAAATGATGGGGGAACAGTGGCTCCGGTTGGGAGTCCGTCTGCCGGTGACGGTCATTGATTTTCAGGTCCCTTACTGCCGCCAGGTGTTTCCAGCGTTGCCGGTCTCCGATCAGGTATTAGGGGAAATCGAGGAGGGTCTGGAGCTTCTTGCCCGGGACTTAAACCCCTGGACCGCCCGTTTTCAGGAGCTTTACTTTTCCGATCTGAGCTTTTTGATCGCAGGATTGATTTTCGGTGTCCCCGCAGCCCTCCGACTCAAGTTCACCCTGGTAAAAGAAAGGCTTCAGACCGGGAGGCGCGACCGTCTGGATGAAGTGCTCTTGAATCTCGAAGGCCGCGCGGATATCTTGAGCTGAACCTTCCCGGAGCCCAGCCGGAGCAAAACCGACGGTTGAAAATTCCGGCCTCTCCAGGTATACTTTCCCCAAATCCTATGCCGCCCAAACCCTCCCGACCTTCCAGATCCTTCTCTTTCAGCCTGATCAGGATCGCCTTTTTTACAGCCGCCTTGTTCGGGGCCCTTTTGACCATCGCCGGGGTCTACTATCTCATTCTGATCATTCAACTACCGGACATCCGTTCCCTGCAGGATTACAATCCCCCCCTGGCCACCGAGATCCTGGCCGCCGACGGCAGCCCGGTGGGACTGCTGTACAAAGAAAAAAGGGTCTTGGCCCCGCTCTCGGAAATGCCGCCGCACCTGATCCGGGCCTTCATCGCCTCGGAAGATTCCCGTTTTTTCCAGCACCGGGGAGTGGATTTGATCAGCATTCTGCGGGCCCTCGGGAAAAACATCTGGGCCGGCGAAATCGTCCAGGGGGGGAGCACCATCACCCAGCAGGTCACCAAGTCGCTCCTCCTGACCCCGGAAAAGAGTTTTTCCCGGAAAGTCAAGGAGGCCTTCCTGGCCTATCGGCTGGACCAGAATCTCTCCAAGCAGGATATCCTTTTCATCTATCTGAATCAGATTTACCTGGGACACGGGGCCTACGGCGTCGAGGCCGCCGCCCAGACTTATTTCAATAAAAAGGGCCGGGACCTGAGCCTGGCCGAAAGCGCCCTGCTGGCCGGACTGCCCCAGGCCCCCAGCCGCTATTCCCCGCTGGTGAATTTTTCCAAGGCCAAAGAGCGCCAGCGCTACGTGCTGAGCCGGATGGTCGAAGAAGGGGTTCTGGACGGCGCGACGGCCGCGGCGGCCGAACGGGAACCGCTGGTTTTCTCCCGGACGGCGGATCCCAACCTGACCCTGGCCCCGCACCTGGTGGACATGGTCCGCAAATTTTTATACCAGAATTACGGTTCGGAATTCGTGCTTACGGCCGGCCTGAAGATCTACACCACCCTCGACCCGGTTTTTCAACGGGCCGCCTTGGAAGCGGTGGAGCGTGGAACCACCGCCGTCTACCAGCGCCACCTCTACAGCAAGCCGTTGCGTCAAATCCCACCCGACCAGATCGAGGCCTACTGTCGCCAATTGGCCCGCGCCGCGGCCAACACCCCCCGGAAAAACGGTTCGGTTCAACCCGGGGTCATCACCCAGTTGGATCCGGCCGGAACGATGGCCAGGGTCTGCCTGGCGACGGGGGAGGGCGTTTTCCCCTTGCCGCGCCGCCCCGCGGAGCCGCGGGAAACGGCAGCGGACGATGAGTCCGCCGCGGACAAGAATCCGCTCGGATCCTACCAGGTAGGGGACGTCCTCAATTTCCGTCTGGAACCGGAGAAGCCCTATCTGTCCCTGGCAGAGCAAAACCCGGTCGAGGCCGCCCTGCTGGCGATTGACCGTTCTTCCGGCGCCATCAAGGCCCTGGTGGGGGGCAAGGATTACGGTCAGACCGAGTTCAACCGGGCGGTCCAGTCCAAACGTCAGCCGGGGTCTGCTTTCAAGCCCCTCATCTATGCGGCCGCCCTCGACAAGGATTTCACCCCGGGGACCGTGATCCTGGATGCCCCCATCACCTTCGGCGGCCATCCTCCCTGGAGCCCCCAGAATTTCGATCACAAATTCAACGGGCCCACCTTGTTCCGAACCGGGCTGATTCAATCCCGGAACGTGGTTTCCATCCGCATCCTGCAGCGCATCGGCGTAAACTATGCCGTCCGCTACGCCCAGCAGTTGGGGATCGCCTCCCCGCTCTACCCCAACCTATCTCTGGCCCTCGGCTCCTCCGGCGTCTCCCTGGCTGAAATGGTTACGGCGTACAACTGTTTCAACAATGGCGGGGCCCGGGTGCTCCCCTATTACATCTCCCGCATCCTGGACCGCTCCGGCAGAAAAGTTTACGATCATCCGCCGCGGTCGGAAGCGGTCATGGAGGCCGATACCGCCTACATTATGACCCATCTGTTGGAGGGCGTGGTCAAAGAGGGAACCGGGTGGCGGCTGAAGGCCCTGGGCCGGCCGGTGGCCGGGAAAACGGGCACCACCAACGACTTCCGGGACGCCTGGTTCATCGGTTTTGTCCCTCAGGTCACCGCCGGCGTCTGGGTCGGCCTGGACAGCCTGACCCCGTTGGGCTCCGGCGAAACCGGCGCCCAGGCCGCCAGCCCGATTTTTCTGGAATTCCTGCAAAAAGCCCTGGCGAATCTGCCCCCGGAAGATTTTCCGGTGCCGCCGGGCATCCTCTTCCAACCGGTCAAAGGTAAGGGGCCGGCCGCCATCCTGGAAGCCTTTAAAGCCCCGAAAGAAATCCAGCCCCAGGACCCCAATCCTTATTCCGGAAGCCCCTGAAAATAAACTACTGACGGCGCCAGCTCATATTTTTAGGGGCCAAGGGGTCGAGGATTCGGGCGAAAAACAACTAGCCGCCTATCAATTCGGTTGTTGTTTTTAGTAGGGAAAGGGTTTATCCCTCTCCGCCCCTGGCCACCCCGGGCACCTGTAGAGCGGGAGGGGATTAACCCCTCCCCTACATTGAAAACGAACTGCGACGTTAGCCCTTTGTTTTTATTTTCGGACCAAATTCGATGTTCGATGTTGGACGTTCGATGTTCGATGTTCGTTTTTTTCCCCAAAAAAAAGCCCCCTGCTCCTTTGGAGAAGAGCAGGGGGCCTTGGACCTCTTTGGGACCGTTCGAAAACTTAAACGTTTTTCAGGGAATCCTTGGTGGTGTAGAGCATAATAAAATTTTTATCCAATTCCTCGGTCAGGGCCTTTAATTTATCCTCGGGCATATCCTTGATCCGAATATAGACGTGACGGCAACCCTCGTCGCACATGTCATAAGAAGTCAGGATGCTGACCATCCGGCCGCCGTGTTTCCGAATCATGTCGCCGACCTCTTTGATGGAACCCGGCCGGTCTTCCAGGTTGAAGGCAAACTGGATCCCGCCGCGGTAGATGCCCGTCAAGGAAACCAGCACCTTGAAAATATCGCCCTGGGTGATGATGCCCACCAGCTTGCCCTTGTCATTGACCACCGGCAGGCCGGAAATCCGGTGCTCCAGCATGATGACGGCGGCCTTTTCCACCGTATCCTCCGGGCCGATGGAAATGATATTCTTGCTCATGATATCCTTGACCTTTAATTCCGAGAGCAGGTAGTAGAGTTCGTGAACGTCCAGGGTGGTCGCTTTCGAGGGGGAGGCTTCCTTAATGTCCCGGTCGGTCACCATGCCGACCAGCTTGCCCTTATGCATAACCGGCAGCCGGCGGACATTATTCTCTTTCATAATTTGCGAGGCTTTCATCATCGAGGTATCTTCATCAATCGTCATGACGTCACTGGTCATCCAGCCCTTAATTAGCATACGATTTACCCTCCGCTCGTTCTGGTTTTTATTTATCGATGAAATGGCGAAACTATTGAAACCCATTCATCTTATTACAAATGCAAGGCTTGTCAAGTTTTTTTTAAAACCGGGAAACCCCCCGAAATCAGAGCGACCGGCGCTGCGGTGGTCCGTTTCCCGGGGATCAAATTTTGGGCGGGAAGCGGCGGTCATAGCCGGTCATTTCCACGTACCCGCTCCCTTGGACCGGTCGCCCCCGCCAGGTCCCGGTCACCGTCACGGCCCCTTCCCAGTAGGTGATCCGAGTGCTTTTGGCCGTCAACAATTCCTGGTCGGCCACCCAGGGCCGCACCTGCAGGAAAAGCTGTTGCTCCGGCAGGGAAATCTCCCAGCCGGACGGATAACGGGCCCCGCTGTTCGGGCTTTTCCAGTATTGAAAAACCCGTATGGAAAAATCCGAGAGGCCTAAAGGCCGGGGGTGCCGATCCGGGAGAACGAGCGTCCCGCTGGAATGGGGATCCGTCCGGCCGTCCTCCCGGCGGAGCTGATAAAGCATCAGCTCCAGCGGTTCCGTCAACTGCAACGAAAACCAGTCCCAACCTAGCTGCTGGGGGTGGAGCTGGTTGCTCCCGAATTCGTGGTCCATCCAGCTCAGCCCCGCGACTTCCCGGGTTTTCCCTTGAATCCGGATTTGGCCTTTGGTCCGGAGCCGGGTCATTGAATAATAGTGGGAAGCCCGCCCGATCCCTTCCCCCTTGCGGCTGATCCCTTGGAAACCATGGATGATCGGTGGAGCGGTGGGGGCCAAAGTCAGTTGCACCCCCAGGGATCGGTCTCCGGCCGTCAGGATCTGCAGCCCTTGCCGCTCCTCCACCTGCCAGCGGTCGATCCAGACCCGATACCGGCCGGTATCGGCCCCGGCCAGACCCAGATTGCCCCGTCCGGCCTTTTCCCGGAACTGAAAACTTTTCCCCTCCCGGTCGGTGATGGCCAGGTGGGCCAGATACACTTCGGTCGCCCGCCAGCGGGAACCCTGCGGATCGGGTTTTTCCCGGGTCAGTCCCACGCGGAAAAAGGTCAACTGATAACCGAAGGCTCCTCCCCGGGCATCCTGCAGATGCCCGTTGTAATACCACCATTCGGTCTTAAAGGCTTTATGGGCGCCGTGGTCGGCGGGAAATTTGTACTGCCATCCGGGAAGGGCCGGCCGGAATTCCTTTCCGGCCGGGTCCTGTCCCAGAATAAATCCGGGACTGAAGAGCCCTAAAAAAACCCCTAGTAAGATACCGCACACCACCTTCATCTGTTTTTACCCTGTTCCTTTATCCTTTCGCCTTTTCCCTTTTTCATTCTTCCCGGATCAACTGCTGGATGTCCGCTTTCAAAGCCAGGGTGGCCGGAACCCAGCCGGCCAGCAGGGAACTGACCAGGATGATGGCCAGGGTCTGCCAGTAGACCTGAAAAGTCCAGTAAAGGCGGATCGTCCAGCCGAAAGATTGTCTGTTGATGACGAATATCAGGATCAGGCTTAACCAGGTCCCGGCAACGGCGCCCCAGAGAAAACTGAAAAAACCCATGAGCGTCGTTTCCGTCAGCAACAGACCCCGGATCTGGCCGGGTAAGGCCCCCAGGGCCTTTAAAATTCCCAGCTCTTTGGCCCGGAAAAGGTTCAGGATGGAACTGGTGTGGATGATCCCCAGAAAAGCGACCAGGATGGCAATGGCTTCCAGGGCATAGGTGATACGGAAGGTCTGATCGAAGATGGCCAGGATCTGACCGCGCAATTCCCGGTGGGAGACGATGGCCAGTGCATAGCGGCCGGCCTGTTCTTTCAGGAGGCTTTCCCGGACCTGGGGCAGCCGGGCCGGGTCTTTCAAATAGAGGCGCACCCCGTTGATGCGGTCATCCTGCCACCATTTCAGAAAGATTCGGCGGTCCATCCAGACCCCGCCGCCCTCGGTCCGGTAATCGTAAAAGATGCCCGCCACCTTAAAAGGCTGCGGTCCCCGGGCCGTCGGCAAGGTCACCAGGCCCCCCACCGGGATTTTCAATCGGTAGGCCAGGACCTCCGAGATCAGGACCTCTTCCTCGGTCAGCGTCTTCCTGAAGATCGTTTCCGGATCCCCGGCCGTAAAGGCCAGCCGCCCATAGCGCTGAATCACGTCCAGGTTGCCGGACCACAAGCGGACGGGGTGCCCGGCCACGGAGATGAACAGGCCCCGGTAGTAGTAAATGTCCCGAACTTCCGGTTGGGCTTGGATCCTGCGCAGCACTTCCGGTTCCAAAAATTGAAAATCCCCCTGGTGGGAAGGGAAAACCGGGCCGACCAGCAGATCCCCGCTGATGGACTGATCAATCCAGTGCTCCACGGTCTGCCGGAAGCTGCGGATCATCAGGGCCACACTGATCAACATGGCGACGGCCGTCATCAGGGCCGCCATGGAAACGGCCATCTTATCCAGGGAATGAGCAAAGTACAGCAGTCCCAACCGTCCGGCCCCGGGAGGGTTTCCGTCCGGTTTTTCCCGCCCGGAGCAGCGGGTCACGATTTTCCGGGTCAGCGGTACCAGCAGCAGGGAAAAGCCCAGAATTAAGGTCAGCGTGGCCAGCAACCCCGCCAGGGGAAGGCCCTGCCAGGCCGGAAAAAAAAGGAGCACCGCCGTCAGCAGCAGCAGGCCCAGGCCCAGAGCCACATAGCGACGTTCCAATACTCGCGGGGCCCCCCAGGTCCCCCGGCGCTGGGTCAGGATTTCCCGGGGTTGCAACTGTCCGGCCCGGCGGGCCGGAACAGCGGCCGAGGCGACGGCCGCCAGGATGGAGCAGGCCAGGAAAAGGGGGATCTCTCCATTTTTAAAAACGATTTCCGAAGTCCCCACCAGGACGTATAAATCTGTAATGGTTCGGGCGACCGAATGGAGCAGGAGCCGGGCCAGCAACTCCCCCCCGCCGATGCCCAAAAGACCGCCTACCAGGCCGTAGCCCGCCGCTTCCCCGAGGATCAGGAGGCGGATCTGCCGCGGCATCATCCCCAAAGAACGGAGAACGCCCAGATCATGGCGCCGGCGGACCACCGCGAGGGAGGTGACATGATAAATGAGGTACATGCTGACCAGCACCGCAATAAAACTCAAGGCCAACAGGTTCAGTTGATACGAACGGACCATTCGTTCCGTCCCCTGCCGTTCTGCCGCTGTCCGATACAGAGCGGCGCCCGGAGGACGGATATCCCGAAGCCGCTGGAGTTCCTCCGGAGAATCCCCGTTCAGCAGCAGGTCGATGCGATCCAGTCGGCCGACCCGCCCCAACAACTCCTGGGCCTGGGCGATATCCATGAGCCCCAGGTCGACTCCCAGCGCCCGGGCCGGACCTTCGGCCGAAAGCCTGGCGGCTATCTTCAGTTCCTCCGGCCGCCCGTTGATGAGAACCGTTACGGTCGAACCCGGCCGAAGGGCCAGTCTTTCGATCAGCTCCGACGCCAGGGCCACCGTGCGGGGGGTCAGGAGCAGGGACAGAAAATCCTGATCCCGGAGGGAAGTCAGGGCTGCGCCCTGCCGGCGAATACCGGCTTCATTGAAACCATCCACGCCCAGGATCCACAGAACCTGTCCGGGATAATCCCGGAGGGGAACCTGCAATTCCACCACCGGGGCGGCGGCGGCAACAACGGGGTGGTTCTTCACTTCCCGGAACAGCCTTTCCTCCAGTCCCCACCCTTCCTGCCTGATTTCCCACTGGGCCTGGCCGGAAACGGCCTGAACGGTATTTTGAAAGGAGGTGAGGCAGGCTCCGACCGAGAGATGAATGCTGATAAAAACGGAAACGCCCAGGGCCAGGCCGAGAATCGTCAGCAGGGATTGCCCCCAGGATTGAAAATAGTGACGACGGATCAATAACCCGTAAATCCGCATCAAGACGCGATCCCCCTTTTTCGGGCCGGGGCCGGTTTGACCGGGCCGGGACGGTTTTCCGGGAAGCGGTTACGCCGGTCCTTGATTTTTTCATAATCCTCCCAGGTATCCAGATCCCAGCCCTGATAGGCAGGCCGGATAGGTAGGAATTGTACCGCCGCCCCGAATTTTTTAATCAGCTTCCTCCCGCCTACGTCGCCCCGCTGACGTTTCAGTTCCGGCAGCAGGTCCCGGTGGAAGACCACCGGATTTCCGGGAAGGCCGCCGTAGAGCGGCACCACGATGGGGGCCCCGCTTTTGGTGAACGCCTGGATCAAGCGGTTGATGGTGGCCGTCCGGAGCAAGGGCTGGTCCCCCAGGATAAACATTACACCGGGGGCGGTCGAATCCACGGCCTCCAGTCCCTTGCGAATCGAGGTGCTCATCCCCCGAGCGAAAGCCGGATTGAAAAGGACCTGCAGTTTAGGATGGCCGCTGAAAGGGGCTACGGCCCGCTCGATGCGGAGCCGGTGAGCCCCCAGCACTAAAATTAGGGGCGCCAGACGGGAGGGCAACACCCGGCCCAGGGTCCACTCGATCAGACTCCCCGGCCCGAAAGGCAGGAGGGCCTTGGGAAAGCCCAGGCGACTGGATTGCCCCGCCATCAGCAGGATCCCGGCTACCGGCGCCGGACCGTTTTTTGAAGAACTAGTCATAGTTATGGTGGCTTCCGGATCGTTTATTATGTTCGCCCGGGGAACCCATCCGCTCCTGGCGGGCTGATCGGGGCTCCATTATGAGCGATCCTTCGGCCGGTAGTAAAATCTTTTTTGCGCCGGGATCTTTTTTTTTCTTGACCAAAACCCCTTTTCCCAATATAAAATTCAGCCAGTTAACACCAAAATTCCATCCAAGGAGGACACAGTTATGGCCACCCCTAAAAAGCCCATGACCAAAGCCCAGACCGTAGCCTATTTTGCCGAGAAATTTGAATTAACCAAAAACAACGCCAACGCCATCCTGGATGAACTGGCCAGCCTGGCTGTCAGTGAAACCAAGAAGGCCGGTTCCTTTACCCTGAACGGCATTGGGAAATTGGTCCTTTCCAAACGTAAAGCCCGTACCGGCCGTAATCCTCAAACCGGCGAACCCATCAAGATCCCGGCTAAAACCGTTATCAAGATGCGCATGGCCAAGGCCTTTAAAGACGCCGTAGTGCCTCCCAAAAAGAAATAACGGCGCCCCTTTTTACCTTTTTTCGTCCTTTTTAGATAAAATTCCGCCAGAGAGGACGTCACCTCCTTTGGATTAGAATACTTTTGCATGAGCAGAAGCGGTCCGACCGCTTCTGCTCGCCTTGTTTTAACTTTCCCCAAAGTCCTTCCCCCGATCGTCACCTCAAGACCGCCTGCACCCCAAAGATGAAAAACTAACCAAAAAAATTTGAAATTTTTTTGGTTGGGAAAAACCGTTGAACAAGAACCCCAGAGAACGTAGTTTTTATATAGATTCTTACAGCTATTGTTAGAGACCAATTCTCAGAACAATGGCTGTAAGAATCTAGACGGAATCCGCCGTTTTGAGAAGGCCCCGGAGTGCTGGCGGCTCGGTCCCTCCCCCGGCTCAGACATGGTTGCGCAGTTGGAGCTCCAGGGGATGCGGGTGAAGGTAATATTGGTCGGCTAGGTAGCCCTGGTCGTATTTGCGGACATAATGGTTGATCAAGGTCACCGCTACGATTAACGGCACGGTGCCCTTCCCGTAATCAGCGATGATCTCCAGGGCCTCCTTTTTTTCATCCGCCGAAAGTTCTTTTTTGAAATACCCCAGCAGGTGCAGCAGCACGTTGACCTGTTTTTTAGGAGTCGCTTTCCGTCGCAGGGCTTCGGAAAGTCGCTCCTGATAATGGCTGTACCAGAAAGGCCGGGCCACGTCCTTACTCCGGGCCACCCATTTCCCCAGTTCCTGATAGTGTTTCGGGCTGTGGGCCAGCAGCAGGTATTTGTGACGGGCATGAAAGGCCACCAGGGCTCCCCGCCCCGGCCTGCGTTTCAGCATCTCCCGCCACCGTTTAAAGACGAACAGCCTTTCAATAAAATGCTCCCGGAGGACCGGATCCTGGAGCCGGCCCTCCTCCTCCACCGGGAGGAGCGGGAAGTGCTCCATAAAAAGGCGGGCGAAAATCCCGACCCCTTTTTTTTCCGGAATCCCGGTTTCGCCGTAAACCTTCACCCGTTCCATACCGCTGCTGGGTGAATCGCTCTTAAAGATAAAGCCGCACAAGTCCTCCTGTTCCAGCTCCGGCAGCCGGATTTCGGCCCAGCGGGCCATCCGTTCCGTCTGATCGATGCCGGTCCGAACCGTCATCAGCCGGGGCCGGTCCGGATCCCCCACCAGCCGCATGGCCTCCCGGGGGATACCCAATCCGGTTTCGGCCTCCGGACAAACCGGGACGAAGTCCAGGTAGCGCCCCAGCGTAGCGGTTATAAAAGGATCCCGTTTATGACCGCCGTCGTAGCGGACCTTGTTGCCCAGCAGGCAGGAACTGATGCCGATTTTTATCTTATCCGCCACAAAAGATCTCCCTTGCCGTTGTGTTCATTTAAGCTGTCATCTGCCCTTTAGGGCTAAATTCGAAACTCAAAATCCGAAATCCGAAACAAATCCGAATGTTCAAAATTCAAATGACCAAAACAACTCCCCCACCCTTAGGGAGGGCGTACACAAGAATTCCCAAAACCGTAACCCGCCTAACCCAATGGAAAAAACGTTTTGAATTTCGAATTTCGGTCATTTGAATTTGTTTCGGATTTCGGATTTCGAGTTTAACCTGGGGCAGTTCACCCACACGTCATTCATAGACCCGGATCATCCGGAAAGCTGCCTTTTGATATAGGCCGGCACATCAAACTTGGTCTTACAGCCTTTATAACTCATATAGCGGATCTTCCCGAACACCTGCCGCTCCCCCCAGGGACGGTCATGGACGCCGCCGATGCTCCAGGCGATGCCGGTGTAGCCGTTGGGGTCCCGTCCGTCCAGTTCATAGCGGTCGTTCAGGGCGATGGCCGTTTCCAAAGCCTCTTCCGGCGAGGCGCTCCACTCCAGGATTTTTTTGGCCCAGTACATGCGCAGGTAGCCGTGCATCTTGCCGGTGCTCACCATTTCCCGCTGGGCCGCGTTCCAGAGATCGTCGTGGGTTGCGCCCCGTTCCAACTGACCGAAAGTATACAGATAATCCCGGGGATCTTTCCGGTGCTGATCCAGCGTTTTCCTGGCCCATTCGGGAAAACCAGCCACCCGATCATAACGGGGGTTGTAGAAGCAGAAATTATCCGCCAACTCCCGGCGGACGATCAGTTCTTCCAGAAACGCTTTTTTTGAATCGGTCGGGGCTACCGCCCGCCGCACTTCCCAGGCTACCCGCTGGGCCGCAATCTGACCAAAATGCAGATAGGGCGAAAGATTGGATTGTCCATCCTTTAGGGGATCGTTGCGATCCCGGTCATAGGAGGCCAATCCGGATTCAATAAAACGCCTCAAGGTCCTGGCGGCGGCCTTCTCTCCGGAACGGTTCGTCGCCGGCGGTAACTCCGAAGACTTGGGCAACGATTTCAGCGCCGCAGCCCAATCGGACTCCCCGATTTCTTCCGGTGGGTTATAGGGATGTTTTTTCAAAGGAGGGAAGTCTTCCAGGAATTCGGGCAGAAGCCGCTGAATCTTGGGCCGGAGGGTATAGGCCCCGTATTCCTGCTTGGGAGAGGCCGTCCAGCAGGGAACGATATTGTGGGCGTCCACCTCATAAAAAGGGATTTCTATGCTTTCAGCGACCCGGAACTTCCACCAGCGCTTGATCTGCAGCGGATCGAAATCCGCCACCAGACATCCGGCGCGTACCTGGCTAACGTACCGGGGCAGGGCCTCTTCCGGTGGCCCCGGCAGCAGGTGAAAAGAAATTCCCCTCCTGGCCAATTCCCGTTCCAATTCCCGCAGGCCCTGGACCATAAAATCATAGGACCGCCGGACCGCCTGTAGGAACTCCGGTACCAGGAAGAAAACCACCTGCAGGGGGCGTTCGGCCAGCAGGGCCTGTTCCTGGGCGAAGAGCAGGGCCCAGTTGTCCCGGGTCCGCTGGTCGCGGCTCATCCAGTAGAGGACCGGCCCTTTCCCGAAAAGTCCCTGCCGTAGCAGGCGGTAGCGTTCCGGATGCATGGGCATTACTTCCCCGGGTTTCGTGCGGGAGGTTTCACCGCCCGCTTCACCAGCAGGAACGGCCCTTTGAGGATCGGTTTCCCTATGGAACGGGCGATCGCTTGCAACATGCGGGGATAAAGGAGTCGATGAAAAGGATCGAAGGCGTACCAATAGAGCAGGCCCCCCAGCCCCTTGGGCAGAAAGCGGGCCGTCTGCCGCAGCTCCGCCTTTCCACCGGGAAGCGCCCTGATCCGGAATTCCAGCAGGGCGGCACCGGGGACTTTCATTTCCGCCAGCAGCAGCAGGCGCTCACCCGGATCGGCCTCCAGGACCCGCCAGAAATCCAGGGCGTCGCCGGGACGCAATTCGGTGGGATGCCGTCTCCCGCCCCGAAGTCCGATCCCGCCCAATAGACGGTCGATCCAACCCCGCAGCTTCCAAAGTCCGGTCCCGAAATACCAGCCGGTGTTACCGCCGATCTTTTCCAGCGCTTTCCAGACCTCCTGGGGGGTGGCCTGGATTTCAACGGCGTAGCCCAGTTCCAAAGTGGTTCCCCCGGCGTAAGGCGTGTCGCCGCAATAAACCCACTCCTGGGGGATAGCCGTTCCGGCGTCCATCCAGCAGGTATCCACCCGCTGCTGATCGATCCGTTCCAGGGCCAGCCGGATGGTCTGCCGGCAGTCCAGCAGCTCCTGGGGGATGATATCACGGATCCGGTTGTCCCGGCAGATGACGGCATTGCGCAATCCCTCCGCCAGCGGGCGGGCGATAGCGGACGGGACCGGCGTGACCAGGTGAATCCAGTAGGAACTCAACTTCGGCGTAAAGAACGGGACCGGAATGATGACCCGTTTAGGGAGCCCGGCTTCTTCGGCGAAAATCTGAAACAGCCGCCGGTAGGTGACCACCTCGGGTCCCCCGAGGTCAAAGGTCCGGCCCAGGACCTCATCGTGCTCCAAACACCCCTGCAGGTAATTCAACACATTCCGTATGCCGATGGGCTGGGTCTGGGTGTCCACCCAGCGCGGGGTGATCATGACCGGCAGCCGTTCCGTCAGATAGCGGAGAATTTCGAAGGAGGCGCTCCCGGAACCCAGGATCATGGCCGCCCGGAGAAAAGTGGCGGGAACCACCCCGCTCTGCAGGATGCGGGCCACTTCATACCGGGAACGCAGGTGTTCGCTGAGCCGGGGATCATCCTGACCTCCCAGCCCGCCCAGATAGATGATTCGGTTCAACCCCGCAACGGCGGCCGCCTCCGCCATATTGCCGGCCGCCCGGCGATCCGTTTCGGTGTACCCTTTCGGGTCGGCGGCCAGGGAATGAACCAGATAAAAGGCCGCCCAGCAACCCTGACAGGCCTTAGCCAGTGATTCCCGGTCCAGAACATCCCCGACCGCAAGTTCCACCAGCCGATGCTTCCCCCAGGGACGACCCTGCAATTTGGAAACCGACCGTCCCAGGGCCCGGACGGGGTAGCCGGCCGTAAGCAGTTGCGGCACCAGCCGCCCGCCCACATACCCGGTAGCTCCGGTGACCAGTACCGGTTTGTTTTCCATGGCCTCCCTTTCCTCA
>JACRCK010000310.1 GCA_016219065.1 Deltaproteobacteria bacterium
GCTTTCATCCAGGAATAGCGGTTTTTGTCGCCCAGTTTGGTATATTTGGGTTTGGTGACTCCCTTGGCAGGCTTGCGGGACTCCGTACCCTCATACCAACTGAAAGCCACATGCTCCCGGATGGCGGCGGGGTCGAATTTTTGCACATTGACCAGATCCCGCTTCATGATGACCGCCGGCGGCAGCCACCGGGTTTCCAGGTCTTTTTCATCTTCCGGAAACTCCCCGAAACTGAGGAAGTTCGTACAGCCACCGATGGCCCCCCAATTTTTATAGAAAGAAGCCACGGCCAGCAAGTCGGGGATATAAACTTCATCGATGAACTGTTTGGTTTCCTTGTAGAGATCCCGGAATTCTTTCAGTCGTTCCGGGGTCAGGGCTTCATAATTGGTGGCCCCGCCCACCACGGTGAACTGAGTGTGGGGATTTTTCCCGCCCATGACCGCCATCATGCGGGCGGCCTTGACCTGCAACCGCAGGGCCTCCAGGTAATGAGCGGTGGCGATCAGGTTGACCTCCGCCGGCAGGACGTACGCCGGGTGGCCGCCCAGGAAGTAGGCATTGGTAAAGATGCCCAGTTGGCCGTTGTCCACGAAGGCCTTCAGTTTGTCCTGGACTCCTTTGAGTCCCTCGGCCTTGGTCTTGCGGTTGGGGGATATATCGTTGGCCAGTTTGGCGGCCTTGGCGGCGTCCGCCGTCAACGCGCTGGTGACATCCACCCAGTCCAGGGCATGGAGGTGATAGAAGTGCACGATATGATCGTGCATAAACTGGCTGGCCAGGACCAGGTTGCGCATCAACCGGGCGTTGTCGGGGATCGTGACCCCTACGGCGTTGTCGACGCAGCGGGTGGCGGCCAGGGCATGAACGTAGGTGCATACCCCGCAGGCCCGCTGGGTAATATGCTGGGCATCCCGCGGGTCCCGTCCTTTTAAAATGATTTCGAGGCCCCGGAAGAGCTGAGAGCTGGACCAGGCGTTGGAAACTTTCCCGTTTTTCACTTCCACTTCGATCCGCAGGTGTCCCTCGATGCGGGTGATCGGGTCGATGACGATGGACCCGGAATATCCTCCCCCGGCAGGGGCAGCGGCGGTTTTTTTCTGTTCGGCCATTATGGTATCCTCCTTAGATACAGTGAGTAAATTTTTAGGGCAGCCGACTTAGCGCTGCACATAGAAGGGACTCATGGCGTCCCAGAAATCCGGTTCGCTGCAGCCGATGCAGGGGTGCCCGGCCTGGACCGGCCAGTTGGTCTGGTTGAATTTGATCTTGGGGCAGTTGTTGAAGGTATCGGGACCCTTGCACCCCAATTGGTACAGACACCAGCCCTTCTTGGCTTCTTCGGAACTAAAGGAGGGGGCATATTCCTGTTTGTCAAAATGTTTCAGCCGGGGGCACTGGTCATGGACCGTTTCCCCGTAAAACATGACCGGCCGGTTGAGGTTGTCGAGCTTGGGCATTCCCTTGGTCAGCAGGTGGACCACCGTGCCGACGAAATTATAAGGATTGGGCGGACAACCGGCGATGTTGATGGCCTTGACGTTCAGTTTTTTTAAGGCATCGTTCACCCCTTTGGCGCCGGTCGGATTGGGTTTGGCGGCTTGAACACCGCCGAAAGTGGCGCAGGCTCCGATGGCGATGACCGCCTTGGCCTTGGGAGCGATTTCGCTGCACATCTGCAACATGGTTTTCCCGGCCACTTTGCCGTAAAGACCACCGTCCCTGGTGGGGAGTGCCCCCTCGATGACGCAGATGTATCCTTCGGGAGATTTCAAGGCCTTATGGAGGGCGTTTTCGGCGGCCTGCCCGGCGGCGGCCATCAACGTTTCGTGATAATCCAGGGAAATGGTGTCCAGAATCAATTCGTCGATGTAAGGATCGACGGTGCGCAAAATCGCTTCGGAACAACCGGTGCATTCGGCATTGTGCAGGTAAACCACCGAAGGCCGTTTCTTGGCTGTCAGGGCGGCGGCGATTTCTTTGGCGTACGAAGCCTCCAGGCCCATGACGGCGGCGACCGTTCCACAGAATTTCAGAAAATCCCTTCGTGAGATGCCCCGATTTCGAAGGCGCTCTTCAACATTTGGTTTGGCCAGTCCGATTTCGAACTTCATACACTGCCTCCTTTTGCAATATTTTTTCCAGCTCGTGCACCACAGGTGATTTTAAGGTTTCATTGAAAAAAAGAATTTTCTCTCAATTCCCCACCCATTTCGAGTTCTTTCTCTCCTCCTTTCCTGGCGAATCTGGGATGAGCCATCCCCTTTCCCGGCGAAACTGGGACCTGCCACCCCCTGGAACGACCTTTGTCGGTGTTTACCCTGACATATTTAATACGTTTTTTAAATGTTTTCAACCTCCTTATTTTGGGCGAAAAAAACAGCGATCTATAAAAGGGGCGGCGGCAATCCGGATTATCCGGAAGCCGGCTAAAAAGGCAAATGAAACCTGGCCATTTTATTCGAGGATTTTAGACCGAGCTTTCTCTCCCGGGTTACTTTGGCCGGCAGGCTTTTCTTTAGCTCTTTTTTCACTATCAGCAATCCGGAGACAACCGACAGACTCCCCCGAATTTTGAAAATGAAGCCGACCCGGGCCAGCAGTCCGCTGGCTACGACCGGCAACAGCGGCCGGGACCAGGTCATACCCGGAAATCACCCGGCAAAGGCCTTGGGGGCCAGGAGTTTGGAGCCCCCGGCGTAGATAAAGATCAACCCCAGACTCCAGCGGACGACCCGGTCGGTCCAGGGGGTGACGGGGCCGCCCGGATAAGCCTTATTTTTATGAATTTGATCGACGTAAACGATGCCAACGAAAACCCGGGCCTTGACAGGAAACACATATATGTTAAATTATATTTAATTTATGGCGGAAGGAGGGATGACCATGGGGCAAGTGACCATTTATCTGGATCCGGCTACGGAAGAAAAGATGAAAATCCTGGTCAAACAAAAGAAGATGTCCAGGAGTAAATGGATTGCCGGTTTGATTTGTGAAAAAACAGCCAATGCCTGGCCGGACCAGGTCCAAAAACTGGCCGGCGCCTGGAAGGATCTGCCGTCCGTGGAGGAAATCCGCAAAAAAACGGGAACAGACATCCCGCGGGAGGAAGTCTGATGTATGTCCTGGATACCAACACGTTGATTTATTTTTTTAAGGGGCTGGGTGCGGTAGCCGGTCATCTCCTGTCCAAACCGCCGCAGGACATCGGCCTTCCCGCGATTGTGCTCTTCGAACTGGAGGTCGGTATCGCCCTGTCCTCCTACCCCGAGAAAAGAAAATCGCAACTGCTGGAAATGCTGTCCGTAGTCCAGACCCTCCCGTTTGGCGGCCCCGAAGCCCGAGCAGCGGCCGCCATCCGGGTGGATCTGGGGAAAAGAGGCCTCTTGATTGGGCCTTATGATATTTTGATCGCCGCTACGGCCCTCGCCCATAAAAGTATCCTGGTAACTCATAACACCAAGGAGTTTAAAAGGATTAACGGTCTTCCCCTCGAAGACTGGTATTACTAATCCCTGCGGTCAGCTGTTTTTTCCTTAATTCCTATCCGCTTCCTTCTTTTTTTGTCCGAGGTTCAGGTCACCTCAAGAAAAGCCCTGTCTTTAGACGGCTTTCTGCGATTAGCCTCTTCCTCTTGACAACCATACAAATGTATGGTATAAAGTAGGTCATGGATGTATTGACCCCCCGCCAGCAGGAGATCCTGGACTATATCCGGGATTTCCAGGACCGGTACGGCTACCCGCCCTCCCGCCGGGAGGTGGCCGGCCACTTCGGGATTTATCCGGGATCGGTCCAGGACCACCTGAAGGCCCTGATCCGGAAGGGCCGGCTGAAACGGGAGCCGAACCGCTCCCGGGGCTTAAGCCTGAAACCGGGGTCCGCACCCCTGCGCACCGTGCCCCGCTACGGTTCCATCCCGGCCGGGGGGCCCCGTCTGGTCCCCGAGGAGGCGGAAGACCGGGTGACCCTGCCTGCGGACTGGGCCAGAGGCGAAGAGGTTTTTCTGCTGCGGGTTCAGGGAGAGAGCATGAAGCCCACCATCCTGTCCGGGGACCAGGTGATCGTCCGCCGGCTGGAGCAACTGCCCGAGGGGGCGGTGGGCGTCTTCCGGGTGGAAAATGAGGTGACCTTGAAGCGCTGGCACCGGCAGGGGGAAGGGGTGTTGCTGAAAGGGGACAATCCCTCCTTTGAGCCGCTGGTCATTAAAAAGAAAGACCTTGCCGACCTGGGGATCATCGGCCAGGTGATCGGAATCTACCGCCCGGTGATTTAAATGCAAAAAGAGAGATTCGACGGATCGGTCGGATCGGTCCGATCGGTCCGATCCGTCGGATGATAGTTTTTGCGCCCGGCGCTTCGCGTATCTTATGGAATTACTGCCTTTACCCAGTATCCGCCGACTGGCCCTGTCCGGGCGGAGCATCCTCTTCTTCGGAGAGGCCATGCCCCGGCTGGCCGCCTATCTCATGGGCCAACTCGCCGTGCAGGGAAGGCCGGTCACCCTGGTGGATGCGGCCCAGTCCTTCGACCCTTACCTGGTGGCCCGTATCGGCCGCTACCGGGAGCTGGATCTCCGGGTCCTTTTGGAGCGCATCCGCCTGAGCCGGGCTTTCACCTGCCACCAGTTGGCCACCCTGCTCTGCGAGGGGCTGCCGGCGGCCGGTCCGGGGGAGCCGCTTTTCGTCCTCGGTCCCTGCGCCCTGTTCTATGACGACCAGGTGGCCCTGACGGAGCGGAAGAATCTGTTTAAAAAGGTGGCGGCCTCCCTGGCGGCCCTGGGCAGGAAAGGGCAGGGGGTCTTTCTGTTCCAGAGTCCCCTGTCTTCGCGCGTCAAAAACCTGTTTTACGGCCGGGAGCTGGCCGGCCGGGTGGAAATGGTGATCCGGGTGCGCCAGGTCGAGGGGGGCATCGAGGGGCGGCTGCAACACCCGGCCGCCGTGGTTCGCCGCCGGGAGTAATCTTTTTCAGCCGCAGACGTACGCAGACGAAAAAGATTGCACCGCAAAGACGCAAAGGACGCAAAGAAAAAAGTTTTTTTCCGGCTGTCGCCGGAGGAAAAAATTCCTTTGCGCTCTTTGCGCCTTGAGTCACGCCTAAGGCGTGACGGGCGGTGAATTCCTGTAGTAGTAGGGGAAGCTTATGGGAAGAACGGTATTGCCCTTCAGCCAGGTGCTGGAGCGGGAATATGAAGACTGGAAGAAGTTCCGCCGGGCCCTGCGCCGGGAGGACCAGCAGGTCCTGGACCGGCTCTTCGACCGGGCCCGGCTCCACGTCCAGGCCGGCAGCTACGCCTCCCGGCCCTGGCCCTTCGAGACCATATTGTTTTCCATTGTATTGGAGATGGAGAAGGAGTTGGTGGAGTTGCAGGCGAAATTGAAGCGTTTGGAAGACAGGCTGGGGGAATGGGAGACCCTCCGTGTACCTGAGAGGAGCGCAGAGGTTGACAGCATTACAGCATGATGTTATGCTATTGCCTGTAATCTGCGACCTTTCGTTTAAGGGGGGATTCATGAAACGCGCTCAAATTCAACTGGAGGAAGAAACCTTCGAGGCCTTGCGCCAGCGGGCCTTTCAGGAAAAGAAATCCATTGCCGGCCTCATTCGTGAACTCATCGATAAAGAAATGAGCCGGGAGATTCAACCTAAGTCCCTGTCGTTGAAGGATTTTCGGTTCATCGGGGCCGGCAAGTCCCTTCAAGGGCATCTGGAGCCGGTCTCCGAAAAACACGATCAGGCCCTGGAGGAGGCCTTTCGCCAATGATTTTCCTGGATACCTCCGCCGTCTATGCCATGGCGGATCAGGGGGACCCCAATCATGGTCCTGCGCTGGAGAAGTTTAATCGCGGTTTGGCGACAGGAGAAATCCTTTGCCTTCACAATTATATCCTGGTGGAAAGCGCGGCCTTGTTACGGGCCCGACTCGGGCTTCAGGTGGCCTTGCAATTCCTGAAGGAGGCCAAGGTATTCCAAATCGAATGGGTGGACCATAGCCTTCATGAGAGGGCGGTGCGCGAACTGAAACGAATCGGAACGCGGGGGGTCAGTTTTGTTGATTGCTTGAGTTTCGTAGTGATGCGGGAAAAGGGGATAAAAAGGGCTTTGGCCTTTGACCCTGATTTTACGGCTCAGGGGTTTGTGCTCTATTAGCGATAAAGAACGCTATCAGGAAATCAGATATGGACCCATCTCCCTCCATCGCCAAAGTCTGCACCAAAGCAAAAATCGGCGAACAGCAATCCGACTTCGCCTATTGGCAGACCCAGCCCTATGCCCGCCGGCTGGCTGCCCTGGAGGAGATCCGGCGGGAATTCCACAGGTGGAAATACGATGCTGAACCCGGATTTCAAAGAGTTTATTCGGTTGTTAAACGCAGAGGGATCAGATGAAGTTCAGTGAATTAATCCGGCTTTTGGAAGAGAATGGTTTCCGACTCATCAGGGAGCGAGGCTCCATACGCTATTATGGAAAAACTGGTTGGCCTGTTTTGATTCGGGTCGATTACCATGGCCCCAAAGAAGTTCCGAAAGGTACCTGCTATGCCATCTTAAAGGATGCCGGAATAAGAAAATAACCTGGAGGTAAAGGCAATGATAGAACTATCCTACTCCTTAATCATCGAAGCCACCAAGGAACCCGACTTTTTCGGCTTCTACTCCCCGGACCTGCCGGGCTTCACCGGCATCGGCCATTCCATTGAAGATTGTTTATATAAGGCGAAGTGGGGGATGCGGGAGCACGTCAGCCTGTTGAAGGAGCAGGGTCTACCCATTCCACCGCCCAACCCTGATCCCAAAATTACCATACAGAATGAACGGGAACTGGCGGCGGCCTGAAATGGAAGCAGAACGTGCCGACCAACCATAAAATCATCCACGGCGACAGCCGGCAAATGAACCTGCTGGCCGGCGAATCGGTCCACCTGGTCGTTACCTCGCCTCCGTACTGGCAGCTCAAGGACTACGGGACCAGCGAGCAGATCGGCTATCACGACTCCTATGAGGGCTATATCAACCACCTGAACCTGGTCTGGCAGGAGTGCCACCGCGTGCTGCACCCGGGGTGCCGGCTGGGCGTCAACATCGGCGACCAGTTCGCCCGGTCGGTCTATTACGGCCGCTACAAGGTCATTCCCATCCGGACGGAGATCATCAAGTTCTGCGAAACCATCGGCTTCGACTACATGGGCGCCGTGATCTGGCAGAAGGTGACCACCACCAACACCACCGGCGGGGCCACCATCATGGGCAGCTTCCCCTATCCCCGCAACGGGATCCTGAAGCTGGACTACGAGTTCATCCTGCTGTTTAAAAAACAGGGTAAGCCGCCCAAGCCAACTTCGGAGCAGAAGGAGCAGTCCAAAATGTCCACGGAGGACTGGAACACCTATTTCGCCGGCCACTGGAATTTCCCCGGCGTCAAGCAGGAGGGCCACCTGGCCATGTTCCCGGAGGAACTCCCGGCCCGCCTGATCCGGATGTTCACCTTCGTGGGCGACACGGTCCTGGACCCCTTCCTCGGCAGCGGCACCACCGCCCTGGCCGCCCGCAATCTGGGACGGAATTCGGTGGGGTATGAGATCAATCCGGACTTTATGCCGGTCATCCGGAAAAAACTGGATATTGACCAGGCCGACCTGGTTGGGACTCGTTACGAATTTCTCGAAGACGAGGCGACCGCTGACTGGGTTGCCGAGATAGAAAAACTACCCTATATTTTTAAAGACCCGCACCAACTGGATAAAAAGGTGGATCCCAAGAAGTTGGCTTATGGTTCTAAAATCGACAAAGATAGTGAGGAACGTGAACAATTATATACGGTTAAGGACGTCATCAGCCCGGAACTGGTTGAACTGAACAACGGGTTGCTGGTCCGTCTGCTCGGAGTGAAGGAAAACAGGGCCAGACGTGATCTGGCCATCCGTTTCATTGTCGAAAAAACAAAAGGTCAAAAGGTGTTTCTACAATATGACCATCAGAAGCATGACCAGGAAAACCATTTGTTAGGTTACCTTTATTTACAAAACAAGACCTTCCTGAACGCTCATTTGGTTAAGGAAGGCTTAGCCGAAGTCGACGGCGCCGTTGATTTTAAATATAAGGACAAATTTGTGAAGTTCAGGGCATAACAAGGCGCCAAAGTATTTTATGTTTTCTCGTCCAAATTGAATGTGATTCTATAGCAGCTTATACCGAGGAGAATGCTGATGGCTCCAAAGAGTTTTTTTGATGAGTCGCGAGAGCAATCCCTAGTGAAGGCGGAAATCGTCGAAAAATACTTTGACGCCTGGGCTGGAATAATCACAGCAACACAGGACCGAACCGGCCAGGGTAAAAGGATTGGTTATGTTGATCTCTTCGCGGGTCCGGGCCGTTATAAAGACGGTTCGGCTTCAACTCCTCTTCGTGTTTTAGCCAAAGCCATTGAAAAAGAAAGCTATGCGAATCGTCTGATAACCATCTTCAACGACAAAGATGAACAGAACGTTCGGGGTTTGGAAAAGGCCATACGAGAACTGCCTAATATTGGAAAGCTCAAATATCAACCTAAAATTTGGAACGAAGAGGTTGGCGATAAGATTGCAGCAGAATTCGAACGGATTGCCAAAATTCCCATGTTGGCCTTTATTGATCCATGGGGTTACAAGGGACTGTCACTGCGTCTCGTGGATGCGTTTTTAAAGGACTGGGGATGTGATTGTATTTTTTTATTCAACTATTCCAGAATCAACGCTGGCTTAAGCAACCCGTTTGTTCAAGAACATATGGCGGCCCTGTTCGGGGAGGAGAGGGCGGAAAAATTGAGTTATGAATTAGAACCCCTTTCTCCTGCTGAGCGCGAAGCGACGATCGTCAATGAACTGGCTCTTGCCCTGAAGGGATTTGGCCATCGCTACGTTTTACCATTTTGCTTTAAAAACTCAAGCGGGAGAAGAACGACCCACCATCTGATTTTCATCACCAAACATTTCCGTGGCTATGAAGTCATGAAGGATATAATGGCCAAAGCGAGTTCTTTGGACCACCAAGGGGTACCAACGTTTACTTATAGTCCGGCAGCGAGCAGACGACAAGGTCTACTTTTCGAGTTGAACCGACCCTTGGACGAATTAGAAGAAATGCTTCTGTCTGAATATGCTGATAGGAAACTAACCGTTCGCGCAATATACCAGGAACATAGTGTTGGCCGACCATATATTTCCAAGAATTATAAGGACGTATTGGCAAGTATGGAACAGCAGGGAATTATAAAGACCGAAGGGCGAAAAAGGAAGCGCGGGTTCGGTGACGGGATAACGGTTATTTTCCCGGGAAAGAAGTGATCGCATGGGGATCGATTCAAAAATTGAATGGACGGAAGCCACCTGGAATCCTTGTACCGGTTGCGATAAGATCAGCCCGGGCTGTAAAAATTGTTATGCCGAGGGGCTTGCTCTGCGCCTCAAGGCAATGGGGCAGCCTAATTACAGGAACGGGTTTAAACTTGCCATTCATGAACATATGCTTGGATTACCGCTGAAGTGGAAAAACCCCAAAACTATTTTTGTAAACTCAATGAGCGACCTTTTCCATAGCGATGTCCCCTTTGATTTTATAGCCAAGGTGTTCGGCGTTATGCGAACTGCTTATTGGCACAGATTTCAGATATTGACCAAACGTTCGGAACGTTTATTGGATTTGGACCGCAAACTCGAGTGGCCAGCAAATATATGGATGGGTGTAAGTGTGGAAGATAAAAAGCATTTATACCGGATCGATCGTTTGAGAAATTGCCAGGCCAGCATAAAATTTCTTTCTTTCGAACCCCTTCTGGGCTCAGTTGGACACCTTGATCTTAAAGGGATTGATTGGGTAATCGTTGGCGGGGAATCCGGTGTTCGCGCCCGCTTGGTTGACCCCGATTGGGCCAGAGAGATCCGGGATCAATGTCAGTCGGCGAGCGTACCTTTTTTCTTCAAACAGTGGGGCGGGCCAAACCGAAAACGGACTGGGCGTATGTTGGATGGCCGTTACTGGGATGAAATGCCAAGAAATAACGGATAGTTTGCCGCGATACTTTCGAAAGCTTTTTTTGAAATGTCGAGGGAGTCCCAGCAGATGAAAGTATTATTGTCGATTAAACCCGAATTTGCCTTAAAGATCTTCGAGGGAACAAAGCGATACGAATACCGTCGATCGATATTTAAAAGAGGCGGGGTCAGGAAAATTGTTGTATATGCTTCTGACCCAATCAAGAAGATAGTAGGTGAATTCGAGATTGGGGGGATCCTCCATGAAGAACCTCAGTCACTATGGGATAAGACTAAAATCCATGCCGGGATTAGTAAAGATAGGTTTTTTGAATATTTCAGGGATAAACCGAAAGGATACGCGATCGAGGTTAAAGCTATTCAAATTTATGATATGCCTGTGACGCTTAGACACTTTCTAATCGCGTCACCGCCGCAGTCTTTCAGGTATTTAGGGTAAACACAAATTTGCGATTTTCTAAGATAAACCAGATGATCGAAAAAAACTTCGACATATCCTTCATCGCCGATCTGGCGCTGCGGGAGAAGCAGATCCAGCAGAACTACCGGCCGATCATTGCGGTGCACAAGTGGTTTGCGCGCCGGCCGGGGACCTTGTTCCGGGGGCTGCTGCTGTCCGAATTCTCGGACAGTCCGCTTCGCGAAACCTTTTACCGGGCCAACGATTTGAAGGGCCTGAAGGTGGCCGATCCGTTCATGGGGGGCGGAACGCCTCTCCTGGAAGCGAACCGGTTGGGGTGCCAGGTGGTCGGCTTTGATATCAATCCCATGTCTTATTGGATCGTGAAGCAGGAGATCGAGCATCTGAACCTGAAGGCCTACGACGAAGCGGTCGAGACGCTGGGCCGAAAGCTGGAGAAAGAGATCGGATACCTGTATCAAACGGAATGCGTTCTTTGCGGCCGGAACGTACCGGTGAAATATTTTTTATGGGTCAAAATAACCCCCTGCCGTAATTGTCAAAAGGACATCGACCTTTCTCCCGGCTATCTGCTGGCTGCCGATCGACGGCATCCCAAAAATGTGTTTATCTGTTCCTCCTGCGGACAACTAACGGAGACCGGAGACCGGAAAAATCCGGGCCACTGCCGGCATTGCGGTGTCGGGCTGTCACTCAATGGTCCGGCCGGCCGAAACCGGTGCCGCTGCCCCCATTGCCAAACCGACAATTTTTACCCGGATAGTAGCCTCGGCCCCCCACGGCATCGGCTTTTTGCCATTGAATACCACTGCTCGTCCTGCAAAAGGACTCAGGCGGGGCGGTTCTTCAAGGCCCCCGGGGGGGATGATCTGAAACGGGCGGCGGAGGCCGGGGAGCGCTGGCAGGGAGCGCACTCACGATTTGTTCCGGACGATGAAATCCCATCCGGTGACGAAACCAACCGCCTGCATCGGTGGGGATACCGGTACTATCGGGATATGTTCAATCCCCGGCAGCTCCTGGGGCTTGAGCTTTCGGCGCGGATTATATCCAAGACGTCGGACGAACGGGTTCGCAACGCCCTGGGGACGAATCTGTCCGATCTGTTGCGCTACCAGAATATGCTTTGCCGCTACGATACCGTGGCCTTGAAGTCCCTGGATATTTTTTCCGTTCACGGCTTTCCGGTGGGGCTGATTCAATGCGAGTCCAATTTCCTGGGCATCCGAGACCCTAATAAGCAGATGTGCGTGGGCAGCGGCGGCTGGGCAAATATCACCGATAAGTTTCGCAAAGCCAAAGCCTACTGTGACGCCCCTTTTGAGATCAGGCACCACGGGTTCCGGAAGGAAATAGTTCCCATCCAAGGCGAATGGATCGGTGACCACCCTAACGGCGGTCAAAACAAGGGGCGTCGAACGGTGGACATCCAGTGCCGGGATGCGGCTGAGGTGAAGTTGCCAAAGGCCTCCCTGGACGCGGTTTTTACCGATCCACCGTATTTCGGCAACGTGCAATATGCGGAATTGATGGATTTCTGTTACGTTTGGCTGCGACGTCTGGTGGGTGAAAAAGTTGAGGCCTTCGAGCGGGAATCGACCCGGAATCCCCAGGAACTCACCGGAAACGAGGATATGGGGCGAGGCCTGGAGCATTTTACCCAAGGTCTTTCCGACGTGTACCAACGCATGGCGGCGGCCTTAAAGCCGGGATTCCCCCTGGCCTTTACGTACCACCACAATGACCTTAATGCTTATTCCCCGATAGCCGTGGCGATACTCGATGCCGGACTGGCCTGCTCCGCTTCGCTGCCCTGTCCGGCGGAAATGGGGGCCTCCATTCACATCAACGGTACAGGGTCGTCCATCATCGACACTGTTTTTGTCTGCCGGTCTACAGGGACCGTTTCCAGAAAATGGCTGCCTGATTCGATCCAAGGGGTTGCCGATCTAGTTGCCGAAGATCTGGCCCGACTCCGGGAGGGCGGGGTGAAGCCTACCCCTGGAGACGCCCGCTGTGTCACCTACGGCCATCTGATTCGTTTGGCCGTTTGGCACCTGAGAAAAGAGTGGGACAAAAAGGCCCCAGTGGCCGGGAAGATGCTGGCGGTCGTCGAATGGCTTCGGAAATTCGGGGGATGGCGCGAAGTCGAAAAACTTCTCGAGGATCCCAACCAATTACGATCTGAAACCCTTCTTTTTGCGGTGCGGGAAGAGACGAAACCTTATGGAAACCAAGATGCCGACATTTCCTTTTGAAGTTGCCTTTGAAGAAATTTTAAAAGATCCGGAAAACTACGTTGATGCCGTATTCTCCTGCCTCGAGTCGGAATTTCTGGTAATGCCCAAAGGGGCCGGTTTCGTAGAATATCCTGTTTTCGAACGCGGCTATGAAGCCTTGAAAGCGGCAACTCAAGGGTTTTCCCGAGTAGAGCCGTCCAACGTGCTGGCAGGGATTTTAAAAGAACCAATTTCGCTGGTGGTATTGCGATCCATGCTCGGTTTTACGCCGCCGGAGTGGGGCTACGTTGCCACGCAAAGGACCGGGGTTGTCGTTTCCCAGGGATTTGTACGCACCCTGGACCGGAAAGTCAGGATGACGCCGGAGACTCCAATAAACCCAACAGGGGTGATCCGGGAGCGACTTAAGGCGCTTGTGGATACAGCTTGTCAACTGCTCTCGCAAGGTATTCCAAAAATCGAGGCCTACCAACTCCACCGTCTGGACAAAGCCGACACCAGAGTTGGCATCGAAAGTATTAAAAATATGGCCGGTATGGGGGCGCCCTATGCCATGTTGTTGTATGAGCGGTTTCTTGGCAGGCCTTTTGCCGGTCATCGGGATTCGGTGAGCGAATTGATAGGAGACATCCTCGAATCGGCCATCGAGGAGGTTTTGAGCCGGGCCGGGATCAGCTTTCGCAAAACAAAACGTGCTGAGCGTATCGACGGGTTCGATCAGACACCGGATTTCATTATTCCCAGCGAATTTAACCCGCAGATTATTATCGAAGCGAAAATCACTGAAGATGACGGGACGGCCAGGGATAAAGTCACGCGCATTCAACACTTGGGAGAACTCAGCCTTTCGGAACGCGTCAAAAACAACCCGAAGTATGAAGTCGTCGCCTGCATTGGCGGGCGAGGCTTTGGAGTGCGCCGGGAAGATATGAAAAAAATGATCCTGGCGACCAGAGGGAAAGTCTTTACCATTAAGACGCTCGACAGGCTTGTCGAATATACGCGGCTCATAGAATTCAGGACGAAATAGGAAAGGAAATACAATGAAAAAGGTTGATTTGGCCCTTTCCCAACTTACTTTTGCGCAGAAACTGGTTTGATGGAGGCGCTTTGGGAAGAACTGACCCGTGACGAGGAAAAATTAAAATCACCGGCCTGACATGAGGCCATCCTTAAGGATCGGGAAAAGGCCTTTTCGGCCGGAAAAATAACCGTATCGGATTGGGATCAGGCGAAAAAGAGAATTAAAAAGAAGGTTTCATGCGCCTAAAAATTCTCAGCGCCGCAGAAGTTGATCTGGAAGATGGGCATCGGTTCTATGCGTCGCAATTGTCCGGCCTCGGGTCATATTTTCTCGATTTATTCCGATATAGACGCTCTGGCATATTTCGGTGGCATGCACCCAATGGTTTTTGGTTATCATCGGCAATGGCTAACTCAAGAGGAGGAAAGGCCAATCTATGAAAACACTGGAAGAAATACGCCGGGTTATTCGCACCCACGAAGACGAACTGCGACAGCGTTACAAAGCCCGGGTGGTGGGCATTTTCGGTTCCTATGTCCGTGGGGAGCAACAGGGGGGGAGCGATCTGGATCTGCTGGCGGAATTTGATGAGAAGGCCTCGCTGCTTGATCTGGGGGGAGCGCAGGTTATGCTTTCGGAACTGCTGGAAGTCAAGGTGGATCTCGTTCCGCGTGAGGATATTCGGCCGGAATTGCGGGATAACATAGAGGCGGAGGTCTTAGCGCTATGACTCGGAATACGGTCCTTTATCTGGAGGACATTGTCCATAACATGCGCTTGGCCCAGCAGTTTGTCGGGAACCTGACACTGGGAGAATTTACCAGGGACCCCAAAACCGTCTATGCGGTATTGCGTTGTCTGGAGGTGATCGGGGAGGCTGCCAAGAATGTACCCTCGTCCCTGCGTGAACGATACCCCGCCATTCCTTGGAAGGGTATGGCCGGAATGCGAGACCGGTTGATCCATTTTTACTTCGGCGTCAGCGACGAAAAGGTTTGGCGGACGGTTAAAGAAGACATCCCAAGTATTTTGCCACTTATGGAGCAGGCTCTTAACGAATTAAAATCCATTTAATCATTCGGAGCGGAATGATGGAAAAACTCGACCTGAAAAAAGACCAAAAGCACCTCTACGCCCCCTCCGCCAAAGCCGTGACGCTGGTGGAAGTGCCTCCCATGAACTTCCTCATGGCCGACGGGGCCGGGGACCCGAATACGGCCCCGGCCTTTCACGAGGCGGTGGAGGCCCTGTACAGCCTGGCTTATACGCTCAAGTTCATGGTCAAGAAAGGGCAGGGGATCGATTACGCCGTGCTGCCCCTGGAGGGGCTCTGGTGGGCCGAGGAGATGGAGGCCTTTGCGCCGGAGACCCAGGATAAAAGCCGCTGGCTATGGACCTTGCTGATCCGGCAGCCGGAGGTGGTCACCCCGGAGCTGTTCGAGCAGGCCCGGGAAGAGGTGCGCAAGAAAAAGTCCCCGCCGTACCTGGACCAAATCCGCTGGGAAAGTTACACGGAAGGCCTGTCCGCCCAGATCCTGCACGTGGGCCCTTTTTCGGAAGAAACGGCCAACATTCAAAAAATTCACGCTTTCATGAAGGAACAGGGGTACGACTTCCACGGCAAGCACCACGAGATTTATCTGAGCGACCCCCGCCGGACCGCCCCGGAAAAGCTGAAGACCGTCATCCGCCAGCCGGTGAAAAAAGGGAAGTAGAAATCAAAAAAGGTCTTGGACCAAGACTAACCAAAGATATTTGAAATTTTTTTTGAGGGCTGAATTCGAAATCCGAAATTCGAAACAAATTCAAATGACCAAAGAAAGTTACAAGTTTGCATTGTGCGTAGAAAACACGGACGCTGAAGACCTGGAACGCCGTAAGGTTTATCAAGTAATTCCGGATGAAAAGGCCGAAGCGGATGGATTTTTTAGGATTGTTGATGAGTCCGGGGAAGATTACCTGTATCCCCAATCGTATTTCATCCTGGTCCAACTGCCGCGATAAGCCCAAGATGCATTACGGGCACCGAGATAAACGACCCGGTAAAAACCGTTTCCTTCAATCAATAAAGTTCCGCTGTCTAAAAATAATCCTCAAGCCTGGTAATTTCCTTCCATGATCGCCAAAGGCTGGCTCTTCGACCTCTATGTGCGGGAGGACGTAATGGTCCTCTGGTTCCGTCTCACCGGCGGGGAGCTGCTCTGCCTGACCGATTTCTTCGGCTACCGCTTCTACGCCCATGGGCGGCCCTCGGCCCTGCGGACCCTGGAGCGGACCCTCGGCCATTATCTGCGGCGATCAAACTGGACCGAGCGCATCGAGTTCTGGAGCGGAAAGGCGGTGCCGGTCTTCGAGCTGGAGGTCCGGGCCCTGCAGAAGCTGCCGGAGATCCAGCGGCGTCTGGCGGACCTGACGGAGACGATCACTTTTTACAACTGCGACCTGGCCGTCCCCCAGTACTACAACTACGAGCGGCAGCTCTTCCCCCTGGCCTTCTGCGAGTTCGAGTGGGAGCGCAGCCAACTCCGGGGCCTCAAGGTCCTCCACTCCCCCTGGGACCCGGACGCCCCCATCCCGCCGCTGAAGGTCGTCGAAGTGTCCCTGACCGGCCATCCCCAGATCCCCCTGGACCGGGGCAACGGCCTGCAGGTGACCTATGAGGACCGGGTCTTCGAGCTGGACGGTCTGCAGCCGGCCGAGCTGCTGACGGAATTCAATCGGCTCATCACCCGTCTGGATCCCGACTGCCTCCTCTCCCAGCAGGGGGACGGACGTATTTTCCCCTTCCTCTGGCGCTGGTACCAGAAAGAGAAGATCCCCCCGGCCCTGGACCGGGACCCTCAGCCGCCGCCGCGCCGCCGGGTAGGGGAGGGGCGTTCCTATTTTACTTACGGGCAGATCGTCTACCAGGGGGCGGCCTTCCCGCTGTACGGGCGGTTCCACATCGACCGGAACAACTCCTTTTTTTTCACCCACGGCGAATGCGGCCTGGAAGGGACCATCTTCCTGGCCCGTTTGACCAAGATCCCGGTCCAGACCCTGGCCCGGACCTCGCCGGGCACGGCCATCACCTCCATGCAGCTCGACCGGGCGGTGCAGAAAGGGATCCTGATTCCCTGGAAGAAGGGGCGGCCCGAGGACTTCAAGACCGCCTGGGACCTGCTGGTGGCGGACAAAGGCGGCCTGGTTTTCCAGCCGCCGATCGGCCTCCGGGAACGGGTGGCCGAAGTGGACTACGCCTCCATGTACCCGACCATCATGGTTAAGCACAACATCTCGCCGGAGACCATGGGTTGCGCCTGCTGCCCGGAACCGGTGGTGCCGGAGTCGGGCGCCAACATCTGCCGCCGTCGCCGGGGCCTGGTGCCGGAGACCCTGGAGCCTATCCTCAAGCTCCGGGCCGAACTCAAGGCCCGGGTCCGGGCCGGCCATCCGCGGCAGGCCGTCTATAAGGCCATGCAGACCGGCCTTAAGTGGGTCCTGGTCACCTGCTTCGGGTACCTGGGATACAAGAATGCCCGCTTCGGGAGGATCGAAGCCCACGAGGCCATTACCGACTTCGGCCGGGACAAATTGCTGCTGGCCAAGGAGTGCGTCGAGTCCCGGGGCTTTCAGGTCCTGCACGGGTTGACCGATTCCCTCTGGTTTCAGGGGGATCATCTGACGGAGGACGAGGTTCAATCGTTACTTGAAGAAATTAATGAAAAAACATTAGTTTCAATTAGTTTAGAGGGAATCTATCGCTGGATCGTCTTCCTGCCTTCCAAGGTCCAGCCGCGGCGCCCGGTGGCCAACCGCTACTTCGGGGCCTTCCTGGACGGCACCCTCAAGACCCGGGGGATCGCTTCCTGCCGCCGGGACATCCCCCGCTTCGTTCGCGAAGCCCAGGAGGAACTGCTGCACCGGATGGCCGGGGCCGAAAACCGGCGGGACCTGGAACGGCAGGTGCCGGAACTGCTGGAGCGCCTGGGGGACTACGCAGCCCTGCTCAAAAACGGCCGGGTCCACCCCCGGGACCTGATCATCACCCGCCGCTTCAGCCGACCCCTGAACCAATACAAGGTGGACACCCAGTCGGCCCTGACCCTCCAGCAACTGGAGGCCGAAGGGTTGGCCCTGCACCCCGGGCAGCGGGTGGCCTATCTCCTGCGCGACGGCGCCGCCGTTTCTCCCGAGGAGCGAGTGGTGCCCGCCCCCTTCCTGACCGGCCAGGAACCCTACGACCGGAAGAAATACCTCGAACTGCTCCTCAAAGCCGGAGAGGAACTGCTCGTCTCCTTCGGCTGGAACTACAAAACCCTCCAATCTCGATTCCTGTAATAAAATTTTTTAGCCGCTGCGGGGAAAATTCTTGACATATATGCCTCTCATGGCATAAGTGTCTCCACTGACACATATGTCTTTAAAGACATATTTTCCCCCTTTCCGGAATTACGAAATACCCAATGGATTCGTCAACAATTATTAACGGCTTTCCGATCATCATCGGCTGCTATGCCGCTTCCCTGATCTTCTGGTTCTTACGGCGGCGGTCGATTTCCTGCATTTTCCTGGGGCTTGGTTGGCTGGGGCATACCCTGTTTCTCGCCAACCGCGTTCCTTTATGGGGATCTTGTCCCCTTATGCCCTTTTTGAGGAGACTTTCTTCCTGCCCTGGTGCCTGGCGGCGCTGACTTTGGGGCTCCGCTTTTTTTCCGGAAAAGCCTCGCTATCCGGCGGATTGCTGGTTTCCCTGGTGGCCTTCTCGTTATTGTCCTTCCTTTTTCCCCCCGGCGTGATCCCGCCCAATCCGAAAACCCAGACCATTTTCTCTTGGCTGTTTTTTTTGCTGGAGGTGGTCAGTCACGCTTGTTTTATTGCGGGGGGGACCCTGGCTGTTTTTTATCTAAGGCAGGGAGAAACAGCCAGGACCCGGGCCGGCAGTTCATCTTCTGGGGTTTCGCCGTCCTGATCGTGTTCATGCTCTGGTACTTCCCGCAGCGAAAATCGACCAAAGGAGGAAATCGCTTCCCATGAAAAAAAAGGTGTTCTTGCTATTGTTCTTTCTGCTCCTGTCGGCACCGGCCGGGGCCGCCCCTCCGGAACTGTTCCATCTCATCGGGTCCGTCAGACAACCCCTGTCCTTGAATTTGAACGACCTGGCCCGTTTCCAATCGGTCCCGGTCCGCTTGAACGAATTGACCGGAGATAAAAAATTTCACGGCGTCTTCACCTACCGCGGCGTCCCGCTGAAAGACCTGCTGGAAACGGCCGGGGTCCGGAAAGGAGAAGCGGCTTTTAGCAAACCGCTGGATATGGCCGTGGTGGTCCGCAATCGGGAAGGAAAGCAGACGGTGCTGTCCTGGGGAGAGATCTTTTACCGCAACCCCGCGGAGATCGTCGTGGCCTTCCAGGCGGAGCCCGTTATGCCCCTGCGGGACTGCGCCGGCTGTCACCCGCCGGAGGTCTACCGGCTCTGGTTGGACCCCCTGAAAAGAAAAGTGGGCCTGCCCAAGCTGGTGGTGGCCAACGATTTCTATACGGAGCGGTCTCTGGAAAATGTGACCAGCATCGAAGTGATCGATTTGCACTTGAAAATGCCGGTGAAACGGATGACGGAACTTTTCGCGCCGGAGCTGGCGGTAATCCGGGAGGGCAAAACGCTTTTAACCGTTATGGACCTGTCGTCCTATTCCCGGCTGGAGGTAATGGGCAAGGTCACCGGAGACGGGAAGGGCTATCACGGTCTGCTCCGGTTTGAAGGAGCGGCCCTGGCGGATGTGCTCACCAAGGCCGGGGTAACTACGGACCTGAATGCGGCGGTTGTGCTTTCGGCCCCGGACGGGTACCGGTCCCTGCTTTCCATGGGGGAGCTGGTGCTGGGTCCCCTGGGCCGGCGGATCCTCATCGCCGACCGGAAGGAGGGCCAGGCCATTCAAGAGGACGGCAAATTCAAGCTGGTGATTCCCGACGATCTGTCGGCCGACCGTTGGGTGAAGTCCGTTTCCCAAATCGAGGTGGTCAACCTGCAGCGTCCGCCCAAGGCCTACCTGATCAGTGTTGGCTGCGCCGATCCGGACCTGCTGACCCAGAAGGCCCTATCGGCCCTGGGGAAGTCCGATGTAGTGGTCTGCTCGGAGGACCTGAAAAAAAGATTGGCGTCCTACATCGGGAACCGTCCGGTCCTCTTCGACCCCTTTAAATACCTGATGCCGGAACCCATTTACGGAAAGGAACTGGCCAAACTATCAAAGGAGGAAAAGAAGGCCCTGCTGGAAAAGAAACTGGCGGAAGCGGTCCAACTGATCCGGACGGAACTCCGGCAGGGAAAAAACGTGGCCCTGCTGGAATACGGGGACCCCTTCATCTACGGCAGCCTGCGCCATATCGCCGCCGGATTGGGAGATCAGGAAAAGGAATTCATCCCGGGGATCAGCGCCTTCAATGCCGCCAACGCCCTGATCGGGAAAGAACTGGCTTGCCGGGGCGGGTCGATCATCCTTTCCACCGCCTGGTCCCTCAAGGACAATCCCGCCCTGCTCCAGTCCGCGGCGGAAAAGGGGGATACGCTGGCCTTGTTCATGGGACTCAAGGAACTCCCGGGCCTGGTGGAACTGCTGGGAAAACATTATCCGCCTGCCACCCCGTTGTACGTGGCCTACCGGGTCGGCTTCGCCGACAGCGAGCGGCTCGTAAAGACGACCCTGGACCAGGCCCTGAAGATCGCCTGGGATGAGAAGGAAAAATTTCTGGGGATGATTTACGTGGGACCCTGCCTGGAATCCAAGACGCTGGATCGTCATAAATAAAAACAACCATAAAACTGGAGGAGGAACAGCATGAGGAAAAGGAAGAAAAATTTCTGGATTTGGACGGGGTTGATCCTGATCCTGTCAGCCGGCCTGTGCTGGGCCGAGGAAAAGAAAACCAAGGATTTCGAGGCCTACACCCTGGGGGAGATCGTGGTTTCGGGGGACAAGGTCCGGGAAACGACGGTGATCGCCGAGGTCACGGCTGAAGACATTGCGGCCACCAACAGCAAGACCGTGGCCGAAGCGCTGACCTATGCCCCGGGTGTCAAAGTCACGATGGGTCGGAAGAACGAACCCAATGTATCGATTCGAAATTTCGATCAGTCCCAGGCCCTGGTCCTGATCGACGGGGTCCCCTATTACGAGACCAATTTCGGCAAGCTGGACTTGAACCAGATCCCCACCGACAACGTGGCCCGTATCGAGGTGATCAAAGGCGGGGCCTCGGTGCTATACGGGGCCAATGCCCTGGCCGGGGTGATCAACATCATTACCAGACAAGCCTCGGAGAAGCCCTTTACCAGCGCCACGGCGGAATTCAGCGAAAACAACACTTACCGCCTTTCGGCCACCCACGGGATGAAGAAAGGGATCTGGAGCTGGTGGCTCAATGCCAGCTTTCTGGATTCGGACGGCTGGAACCTCTCCGACGACTTTAAGCCCAAGAAGGGAACGCTGGTCAAAAGTCCGGGTGGGAGGAGTCAGGTCATCTTCGAAGACGGAGGAAAACGGGACAATTCGGACGTGACCAGCAAGAATTTCTGGGCCAAATTCGGGGCCGCTCCGATGAAGGATTCCGAATTTTTCGTCAATTTTCATTATTTGAACCGGGATAAGGGGTCTCCGGCTTCCACCGATTCCAATACGGTCTTTCTCACCCGTCCGGCTTTTTCCACGGCCTTCGTCCGGATCCAGAATTATGAGGACTGGGGCCTCGATCTGGACGGGCGGCACCGCTTGAACGACCAGTGGAACCTAAAGGCCAAGCTCTTTTATCACCATCATAATGACGATTATGTTTCTTTTTCCGATGCGTCCTTATCCAAGCAGATCGCGGTCAGCCGCTTCGAAGATTACATCATGGGCGGTTCCTTTTTCGCCGATTACCAACCGGTTAAATGGAACAACCTGCGCCTGTCCTTGCATTTCAAGGAGGACGACCATAAGGAGCGGGACGACGCCTACCTGCCCTTCGCCGAGTCCAAGTCCTACACCGGGTCTCTGGGTCTCGAGGACGAATTCACCCTGGTGAAAAATCTGTCCCTGGTGGGCGGCATCAGCTACGACTGGTTTGACGTAAACCAGGCCCAGAAAAATGTCACGGCTGCGGGAACGGGCAACTTCGTGCGCCAGATCTCCAACCCTACCCCCAACACCAGCGAATTCAATCCCATGATCGGGTTGAATTACCAGGTCGCCGACATGACCAAGCTGTTCGGCTCGGCTGCCCGCAAATCCCGTTTCCCCACCCTGCAGCAACTGTATTCCACCCGGGGGGGGAATCCCAACCTGTCCTCCGAAACGAGCATCAACTATACACTGGGGATCGACCAGGCCCTGGCTAAGATCGGGCAACTGGAACTGGCCTTGTTTTACTACGACGTATCCAATCTGATCTCCCGCGATGCCCCCGGACCTCTCGGTTCCTATCTGAACTACGGGTATGCCAGCAGGACGGGTCTCGAGTTCGGCGTCTCGGTCTATCCGCTGGCAGGTTTGCTCCTGCGGGGCGATTATACCTACATCGAATCGAAAAATTTGAGCAGTGGACGGGTCAGCGATGACGTGACCTTTTCACCCCAGCACAAGCTGGACCTCGGGGTGCAGTATATCGTTCCCCAAGTCAAGACCAAGCTGGATCTGATCGGCCTGTACGTGGGCGAAGCCTTCTCGCAGCTCCCCACGCCCCAGAATCCCAATCTGGCCACCTTGAAAACCGGGGATTATTTCGTGACCAATTTCAAGGTCACGCAACCGATTCTAAAATGGTTTGAGGTCTATGTGGCCGTGAATAACATTTTTGACATCAATTACGAGCCGGAATTCGGATTTCCCGCCCCCGGGCGGACCTTCTGGGGAGGCGTTACCGGTAAATTTTAGCCGCAATTTGAAAATTGCGACTAAAATTTACAATAAAAAAAATTGTCCAAAACTAGGACTTCATGGCCAGTGATGAAAGTTTAAATCATCGCGGCTGCATGCTAAAGGACTGCGGTCTGTGTTCAAATCCCTCCACCACCGTCCCGCACATTGCCGGGACGGCGGCAGGAGGCCGTTTTGTTTTCAGGAAAAAGAAATGGAATGGCTGAAAATTGCCGTCGATTACGGGATCATCGGTCTGCTGGTCCTGATGAGCATCGTCGCCTTGAGCGTGGCCCTGGAGCGGCACCTGGTCTATCGGCGGATCCGCCCGGCGGATTTCCCCGACCGGGCGGCCCTGGAAAAAGAACTGACCTGCAAGCTGCACCTGATCGCCACCATCGGCAGCAACGCTCCCTATATCGGCCTCTTGGGGACGGTCCTGGGGATCATGTTGACCTTTTATACCATCGGTCTGGAAGGGTTCATGGACACCGGCAAGATCATGGTGGGACTGGCCCTGGCCCTCAAGGCTACGGCCGTCGGTCTGCTGGTGGCTATTCCCTCGGTGACCCTCTACAATTTTTTGCTCCGCCGGGTCAAAGTGCTGCTCCTGGACTGGGACGTCCGGAGATCTCAAAAAAGTGGCGGAACAAAAGGAAGCGCACCACAATGATAGCAGAAAATTATAATCACGAGAAAAACCCAAAGACCAGTGGTTTATTAAAATGGGGCGGCGGGTCCGGGAATGGGGGAATACCGTTTCAACTTCCTGCGGATTTTTTTCAACCGCTAAAAACAGATCAAGTAATCTTCCAGGGCCTTTCGTGTCTCCTCGATATAATTGGCGGAGGAGACTTCAATGATGACCTTGCGGATCTGCGACAGGTCGAGACTGTCCAAGACCTGACGCCAGTCGAGGGTGCCGCTGTTCAGCCCCTTATGTTCATCGCTGCTCCCGTCATTGTTGTTGGCATGGACATAAACGGTTCGCCCTTTTATCCGGGTGAGGAAGGCCTGGATTTCACAGCCCAGCACATTCCTCCCGGCGCCGTTGTTGAGATGCCCGAGATCGAGGGCATATCCGATTTCCGGAAACCCGTCGAGAATAGCGCAGACCCTGTCGGCGACGATGGGGTTGTCCGACTCGTAAAGCATTGCAATCTCCTGCGAGCGGGCATGATTGAGGATTCTATTTAAACGGTTTTTGGTTGAGCGGGTGAGCGTTTTGGGGTCTAAATGAAAGACGAGTTCCCGGGCGCCCAGAAACCGGCAGATATCCACCTCCGCCGTCAACGTCTCCAGTTCGGCCCTGGTAAAACTCTCCAGTTCCTGGAATAGGCCGGTGGTTGCCGAATGAAGGCTCAGGTGAAAGCCCTCGAGGTAACGCCTGACTTTTTCAAGAAAATATTGATTGAAATAAAGTTTGGAGTTGCGGCGGTTGATTTCAAGGGTATCCACACCCAAACTAGGGACCCTTTTGTACCACTTGGGTTGGAGTATGACCTGGGTGGATACGCCGATCTTAGGCCGGAGGGCCGGGGCGGATTCGGTCAAAGGTGGTTCAGCCATTTTTTATAAGGTAATAAAACGGACCGGGCCAATCCGCGGCCATTGTGATCCTCAAGGTCCCCAGGAAGGTTTTAATTCTCAAACAGTGCAAGTTTAGGGTCTTTCTCCTCCTTTCGCAACAGGGTTTTTAGATTTTTCAGTCGTACCGGGGGCGGGTTTTGGTCTCTTCATAATACTGCTCCAATTTCTTCGTATGGTTGGTTTAATTATACGGGTTGTGTTCGGGCGATAAAAGAGGCATAAACGACATTATAGATGTAGATAGCGACATTCATTGTGTTTGGAGAAAGGCCGAAAGAAATGGAGTTATCATGCCTTACGACACGGTTAAACTGATCTACTTTTCCCCCACCCGGACCACTCAAAAAATTTTACAAGCCATGGCCCGGGGAATGCCGGTCGCTCGGATCGACCAGCTCGATTTGACCCCGCCCCAGGCGGAAACCCAATCATTCGCTGAGCTAGGCGAGGAATTGACCATTCTCGGTGCACCGGTCTATGCCGGCCGCTTGCCTATCGAGGCGGTCCGGCGGCTGCGCCGACTCAAGTCCCGGGAAGCGCCGGCGATCGTGGTGGTCGTGTACGGAAATCGGGCTTATGAGGACGCCCTGCTCGAATTAAAAGATCTGGCCGTCGAACAGGGGTTCAGACCCCTGGCCGCCGGGGCCTTCATCGGGGAGCATTCCTATTCCACCGGCAACCGGCCCATCGCCCACGGCCGGCCGGATGAGGCGGATCTGAACCAGGCCAGGGAATTCGGCCAGAGGGTTTTTCAAAAATTAACGCGGGTTCGTAAATGGGACCGGATGCCCGTCCTGGAGGTGCCGGGGAATTTTCCCTATAAGGAAAGGATGAAACGGCCTCCGGAAGCGCCCTCGACGCAAGAAGGCCTGTGCCTCCTTTGCGGGACCTGCGCTACGGTCTGCCCGGCCGCAGCCGTGGTTGTGGAGGAGGCGGTGATAACCGAACCGGAACGATGCCTCGTCTGCCAGGCCTGTGTGAAAAGTTGCCCGACCGGGGCCCGGGTGATGGAGGTGGAAAGAATCAACAAGGTAGCCGAATGGTTAAACACCCATTGCGCTTTAAGGAAAGAGCCGGAACTATTTCTGTAACCGGTTATTCCAAAAATCGATTCACCCGACCCGACTTCAAGGCCAGCCCTGATTTCAAACCCGCAGAGACGCCGGATGCTTTTGCAGATTTATCAGGCGGAAACCTTCCGGATCCGGCAGCGGTTGGACTTCAGGTTCGGGAAGCCCGAAACCGGGTCCGGGGGCTGCGCTCCGGTGAGCTCGTTGGCGTTGGCCTCCTCCCAGCCCTGGGGCAGGTGAACGGTCTCCGTTTGGATGCCGGTCGTGAGCCCCGTCTGCAAACGGATGGACCCGATCGGCGTCTCCACTTCGACCAGGTCCCCGTCGGCCAGACCGAACCGGCGGGCGGTGTTGGGGTGGATCTCCAGCCGCGGTTCCGGGGCCAGGCGGCGAAGCCGGGGCAGGGTGCGGTACTGCCAATGCAGGAAGGGCGCCAAGTTGCCCCCGGTGCACAGCAGCAGGGGATAGCTGGTCTCTATCGGGGATTCCCGGGAGGGCAGCGCCGGCAGCAGGGCCGAATCAAGACCGGCCTGCCGGAGCCGCTCCGGCTCGACCTCCACCCGGCCGCTGGGGGTCCGAAAACCGGCGGACTCGTACTTCCGGTAGCGGCGCGCGGCGTATTCGAACCCCCCGGGGCGTTCGGCCAGGTCCTGATAGGTGAGGCCGAGGTCGCCCAGGATATGGTCGATGCCATCCCGGGGATCGGTCCAGGGAAAATGTTCCCCGAAACCCATGGCCCGGGCCAGTCGGATCCAGATGGTCTGGTCCGGGAGGCCGTACACCGGGTCGACCACTTTTTTTCGCAGCATGATAGCCTGCAGGTTGTGATACAGGGGCACCCGGTGCTCGTCCCGTTCCAGGAAGGTGCAGGCAGGCAGAACGACCTGGGCGGTACGGGTATCCGGGGAAGCGACCACATCGATGACCAGCAGAAACTCCAGTTTCTCGAGGGCAGCCCGCACCCGCCGGCTGTTGGGCCACTCCAGGGACGGGTTGCCCCCGGCAATGATCAGGGCGCGCAGCGGATAGGGCCGGCCTTCCAGAACGGCCTCCGGTATGGCCAGGGCGTGGGCCTCCCGGCGCAGGCGGCAGAACAGGGGAAAGGTGTCCGCACCCAGCGGCTGGACCGCTGACGAGGGGAGCGGCTCCGTAATGTCCCGGAGCCTGGGATTTGATGAAAACAGGTCGCCGCCCGGCACATCCAGGTTCCCGGTAACGGCTTTCAGAACGGCCAGCAGGCGCATGGCAACGACCCCCTGTCCGTGATGCTCCAGACCGTTGCCGACCAGCAGACAGGCCGGTTTGGTCGAAGCATAGGCCACGGCGACCCGGCGGACCAGCTTCGCGGCCACGCCGGTCACGGGCTCCCCGGCCTCCGGGGCGTAGCGTTCGGCGGCGGCCGGCTCCAAAGCGGCTAAATCGTTTACCCAGAGGTCGGCGAAGGAACGGTCCCAGAGACCCTCCCGCAGAATTACGTGGAGCAGGTTGGCCGCCAGGACGGCGTCGGTCCCGGGACGCGGGGCCAGATGGTAGTCGGCCAGGGTGGCGGTCGGGGTCCGGCGCGGGTCCACCACGGCGAGAAAGGCGCCCCGGCGGGCCAGGCGGCGGATTTCCTTCGGCGTCACCGGTTCGTTGGACACCAGGGGGTTGCCGCCCCAGATCATCAGAAAACGGGTGTTGGGGATATCAGGGCGGGTCACCTGCCCCAGGGTGAGGGTGTCGGCCATGGTCCGGGCGGCGTTGCAAATCGACCCGACCCCCATGAAGTTCGGTGTGCCGTACACGTTGGCAAACCGCTTCATATAGGATTTGATCTCCTGGTGCCCCACCCCTTCCCCATGATAGATGGCCAGGCTTTGGGGACCATAGGTCTCCCGGATGCGGTGCAGTTCGCGGGCCGTCCGCTCCAGGGCCTCTTCCCAGGAGGCCGGGTGGAGCCGCCCGTCGTCGCCGCGGATGAGGGGAGTGGTCAGGCGCTCGGGCGAGGAAAAGAAGTCCAGTGCCGCCAGGCCCTTGACGCACAGCCAGCCCCGGCTGTAGGGATGGTTCCGGTCGCCCCGGACCCGCAGCGGCCCCTTCGGCCC
>JACRCK010000042.1 GCA_016219065.1 Deltaproteobacteria bacterium
CAGGTCCCGGCCAAAGGGTTTTCCATATTACTTTTTAGATTCTAACCCGGCCCCGAGTGGTCAAATCTTTCCGGAGGCCGGGCCGACCATACAGCCGCCAGGCAACGTGCCGGAGGGGCCTGCTGCCTAATACTTTTAACTGCTTCGGCCCGGTTTCCCGCCACGGAGTACCTTTGGAAAACCCTTTGGCCGGGACCTGCTGACTATACCCGATATAGTGGTTACCCACTCAAAAGGGTGAAGCGTCATAAATAATTATTAATTATCGGCTGCGAGTCCCGGTCAAAAACAGTAGCCAATAGCTGTTATTTGGGTATAATCCAGTAAGGGCGGCCAGTGGTTACGCTCGAACAGCAAACCCAACGATCAAAGGACAGGACCATGAAAGAGGTAAAGGTAGAAGAGGCCGTAAATGCCGGGACGATTCGGCCGGGCCACCGTATTTATTGCTCTGGAAACGCCGCCACGCCCCAGGTTTTACTCAAACAATTGTGCGCGGATACCGGCATCCGGGATGTGGAAATGCTCAGCGCCCTGCTGCTCGGCGATATCAGTTCTTTGTTCGTCCAAGAGGCTTGTCAACGGATCACGCATCGTATCATCTTTAACGGGCCCTATTCCCGCAAAGCGGTGAACGAAGGCCGGGCCCGTTACCAGATCCTTCATCTATCCGATATCCCCCGGCAGGTGCGAAAATACCTGCAACCGGACGTCGTTTTCCTGACGGTCTCCGGCCCGGACAAGGGCGGGAATTACAGCCTGGGCACCACGGTGGAAGGTGTTCTGGCTGCGGTTTATACGGCCAAAGAAAATAACCGCATCGTCATTGCCGAAAGAAACCGGCGGATGCCCTTCGTGCTCGGCACCACCATTCATGAAACCGCTATCGATTTTCTCGTCGACAGCGACTATGACCTGCCGCTCAGCCGGGTCAAGGTACCGGATGAACGGGCCCGAAAAATCGCCGACATCATTTCCGCCCTGTTCGTCACCGACGGCTGCACCCTGCAGTACGGAATCGGGGAAGTGCCGGAAGCGGTTACGGAGGCGATTATCCGAAAAGGAACCAAGGATCTGGGCATCCGGACCGAGTTATTCTCCGACGCCATGAGGAAGCTGGTGGAAAAAGGCCTGGTGACCAATCGTTATCTGACCAACCGCTTTTCCATCGCCACCGTTTTTCTTTCCGGCAGCCGGGAAGGGTACGATTGGTACCATTACAACAGTTCCCTCCAGAGCCGGCCCTCGGACCGCACCAACGGCATCCTGCACATTGCTGCCGAACCTAAAATGGTGGCCATCAACAGCGCCCTGGGAGTCGATCTGCACGGTAATATCTGGGCCGACTCCATCCAGGCCAGAAACATTTACAGCGGGGTCGGCGGGCAGGCCGATTTCCTGAGAGGCGCCTATCTGTCCCCGGGGGGCATTCCCATCATCGCCCTGAAATCCACCACCCACGGTCTTTCCAAGATTGTCGACAAGTCTCCTGAGGGTATCACGACCACAGCCATTCCCGCTGATCCGGTGGTGCTGGTTACCGAACACGGCGCCTTCGACCCCCGGGGGCTCAGCATCACCGAACACGCCGTCGGCATCGCCCATCTGGCCGCCCCGGAGCACCGGGATAAACTGCTGCAACACATCTTTGAAAGCAAGGTATTCAATAAGCCGGCCGCGGTGTTACGAGGTGGAAGACCTAAGGGATTTATCCCCTACGAGGATATTTGAGAGCATTGGAAAATTCCAAAAAAGGCTGGCCCTGCCCTTCCGGACGATAATGCCGGACGATTCGGGGTCGAATCTTTTCAGGTAAGGCGATAACTTTTTAAGCCGGGGAACTGTCTTGGTTTCTGTTTTTAGAGGTTTTTAACAACAACGGGAAACTGGACCAGTTTTTTTGGATGTAGGGGCGGGGACTTCGGCAAGCCCTTCCATAGGACGCAGGGCCTTGAGCTTGTCGAAAGGCTCAGTCGAGCCATTTATCCCACCCCTACATCCAAAAAGAAAACAATCGTAAGCTTTCAATTCTATTTTCGTATTAAGAAAACACCGCCACTCCGAATTGACAGGATAGGCGGCCCGGTGCTCCGCTCATTCCTCTCCGCTACCCGCGGCGCCCTTCACGAACGCGGCTCCTTTGCCCACCTGCAGGGCCCGCTGGGGGTCCAGGAATCCGAAGAGCTGGATCGTCTTCGCTACCAACCCGGTCCAGCCCGTCTGGTGGCTCGCGCCCAGCCCCGCCCCGTTGTCTCCGTGAAAGTACTCGTAGAACAGGATGTGGTCGCGCCAAAGGGGATCGGTCTGGAATTTCTCCGTGCCGCCGTAGACGGGTCGTCGCCCGTGCTCATCGCGGAGGAAGGTTTTGGTCAGGCGGTCCGAGATCTCCCTGGCGACCGCGAAGAGGTTCATCATCTTGCCTGAGCCGGTGGGGCATTCGATCTTGAAATTGTCTCCGTAGTACAGGTAGAAGTTCAGGAGCGAACGGATGATCATCGCGTTCACCGGCATCCAGACCGGACCCCGCCAGTTGGAATTGCCGCCGAACATGCCGGTGTTGGACTCGGCCGGCAGATAGTCCACCCGGTACTCCTGGCCTTGCACATGAAAAACAAACGGGTTCCGCTCATGGAATTTGGAGAGGGAGCGGATGCCGCAGGGGCCCAGGAATTCGTTTTCGTCGAGCAGCTTGGTCAGGATCCGGCGGAGCCGCTCCGGGGTAACCATGGCCAGTACCCCCCGGTTCGCCACACCGAAATGCCCGGGACCGGTGGGGTGAATAGTGGCGAGAAGTTCGGGCATCCGGCCCAGGCGTTGGCTTAAGTGAGCAAACGCCCGCGGGATCCGCTCCCGCTGCCACTCTTCGACCACCGTGGTGGCGCACAGGGGGAGGAGCCCCACCATGGAGCGCACCTTGAGCCGCTGGGAACTGCCGTCGGGGAGGCACAGCAGGTCGTAATAGAAGCCATCCTCCTCGTCCCACAGGCCTTCCGATCCGGGCCGGTTCATGCCGGCGGCGATATAGTAGAAGTGCTCGGCAAACTTCACCACCATGTCCTCGTAGACGGGGTCGTGGGCGGCGAGTTCAATCGCGAGTTCTGCCATGTTCTGGCTGAAGAAGGCCATCCAGGCCGTGCCGTCCGCCTGTTCCAGGTGGCCGCCGGTGGGCAGCGGGGCGCTGCGGTCGAAAACGCCGATGTTGTCGAGGCCGAGGAAGCCCCCCTCGAAGACGTTCTTGCCGAAGCGGTCCTTGCGGTTCACCCACCAGGTGAAGTTCAACAGGAGCTTGTTGAACGCCGCCTTGAGGAAGCCGAGGTCCGTCTCGCCCCGCAGGGCCTGCTCGGTGCGGTGCAGGAAGAGCGTCGCGAAGGCGTGGACGGGGGGGTTCACGTCGCTGAAGTTCCACTCATAGGCGGGCATCTGGCCGTTGGGGTGCAGATAGACATTCTTGAGCATCTGTATCATCTGATCTTTGGCGAAGTCGGGATCGACGATGGAAAGCGGCAGACAGTGGAAGGCCAGGTCCCAGGCGGCATACCAGGGATACTCCCACTTGTCGGGCATGGAGATGATGTCTTGGTTCAGCATGTGGAACCACTCCGAGTTCCGGGCATTTTTATATCCGGAATGGAGGGGGTTGGAGTGGTGCTCGTCCAGCCAGTTGTCACCGTCAAAGAAGAAGAACTGCTTGCTCCAGAGCATGCCGGCGAGGGCCTGGCGCATGACGTTGGCCGCGTCTGCAGTCACCGCCGGCGGTGTGATCGACCGGTAGAACTCATCGGCTTCCCGAATCCGGTCAGCGAAGACGTTGTCAAAATTCTCGCTAAAGGGTTCGACCTTCCGATCCGGGGAACTGCGGAAGAGCCGCAGGCGAAGCACCGTGGCCCGACCGGCGCCGACAGTGGACCGGTAGTGCGCCGCGACTTTGGTGCCCAGCTGGCCGGGATTCACCGCCTCCTGCCGGCCCTGCACCACACAGTCATTGATGCCGTCTTTCACGTAAGGGCATTCATTCGGGTAGTCGGGAAAGAGGCGCCCGTTGTTCGTTACGTTCTCGGTAAAGAGCAGCGGCACATCCCCTTCGAAGGAAAGAATGAATTCACCCACCTTCGGATGAACCGCCGCGACCGCGCTCGCGCCTGCCGGTGCCTCGATCTGCCGGAGGGTTGGTTTCTCGGGAGCTCTGTTGGACTCGGCAATCCAATCCGACCAGTCGTTCCGGAACCAGAGCGTCGGCAGCAGGTGCAGTTCCGCCGCCTCCGGTCCCCGGTTGACCGCGGTGATCCGCACCAGGAGGTCCTCCGGGCCGGCCTTGGCGTATTCCACGAAGACGTCGAAGTAACGGTCACCCTCGAAAACCCCGGTGTCGAGGAGCTCGTACTCCATCTCCTCCCGGCTGCGCCCTCGGTTCGTCGTCACCAGGTCGGCATAGGGGAAGGCCGCCTGGGGATACTTGTAGAGGTACTTCATATAGGAATGCGTGGGGGTGCTGTCGAGATAGAAGTAATACTCCTTGACGTCCTCGCCGTGGTTGCCTTCACTGTTGGTCAGCCCGAAGAGGCGCTCCTTGAGGATCGGGTCCCGGCCGTTCCATAAGGCCAGGGCGAAGCAGAGGCGCTGCTGATCGTCGGAGATCCCTCCCAGGCCGTCCTCGCCCCAGCGGTAGGCCCGGGACCGGGCCTGGTCATGGGTGAAAAAGTTCCAGGCGTCGCCGTTTTCGCTGTAGTCCTCCCGCACCGTTCCCCACTGACGTTCGCTCAGGTAGGGCCCCCATTTTTTCCAGGGAAGTTTATGGTCACGGGCCTCTTTCAGTCTCAGTTCTTCCGGATTCATAGTCGTCCTCCCCGCTATTCCTCGATTAATTGCGATAGGCGACGGTGGGCCAGGGGCAGCTGGCGCAATACACCCCCCAAGGAATAAATAATTCCCGGTATTTTTTGCCGCTTCGCCCTTTTAGGTACTGCCAGCGATAATAAATTCGATAACCCGATCCGCGGCCTGACCAAAGGCTTCATCCGTAGCTCTGGCAAAGACAGAACCCCCTGCTGATTCTCCTGAAACCCTGGTTTCGGCGATGTTCTTTGCTGAGTTTTGATCGATCATGGTTATATTGACAATGATTTTCGCTCGACCGGCAAGGGAACCAAACCAGAATTCCAGGCTGCGACTGATATGTTTCGTCCACAATAATTCGGCCTTTATGATCAGGTCCGGTCGCTCATTAGACGACTGGGATCCTTTGATCACTTTAGCAAATATCCTTTTATCTTTTAATTTGCGAAACAAAATATCTTCAAAAAAATTTATACTGGTCCGCGTGTCGGAATCATTCTCGATGGAAGACACCTCGATCAGGGCTGTTCGATAATCCTTAGCATTGAAATTATTTGGTTTTGTCTTTGTAAATGAACCGGTGGGCGTGCAGCCGCAGGCCAGCACTAAAAAATAAAATAGCAGTGTGATTTCAATTAGTTCAATATATTTGGGCTGTTTGTGGGTCATCTGACCTCTTTTAGTTTTTCGGCTTGGGGGATTGCTTCGATCCGCCTCAGGCGGATCTCGCAATGACAAAAGTTTTTTAACCAGTAACCAGTAACCAGCAACGATTTTATTTTCGTATTAAAGGGACAAACGTCTCCTTTTATGAGTTTACTGGCTCGCCTTCAAAAAAGCCACCAGGTAATCCCAGACCTTTCCTACCGACGGGATATTCAACCGCTCGTTGGGCGAGTGCAGGCTCTGGAGGGTCGCGCCGAGCGAGATCATATCCAGACCGCCGTAGATCGCGCTAATGACGCCGCATTCCAGCCCGGCGTGGATCATCTGCACCTTGGGGGCCACGCCGAACAAGGTCTGGTAGGTCTCCATGCTGCGCTGGAGCAGGGGCGAGCCGGTATCCGGTTCCCAGCCGGGGTAGGCGGGGGTACTGGTCGATTCGGCCCCGGCCAGCAGCCCGGTGGCCACGACACGGGCGGTCAGTTCTTCCAGCCGGGACCTGACGGTGCTGCGCTGGCTGGTGACGATGCGCAGGGCCTCGTCCACGATCTCGATTTTGGCGAGGTTGTTGGATGTTTCGACAAAGCCCTCCAC
>JACRCK010000312.1 GCA_016219065.1 Deltaproteobacteria bacterium
AAAATGGTGGGAATCTGGGTGCTGTTCAGCAGGTTGCGCAGGTCGTTGTTGGCCAGCGACAACTCGTCGTTTTTCATCTGCAGTTCGGCATTGAGTGTCAGCAGCTCTTCGTTGAGGGATTGCAGCTCCTCCTTGGAAGTGTTCAATTCCTCGTTGGTGCTCTGCAGCTCTTCATTGGTCGCCTTCAATTCCTCCTGGGAGGTCTCCATCTCTTCGATGGTGGTCTGCAGGCTCTCCTTGGAGAATTGGAGTTCCTTTTCCAATTGGCTGACCCGGTTGTTCAGGGCCGCATCGGCCGACGATCGGGAGCGATTTCCCTTCCTGGGCGATTCCGCCGGCACCTCCTCAAAGACGATCAGCAACAGTCCCGGGGCGGTCTCGGAAACCGGAAGCGGTTTGACCGTAAGATTGATTTTCAAACGATCCCCGTTGGTTTTAATGAGCAAATCCTTGACCTGGATTTCAGTTCCCCGGCTGATGGCTTTGTGGGCCGCCAGCGCCAGTTCCAGTTTCAACCCTTCCCGGGCCATATCGAAGACATTGAGGCTGGCCCGGCCCACCGGGGGTTCCAGGAAACTGCCGGTTCGCTGCGTGGAAAACAGCAGGTCCCCCTTTTCGTTGGTGACGACGATGGGGGGCGCAATGTGGCTCACAATGAACTGCTGGACCAGTTCCGGCAGAGGCAGCCCCCCCGGCAACGGTCGCTTTTCCGTCTTGAGCCTATCGGGACCTTCCCGCTCCCAGCCCCGGACCGGAAACTCGGGCAGGACCGTTAGGGCCGACAGGGATTCCCGGCGGCTGAAGATCTTCCATTTGCTGTCCACCGGGGTGAAAAGATCGTGGTAGCCGCTGACGGTTTCCGAAGGCCCCAGAAAAAGGACTCCTCCCGGATTCAGGGCATAGAAAAAAAGGGGCAGGGTTTTCTTTTGCGCTTCCGGGGTCAGATAAATCAAGAGGTTGCGGCAGCTCAGCAGATCCAGTTTGGTGAAGGGGGGATCGGACAGCAGGTTTTGGGGGGCGAAGACCACCAGGTCCCGGATTTCTTTGGTGACCCGGAAATGGAGATCTTCCTTGGTGAAATACCGCTGCAGCCGGTCCGCCGAGACGTCGGCGGCGATATTGTTCAGATAAAGGCCCTGCCGGGCGAAATCGATGGCCTCCTGATCGATATCGGTGGCGTAGATCTGGATCTTGACATTCAACTGAGGCTCCTGGCTGATACACTCTCTTAAAAGGATCGCCAGACTGTAAGCCTCTTCCCCGGTGGAGCAGCCCGGGACCCAGACCCGCAGAATGCCGCGCCCCTCCGTCCTTTTAAGGAGCGGCACCAGGGCTTTTCCCTTGAGGGCGGCGAAGGCCTCCGGATCTCGGAAAAAATTGGTTACCCCGATGAGCATTTCCTTGAAGAGCAGATCGATCTCCTGGGGATTTTTCTGCAGATAACCCAGGTAATGGGAAAGGTCGGAGATCTGATGGACGCTCAGGCGGCGGTCGAGGCGGCGCAGGATGGTATTTTTTTTATAAAGGTTAAAATCATTGCCGGTTTTGGAGCGCAAAAGGATCAACACTTTTTGGAGGGCGGTCTGAACTTTCTTTTCTATGGCCGGCTGGTCGGCGCTGATTTTAAGGAAATGCCCGGCATAGCCGAGGAGTTTTTCCGGCAGTTTATCGGACGGGGCCACGAAATCGGCCAAGCCCGTTTCCAGGACGCTGCGGGGCATCCCATCGTATTTGGCCGTTTGCGGGTCCTGGACCATGGCCAGGCCGTTCTGCTCCTTGATGGCCCGCAACCCCAGGGTCCCGTCGGTGCCCATGCCGGAGAGGATGATACCGATGCTTTTTTCCTTCCGGTCTAGGGCCAGGTGTCGGAAGAAAAAATCGATGGGCAACCGCAGGCCCCGGGGGGCCGAGGGTTCCATCAATTGCAAGACCCCATTCAGGATGGCCAGGTCCTTGTTGGGGGGGATGACATACACCGTATCGGCCTCGACCTTCATATCGTCTTGAGCCTGATGGACTATCATAGGGGTCAACCGCTGCAGCAGTTCCGGCATGATCCCTTTGTGGGTGGGATCGAGATGGGTTACGATGACGAAGCCCAGGCCGGACTTGGCCGGCAGCTTGGAGAAGAACTGCTCCAGGGCCTCCAGGGACCCGGCCGATCCGCCGATGCCCACGATGAAAAGGGGCTCTTCTTTTTCTTTTCGTGTTTCTGTTTTTTCCACCGCTTTCTTTTTCTGATTTTTGTACCCGATCTCCGTTTTTATCTGATCTCTGATCTCTGATCCCTGATCTCTGTCTTTAGACGGCTCGGGTTGGGCGGCCGCCTGGGGTGGGTCTATTTTTTCTATTTTCCTGGGGGCCATGCTGCCCTCCTTCATCGCCTTCTGCTCAACCGGAAACCCGCGGCTGCCCCGGCCGGGAGGCCTACTAAGCGATCTTATTCAAGAATATCATATTATTCCAGCGGGCAATAGATAAAAACCAGCCCGGGGCCGGTCGTTTTGATCAAACCGGATTATTATCCGGCAGGCCGGAGAGGGGAAGAACAATCGAAAGGATAAATAATCTAATGTTCACTTTGTCATTGCTTCGATCCGCCTCAGGCGGATCTCGCCATGACGACTTTTTGCGTGAACATCAACCTTGATTAACCGGGAAGCTTAGCCGTTGAACATGGGAAGATAAATAACGGGAAACCGTTATTTTAAGGGGTGGAAAAGGTTTATTTTTCCAGAGGGGAAAGGCGGGATTCGGGTTTCTTCCCGTTAAGGAAGCCGTCCAACCGGGGGCTGACAACCGCCCAGCCGATCAACCCGGAGACAAAGATTACCAGGAAAAACGGTCCCTGGAGATGGAAATACCAGTCCGGAGCCCTGTCGCCCCAACCCAGAGTGACCGCCAGAAAATAATGCCAGGAATAGTTCAACCATAAACCGATCGCGGCCCCCTGGGCCAGCACCTTGACGACCCTCAGAATTTTTATCAGGACGGGCTTCATGGGCCTGGGTGTCGGTCGAAGTTTAACATTCTTTTTTATTCACCTAACCCGCAGGCCTTGTCCCTTCCTGGAAAACAGCAGAGGGCCGCTGGTC
>JACRCK010000043.1 GCA_016219065.1 Deltaproteobacteria bacterium
ATTGAACTTAAACTTAAAAAAATCTCCCAGACATGTTCCCACTGAGCCTGGCTCGCACCACACCCCGGTAACATCAATTATGAGTCAACGTTCTCCTAAGCTTCTACCCCTTGGGTAACATTTAATTATGATTTAACTGGGATGGACGGACGAAAGGACAAATTCCCCGATCTTAATCCTGTTCCTCCTGTTGCTAAGCAGCATTTACCCGGTGGGGCAGGCCGCCCGGGGGATCATCCCGCCGGTGTCGTTTTGAAAACGCATCAGGTCGATCCTCCCCAGGGGGGGCTTCTGCCAAGGACGCCGGATTTCCGATCCGTCTGCCGTTGATTTTAAACCAATGGCATCCCCCGGGTCCGCCCTCCGGCAACCCGGAAGGTCAATGCGCCATTCCGGCCGGGGTCGGGGCAGAGGATACCTCCACCCCGGACCAAGTCATCGGCGCCGGGACCCCCCAGAGCTGTACCAGCGAGGCGGTTATGGCCGCCGTGGCCCGGGCGGTGTCATGACCTTCAACTGCGGCCCGATCCGGTCACCATCGTTTTAAAAAAAACCGCCAACTACCGACCGGGTTGGCGACCTCCTCGCTTCCAACTCCGCAACCGTTTCACTCAAGCTGTAGCGATCGGTCTTCCCGCCCCCTCCTGATTCCCTCATGTTTTTCGAGGATCTGTCGATAAGGCTAGAGATTAAATAAAACCTCCGAATCCTATCGAATCGGTAAAAGGAGTTTCAGACGTGGTCCATCAATTTCAAAAATGGTTGATTAAATTTGTTTTCCCGGTTTTATGCCTGTTTTTATCCAGCCTCGGGTTGCCGTTGGAACCCCTGGGAATTAACTCAGCCCAGGCCCAACCCCCCTTGTTATCCATGAAAACCTATTTTCCTCTGATAGCTAAACCCTGGGCCTTCTTCTGGCCGATCGCCGCCGAGGTTTTCACCACGGCGGAACAGCAGATCCATCCGGTTGGATTATCAGCCGAAACACCGCAGATTGCCCCCGCCGACGTGCCGCTTTACGCGCAATACGGCTACAGCGCCTGGTACAGCGGGGATGGCCTGCCTCCGGTAAAGCGGACGGAACTGGCGCCCGGCTCCACGAACGCTGTTCCGGCTGCGCGTCTGCTGACCTTCTTTACCATTTCCGACATCCATATTGCCGACAAGGAATCCCCGGCTACGGTGAACTACGTCGCCTGGAGCGCATCATTTGGTAACGCGAATTCATCGGCCTGGTCACCGGTGGTTAACTCGACGACCCAGGTCCTCGATGCCGCCGTCCAGACCATCAATGCGCTACATAAAAAAACACCTTTCGATTTCGGCATTTCCCTTGGTGATACGATCAATAACACCCAATATAACGAGCTGCGCTGGTATATCGATGTCCTGGACGGCCAGCTCATTACCCCCAGCTCCGGCGCCCATGTCGGAGCCGCCACCATCGATTATCAGAAACCTTTCCAAGCTGTGGGGCTCGATAAAGCGATCCCCTGGTATCAGGTCATCGGCAACCACGATCAGTTCTGGATGGGTTCGGTCTATGAGAACCCCAAGCTCCTGCAGGCCCATGTGGGGAATACCGTCCTCAACATGGGACTGGATCCCAATCCGATTGTGGCCGTAAACGAGACCGGTGTCTATATGGGCGTGGTCGACGGCGCCACACCTTACGGGGATATCATCAAGGCAGGGCCGGAGGCGAACTTTCCCAACCCGCCAACGGTCGTGGCCGACGCCAACCGCCGTTCACTCGCCACCGCCGTTTCCTCCAGCCAGAATTGGATGCGGGAATTTTTAACCACGACGTCGAACCCCGTTGGTCATGGTTTCACCCAGACCAGCGTGGACAACGACTTTACCTCTTATAGCTTCCAACCGAAGCCGGATATACCGATCAAGATTATTGCCCTCGATGATACCTGCAAGGGAGCGGGCCAGCCCAATTATGCCGCCGGTTGTCTCGACCAGGCCCGTATCGACTGGCTCCAAGGCGAACTCCAGCAGGGCCAGGACGAAAACAAGCTGATGATTATCGCGGCCCATGTCCCGGTCAACCCGCAAACGCACCTCATCGATGACGGAACCCGCGCGCAGGTATTTAACACCCCTGCCGATACCGCGTTGATCGCCATCCTTCAAAATTATCCGAATCTCATCCTGTGGATCGCGGGACATCGTCACCTGAACACCGTCACCGCCCAACCGTATGATTCGACCATAGCCGGGCAGGGTCCTCCAAACAGCTTCTGGGAGGTCGAGACGGCCTCGCTGCGGGATTTTCCCCAGGAGTTCCGGACCTTCGACATCCGCCGCAACAGCGACAACACCATTTCCATCATTATAACCAATGTGGATCCGGCGGTCGTCGCCGGGTCGCCCGCGGAAAAATCGCGGGGGTATGCCATCGGCGCTGCGCGGGTTGATGGCACCTACACCCTCTCGGATACCGCTTCCCAGGCTTATAACGCCGAACTGGTGAAGCAGTTGACCCCCGCCATGCAGGCGATCATCGCCAACTATGGATCACCGCTATAGCAGGTGTCGCATTGGGCCTGCTGGTGAGAGGCTGCGGATTCTCCCTGCGGTACCAGGTTAGTCTCGATCTTCTTTGCTAATGTGGGGTCGGCCCAGATAAGCGCTTTCCTCGGGCCGACCCCAAACCGTATCCACCGAAAATCACTGCCTTCAATCTCTTGGACATCATGGTACTGTTATATAAAATTGAATAAATTGGAATCGGCGCCCATCGTCCAGCAAGCACCCTTTTAGGGACCCCCTTCAGCAATCGAGCCGATCCATCAGTATTGTTGCTTTTGACCTTGAGGGGGTCATCCGTTTCGCCAATCCCACAGCGGAAGATTTGTTGGGCCTGATCCGGTGTCAAGAGGCCGGGCCTTTGTCCGCTAAAGCCTGTTGGCAACCCGGCAACGTGCGGCAAAAGGATTTTTTGGAGAGCCTGTGGTTCCGGCTTTCACGTCCATCCACCGGCGCCGCTGACGTTCCTACCAATGAATTCGAATTGGCCTGGGACCCGGACGGTCCCCATCCCAAATTATTGTTTGTCCGCTTTCAGGGCCTGCACGCTGAGAACGATCGGTTGACGGGGTGGGTGGCGGTCCTAACAGATATCGCCCGACAAAAGCAGGCCGAATCCCAACTTCGGGAGAG
>JACRCK010000314.1 GCA_016219065.1 Deltaproteobacteria bacterium
AGGGTTATCCCGCGTCGCTATTCCCTTCTTCCCAGGGTAGCCGATGATCGTGGAATCAGTGGCCGGATGGGTCTGGAATATACAAGGGTAAAAAAACACGAAAAAGAGGGGTAGGGGTAGGTTGGGTAATCGAGAACGCGAAGTCGCTATCATCGGAGCCGAATAATCCTTTCTCGTTCCCAAGTATCACTCTGATCAGGCACGTCGCGTCACAACTGGTGTTCGGCACATGCCAGGAATAAGCGCCCGGATTATTTGACAGCGATCCGATGGACGACCAACTTTCGCCGTTATCCTGGGAGAATAAGATCTGGACTGTCAGGTCGGGGGTGGACGTGATGCCGTCCAGCGCATACCAGGTTATGGGAAAGTAGCTTCCACTCTCCAACTCCTCCCCGCCATTGGGAGCGGTTAACGTAGCATCCGGCGGCGCATAGTCTGTTGCCGCAACCAGGCAATACGATGTCTCGGAGGCGGAACCAACGTTGCCGGCGCCATCCGTGGCGGTGACAGTCCAGCTATAGTTGGAATCGTACAGCAGTAAATCAATGGAGTTACCGGTGATGCCGGACACATTATGGAGTGTTATCCCGTTGGCGATATCATCGACGACGATGGTGTAGGTGGCGCCGCTCATATCGTAAACAGAGTTCCATTGGAATCGCACATTATGAGTGTCTAACTGATCGCCGTTGGGTGGGTATTGCAGAATGGGAGCCGGCGGGGATATCGTGTCAGCGGTGAAACCTGATATCACGTTTGACGGATTCGAGTCGCGCCCATTCAGTTGGTTTACCGCAAATATCCGGTAGTAATAAAGGGTGTCCGGGCCGACCGCACCGTCAATGAAACTGGTGGTATCGGCGGCAACGGAGCCCAACGGACCAAAGGAGACGCCGTTCGTGGAACGCTCAACCCGGAAAGATGTTTCATCATTAGAGTTATCGATCCAATCCAGTCGCATCTCTGTTGGACTGAGTGCCGTTCCCGTCAGGCCGGACGGCGGGTCGGGAGCCCCTCCTGACTGGGCCGTGGCCGATATAACAGTCCACAAGACGCACATACCAACTGCGATAAGCATGGATAATGTTTTCATTTTTTTTCTCCTCCCTCTGTGCCAGTGATAGTGCGACACCTGCCCCTTGAAAACTTTTCTTCCATCTCCTCGGTTGAGGGGGGTTAGCGGTCACAGAGCATTGATCCGGTCTTCAGGGAGCAGCGGGGGCGAAACCCCTGTTTTGCCCCCGCTCTTTACCTTTCCACCTAGCGGCTATCGCGTTTCTACCAATATTTTCCAGAATTTCAGTATTTGTGAATAGGGTAGAAACTATATTTTGGGGCCATTAACCTTGTATTTCTATGCCAGATCTCAAACGAATGGTTCAGCGGGGCAAGGAAAGAGGTGGGACTGAGAACTTCTTGGTTCAAGATCGGGGACGTGCCGCTTGGTGGAGAATTCTAAGGAATGAATTTTCGAGGTATCCGGCGTTTTTCAGGGCCGTTGTTGGGGCCGGTGATCGCCCTTCCCGGTCGAAGCCGCGCTGCGCGCCATGGCCGAAACCGGGGCTGGGGCGGGGCCAAGGCCCCCCTAGGGGGACCCTGTTAAAGCCAGGCCCTATGGGCGTGGATATTCTTGGACGTTATCTTCGCTATTCTGATAGAATGGAGATATATGGGCCAGACGCACACCGAGGCCGGCCCGGAGAAAAACAAATGAACCTGCAGAAGATCTACACCGCATTGCTCACCGCAGACTGCAGGGCCTGGGGATCGTGCTCGGGGACGACATCGAGGGCGACTACTCGACGCTGGCGCACGTACGTGATCCTGACGACAACCTGCTCACCCTGGCGACGCCGCCCTCACGGCCTTTTCCGTCGGCAGGACCGCACCGGAAGAGCAAAATCCGCTCTGGAAAAGCCTGGAATTTGGGACTGGACTCCACTAAACTGGAACTGGAGAAATTTTGTTGTTGGAAACAGCAGGGTTTGAGAAAAATGATGTTCTGGAAAAAATTATTTAAACCGGTCAAGGCGATCGAACCGGAAGAGGTCAAGGCCTTCCTGTCCCGGTGGCCCGAAGGTTCCTATACCCTGCTGGATGTCCGCCAGCCTGCCGAATACGAAATGTTCCATCTTCCCGGGGCCCGGCTGATCCCCATGGCCGTCTTGCCCGAAACCCTGAAAGAGCTGGACCCCGAAAAACCGGTCATCGTTTATTGAGCGGCGGGTGGGCGGAGCCGCGTGGCGGCTCAACTACTGGCGGGGCAGGGTTTCAAGGAAGTCTACAATTTGAAGGGCGGGATCAGGGCCTGGCAGGGCGTCCTGGCCGTCGGCCCGGTGGAGTTGAACCTGGACCTGATCCGGGGGGACGAAACACCGGGGGAGATGATTACCCTGGCCTACGGCATGGAGGAGGCCCTCCGCCGGTTCTATCTGCACTTTGGGCAGCAGCAGGCCGGGGGCGGGCTGCAGGCCCTTTTCCAGATCCTGGCCGGAGCGGAGGAAAAGCACCAGGGGCGATTGCGGGACACCTACCGGGGCTTGGGGCCGTCACCGGGGGAGGTGGAGCAACTGGTGGCGACCGCTTCCGCCCAGGTCCTGGAGGGTGGATTCAAGTTTGAAGAATTCATTCAAGCAAACGAACCGCGGCTGAAAACCGAAGCGGAAATCCTCGAGCTGGCCCTGATGCTGGAAACCCAGGCCCTGGACCTCTACCTGCGCTTTGCGGTCAAGGTGGGGGCCGGGGAGACCCAAAAAATCCTCTATCGCCTGGGCGACGAGGAAAAGGCCCACCTGGCCGCCCTGGACCGGCGGCTGGATAAGAAATCCGCCTGATCTGCCGTCAATATTATTGGTGCCATTTTTGCGACTGATGCGGAATCAAGGCCAGAGAGTTCAGGGACACGCCAAGCTCCATTGATTTTAACGATAAGCGTCCAGACAGCTCATTTTCCACTTGTGATTTTGATAACGGTAATTATAGTAATCAAATGGAAGATCTGCTTAAATTGAAGAAGAAGGTTTTTACCGTAGCAGCCTTGACCGACCCGCCCGACGACAGGGACTATTGGTTCTCCCTGACCCCTCATGAGCGCCTCCGGATAGTTGAAGCTTTGCGCCGCATTAATTATGGTACCCATCAATCTACCGCCCGACTTCAAAGAATTCTTGAGATTACTCAACGGTCATAAAGTTGAGTATCTCCTCATCGGCGGTTATGCCGTAGCCTATTACGGATATCCCCGGGCAACCGCCGATATAGATATCTGGATTGCCGTTCATTCCCAAAATGCCGAAAAGATGGTGGCTGTTTTGAAGGACTTTGGTTTCGACTTGCCGGAAATAACCGCCGAACTTTTTTTAAAGGAAGACCAAATTCTGCGCATGGGGATCCCTCCGGTGCGAATAGAAATCAATACAGGGATTTCCGGTGTAAATTTTTCAGAATGTTATCCTGAGAGAGTAAAAGATGTAGTGGATGGCATAGAGGTCAATTTAATCAGCTTAGAAATGCTGAAAAAGAACAAAAGAGCAGCCGGCCGTCATAAAGACCTGGATGACCTGGAAAATCTGCCTTGATAGCGTTGCCGATCAGTATAATCCCCGTCGGCCCGATAGACCCCACCGTCCTGAACAATCTTCAGGCCGATCTGCCCCTCATATTGCAAAAACCCATTCGGCTCGAAGCAGGCCTGGACGAACCCGCTTATGCCTACCATCCGGGCCGGAGGCAGTTCCGATCGACGGCCATACTGCAGGATCTGCTGGAAAGGCCGGAACTGCGCCATTACGAGCGGATCCTGGGCCTGGTCGACCATGATCTCTTTGTGCCGGAACTGAATTTTGTCTTCGGGGAAGCTTCCAGCCGGGCGGCCGTCATGGCGCTGCCACGCCTGCGGGAAACCTTTTACGGCAGGCCGGGAGACAGCGGTCTCTTTCGCCGGCGGGTGCTGACGGAGGCCGTCCATGAGCTAGGCCATACCTTCGGCCTCGGCCATTGCCGCCGTCCCGCCTGCGTGATGTTTTTCTCCAACC
>JACRCK010000311.1 GCA_016219065.1 Deltaproteobacteria bacterium
GGTTCAATGGACAATCCTATGGAAGGGGCCTCCTGGCTGGCCCGCCTGTATCACCGTAAGGGGCTTTCCGGTCCGGTGGCCCTCCTCCTCCTTATGGCCTTCCTCCTGGTCCCTTTGCTGCCCGGTGATTTTCCCACCGTGGTCGCCACCGAGATCCTTTTGATGGGCCTTTTCGCCTTAAGTTTTAACCTGATCTATGGGTATATGGGGCAGATCTCTTTTGGCCATGCCGCCTTTTTTGGCCTGGGGTCTTATGGGACAGCCCTGCTTTTTCGATATTTCCAGATGTCTGGCGGGGTGATCGGTTATGGCCAGTTCTTTCTTTCCCTGTTGATGGCCTTACCGGTAACGGCCCTGGGTTCCCTGATGGTCGGATTCTTCTGCATCCGGTTGACCGGCATTTATTTTGCCATGTTGAGCCTGGCCTTCGGGGAGTTGCTCTTTTATGTGGTCTTCTCCTGGTACAGTTTTACCAAGGGAGACGACGGCATTCAGGGCCTCATGCCCCCGCCCTTTTTCAAGGACCCGACCCATTATTACTACTTCACCCTGCTCATCGTCATCCTGGCCGTGCTCCTTTTGTGGCGCATTACGGAATCGCCCTTTGGCTATTCGCTGCGCATGCTCCGGGACAACCAGAAACGGGCCTCCTTCCTGGGGATCGATGTGCGCAAGGTCATGCTGGTTAATTTCGTGATCGCCGGCATCTTTGCCGGGCTGGCCGGGGCTTTATGGGGTCCCTTTCAAAGAAGTGTTTCGCCGCACCTCCTTGGCAGTATGGAATCCGGCAAGGCGGTCTTCATGTCCCTGATCGGAGGCGCTGCCTTTGTGGTCGGTCCTTTGGTGGGGTCGATCATCTATACCGGCCTCAATGCCTATGTGACCCGCTTCACCGTCTACTGGCCCTTGACCATGGGACTCATTATCTTGGTGATCGTCCTTTTCATCCCCGGCGGGATACTCTCCGTGATTGAAACCCGTTTAACCAAAACCAAGGCCGCCGGGGAGAATGGGCCCTCTTCCGGAGGGGCGGGGGCGGACCAGGACAGGAGCGAGGGATGAGTCCGAATATCCTGGAAGTATGCGGTTTGAACAAGCGCTTTGGCGGCCTGTGGGCCACCAGGGATTTGTCTTTTATCCTGGAAGAAGGGGAACAATCGGCCATTATCGGACCGAACGGGGCCGGGAAAAGTACCTTTTTCAACCTTCTTTCCGGGTATCATCCGGTCGACTCCGGAAAAATTATTTTTAATGGCCGCGACATTACCAATCAATTGCCCCATCACATTGCCCGGGCCGGTATTTCCAGGGCCTTCCAGGTCAGCAACATATTCTCCAAACTCACCGTCCTGGAAAATATCCGCTCGGCGGTCCAGTCCCGGATGGGCAGGACCTTTGACCTGTTCTCGAAAGCCGATCGGATCGGCCGGGAGGAAACGGAAAGGATCCTTTCCTTGTGCCTGCTGACCTCGAAACGAAAAATCCCGGCCGGAGAGCTTTCGCAGGGGGATAAAAAGAAATTGGAACTGGCCCTGGCTTTGGCCGGAAAACCGAAGCTCTTGCTTCTGGATGAGCCCACGGCCGGCATGTCTCTCGAGGAAACCCGGGAGACCATGTCCCTGGTTGACCGCCTCAACCAGGAGTTTCACTTATCGATTCTCTTTACCGAGCACGACATGAACGTGGTCTTTAGTCATGCCTATCGCATCACCCTGTTGCATCGGGGAGAGGTCATCGTCACCGGCCGGCCAGAAGAGGTCCGGAGAAATGAAAAGGTCCAACGAATCTATTTAGGTGAGCGGCCCGAATGACCCAACTGATTGTCAAAGATATCCACACCTATTACGGAACAAGCCATATCCTTCATGGGGTGTCCTTCGTCGTTCATCAGGGGGAATGTGTCTGCCTTCTGGGTCGAAACGGCGTAGGCAAGACGACGACCCTGAAAACCATTATCGGCCTGGCCCAGGCCCGGCAAGGCTCTATCGTTTATCAGGGGAAGGATCTCGTCGGCCGGCCTCCCTATGATATTGCCCGCCTGGGAATCGGCTATGTGCCGGACGAGCGGTTGATCTTCCCGGATCTCACCGTTCGGGAAAATCTGGAGATCGCCGCCAAACCCCCGGTCTCAGACCGAATCGCCCCCTGGACGATCGAAGGGATCTACGATTTCTTTCCGGCCTTGAAGCCCCTCGACCGCCATCGGGGCGGTTATCTGAGCGGTGGCGAGCAGCAGATGCTCACCTGCGGAAGGACCCTGATGGGCAATCCCACTTTGATGCTGCTCGACGAACCGGTGGAAGGACTGGCCCCGATCGTGGTCCAGGAAATGACCTATAAGCTCAAACACCTGAAGACCCTGGGGCTCGGCATCCTCTTTGCGGAGCAGAATATCCATTTCGCCACGGAGATCTCCGACCGGGCCTATGTGATGGAAGGTGGCAGGATCCGTTTTGAAGGGACTATGGCCGATCTGGAACGAGACCCTACAATTAAACAAAAATACCTTATGATCTGACCGCAGTGGATCGAGAAGGAGTGGACCATGGAACGATTTCTGGCGTCTGTTATCCAGGCCGGACCAATACCCTTTGATTGCCCGAGGTCTCTGGACAAGGCCAGAGACCTCATCGGACAGGCCGGCCGGGCAGGGGCCGCTTTGGCCGTTTTTCCCGAGGCCTTTATTTCGGGATATCCCAAGGGGCTTGATTTCGGAGCCAGGGTCGGGGTGCGGAGTCCCGAAGGCCGGGCGGATTTCCAACGGTATTTCGACAGCGCCATAGAGGTTCCCGGACCGGCCACCCAATTCCTTGGCCAGGCGGCCCGGGACCATCACCTGTATCTGGTGATCGGGGTGATCGAACGGGAGATCGGGACCCTGTATTGTACGGCCTTATTCTTCGCCCCTGACGGCACCCTCATGGGAAAGCATCGCAAAGTGATGCCGACCGCCATGGAACGCCTCATTTGGGGGTTCGGTGACGGTTCCACCTTACCCGTGTTCAATACGCCCATCGGAAAACTGGGGAGCGTGCTCTGCTGGGAAAATTATATGCCTTTGCTGCGCATGGCCATGTATTCCAAGGGGATCCAGCTCTACTGTGCCCCCACGGTTGATGACCGGGATTCTGCGACCCCGACGATCCGTCATATCGGGGTGGAAGGCCGCTGTTTTGTGTTCAGTGCCTGCCAATATATCACACGGGGCGCTTATCCAAAGGATTATGCCGCGATTCAAGGTGATGCTCCCGAAACCGTTTTCATCCGGGGGGGGAGTTGCATCGTCAATCCCTTTGGGGAGTTCCTGGCTGGACCCGATTATGAAGGGGAGAAGGTTCTTACGGCTGAAATCGACCTCACAGAGATCACCCGTGGCAAATACGACCTGGATGTCGTCGGCCATTACGCCAGGCCTGACATCTTCAGGCTTACTATTAACGAGCAGGCCAATCCCCCTGTGGTCTGGAAGATCTCTGATGTCCCTGAACCTTGCAAAGACGAAGGAAAGACCCCCGCGACTTGATCCGTGGGCATCCTGTCTGTTTCACCGGATCGCCGGGGGTTTTCTTTTAAGCGACAAACCCTAAACGCAAGGAGGAAGGTATGAATGGGTATATGGAAAAGGCCTTATTGGTCGACTTGTCAACAGGATCCATAGAAACCAGGCCCATCCCCCAATCCTGGTACGAGGATTTTCTGGGAGGAGAGGGATTGGCTGCCAGGCTCTTTCATGATTATGTCGATCCGGCCCGGGAACCTTATGACCCGGAAACTCCGGTCATCTTCGCCACCGGCCCCTTGAACGGGACGACTGCTCCGGAAGGCGGGAGGCTGGTCGTGGTCTTTCGTTCCCCGGCCACTACCACCCTGGGTATTACCAACGTGGGAGGACATTTCGCCCCGGCCCTTAAAAAGGCGGGATATGATCTCTTATTGGTCAAGGGGAAGGCGCCCAAGCCGGTCTGGTTGAGCATCCAGGATGACCAGGTGCGCCTTGAAGACGCCTCGGAGATCTGGGGGAAACGGGTTACGCCCACAGAAGACTACATCAAGGGAAAGATGAGCAACGGGGCACAGGTCATTTCCATCGGACCGGCCGGTGAGAACCTGGTCCGTTTCTCCTGCCTGATGACCCACAAGCACCGGTCCGCCGGCCGCGGCGGGGGCGGGGCCATGCTGGGCTCGAAAAATCTTAAAGCCATCGGAGTGGTGGGCACCAAGGACGTCCCCGTGGCCGATCCCGAGGCCTTAAAAGCCGCTTTGGAAAAGGCCAAAGAACAGATTCAGTCCGAACCGTTCACCTCGGGACTGCTGAAGCCCTTTGGGACCCCCGGTTTTTACAACTCCATCAGCGCCACCGGGACCCTGCCCACCAAAAACTGGCAGCGGACCACCTATCCCGAATCCCACGACGTGCTGGGCCATGAGGCCTACCACAAAACCCTGGAGGTCAAGCCCTATGCCTGCGCCCAGTGCCACATCGCCTGTGGGCGCAAAACCACCATCAAGGAAGGCCCCTACGCCGGCGAAAGCGGCGGCGGCCCAGAATACGAAACCCTGGGGGCCTTCGGCAGCAAATGCCTGATCAACGACGTCGGCGCCGTGGCCAAACTCGGGTATGACTGCAACGAACTGGGGCTGGACACTATCAGCGCCGGCCAGATCCTGGCCACGGCCATGGAGTGGTATGAACGGGGGATCCTGACCCAGGCCCAGACCGACGGCCTCGAACTTACTTGGGGCAATGTCCCCGCCGCGATCGAGATCGTCCGGAAAATGGCCTACCGGGAGGGAATCGGGGATCTTCTGGCCGAAGGTTCCAAGAGGGCAGCCGAAAAAATCGGCGGCGACGCGATCGATTACGCTTTTCAGGTCAAAGGGCTGGAAATGGCCTCTTGCGGCGTGCAGGCCAGTAAAGGAGAAGCCGTGGTCCATGCCACCTCGCCGCGGGGCGCCGATCATTTGCGACCCTATGCCTCGGTGATCGACGCCTTCGGGTATCTTGACGAAGAATTGGGGATCACCGAGAAACAGAACCCTCTGGAAGATGGCCGGAAGGCCTGGGTCAAACCATTACAGGAATTATCCATGGCCACCAACCTCCTGGGGGCCTGCCTGTTCGCTTCCATCTGCCTCGCGGTGAAAGGCAGCACCTGGGCCTCCCTTTATTCGGCAGTTACCGGCCGGGACCTGGCCCTTCAGGACCTGCTGAAGGCCGCCGAGCGGGTCATCAACCTGGAGCGGATGATCAATTCCCGCTACGGCTTCGACCGGAAAGCGGACCGGCTCCCCAAAAGGCTCCTGCAGGAACCGGCTTCCGATGGCGTCGGTCAGGGTCAGGTGGTGGACCTGGAAAAGGTCCTGGACAGCTATTACGATGCTATGGGTTGGGACATGGCGACCGGCTTGCCTAAACAGGAGAAGTTAAAGGAACTCAACCTCGGCTGGCTGATCTAAATCGTCATTTTTTTAACTCCGGGCGGAACGGGCGGTGGGCTGGCCCGCTCCGCCTTGTATTTTTTACTTCCCCCGGTTTTTTTGCATTATAATAGAGAGTACTCCTTATGGCCTATATGATTCCCTGTGTACGCTTCGTGTGGGTCGTTCAACTATTCGTCTATCCTTCCCAGTCACGCAACACTCGGTACGGGTGGGTGGCTATTCCTTCCCCGGCAGGGACTCACACCCTGTAAGAAACACCAGGCTTCTCCTGGCGCACACGTTTTCCACCAGATTCAGTAATTTTCTTTCCATTTCACTAAGAAACGTGCCCCCAAAGAAATTGACAAACACCATAGATTTTACTTACTCCTTTGATCATATGGCATTCCAGCCATTTAGAACCGAGGAAAGCATGGCCACACCAGATCGTTGAAAACAATGGGCGAATATTTAGGCTCCTTTCTTACTATGGCTGGCCTGTTTCTCTTTCAGGTGGAACCCGGTAAATGGGGGCAAACCTTGATTTGTGATTATTTTTTTATATTGGCCCCTCATCTAGCGATCCACTTTAATCCTGTCGCTAATAACTTTGGCACATTGGCTGATGGCTGAATAGGTCAGACCGAAGCAAAACCGATTATAGCGGTAGATAGCTGTCCTGTTTGTCAATTCTTTCACAACTATTTGACTTGAAAACCTTTGCCCTATAATTAATCATAAATCAAGGTTTGACCCCAA
>JACRCK010000044.1 GCA_016219065.1 Deltaproteobacteria bacterium
CCCGCAGAAGGAGGGGGGCGTTAATCAGGCTCACGGTCTCGCCGATAAAACGCTGGAGGAAGAAGCCCCTGGGCTTTTCACTCAAACCGGGGATCACCTGCAAGGCGGGACGTCCCGGGCGGATGAACCGTCCCTCCGTTGCCGGGGAGACGAAGCGGAGCTTGAGGGCCTGGGGCCGCAGACCGAGGCTGAAGGGCAGATTCGGCAAGTCTGCGGCAAGGGCGCTTGTATCCACGAAACGGTTCGTTACCCCGGAGGCGGAGACGCTGAAGCAGGAGCCCCGGAGGCGCCAGTAGGGAATGTAGAAGAGTTCCCCTTCGGCCCCTGCAGCAGGAGGGATGTAGTAGCGGAAGTGTCCCTCCGGGACAAGGTATAGCCTTGTCCGGCAGAAGGGACAGGCGAGGAGTCGGTCCGTCTCATCCAGTGTTACCGGCGCCCCGCACTGGGGGCAGCCCTGTTCGATCTGCCAATTCGTCCCGTTCATCCTAACTCTGTTGTCACATTTTCCCGCCGCACTGGTTGCAGAAGACGGAATTCGGCAGATTCACCGTGGCGCAGTGGGGACACTTTTTCTCCCCGGCTTTCTGCTCGACGGGACGCCCGCATTGGACGCAGAACTTTGCGTTTGGTGGAAGGTTCTTCCCGCACTCTGTGCATTTCTGGAAAATCAGGAGCTGATGGCCGCAACTGGGGCAGAACCGCGCTTCCTTCTGGATCGGAAGCCGGCAGTCCGGACAGGTGATGGCATCCTGCGGGACCGTCTGGGCGGGTCCGCCCCGAAAGGCCTCGGCGAACATGGCTGGCATCATGAACCCCATTCCCATGCCGAGGCCGGCCCCCGCCTCGCCCTGGGTCTGGGCAGCGCTTTCCATGGCCATCGCGGCCTTCATCTTGAGGAGCTTGTTCAGGTCGTCGAAGACCCCAAGCCGGCTCTTATCGTCGATTGCCTTCTGCACCTCCGGCGGCGGGGTGATGGAATTGATATAGAGGTCGGCGAGTCCCAGGCCGAACTGAGTGAAGTCGTTCTGGAGGACATTCTTCAGTTCCGACGAAAATTCACTGTATCGAGCCGGGAGATCGAAGATCGTGTCGATCTTTTCCCCCATGAAGTCATTGAAGCGCGAGACGATGACCCGGTTCAAGTATTCGGCCACGGCCTCCGTGGTATAGACCCCCTGCGTCCCGACGAGACTGTTGATGAAAAGGAGCGGCTGGAGAATCCGGACGTTGAAGACGCCAAAGGCCCTGAGGCGGATGAGACCGAGCTCCTTGTCCCGGAAGGCAACCGGGTCCCGGGTGCCCCACGGGAGGTTCGGGAAAATCTTCATGTTCGTAAAGTAAACCTCGGCCCGTAGCGGGGACGTAAGACCCCAGGGGAGGCTGAGTATCTTTGTCAGCATCGGGATGTTGGCCGTCTTCAAGGTGTGACGGCCCGGACCGAAGGCGTCATAGGCCTTGCCGTTGTAAAAGAAGACGGCGGCCTGGCTTTCGCGGACGGTCATCTGGGCGCCCCATTTGATCTCGCCGGAACCGGTCTCCGGGATCCGATGGACCAGTTCCTTGCCCGACTCGTCGAACCATTCGATTACTTCCAGAAAAACGACGTTGTTCGTTGCCATACTTCACCTCTACAAAGGGTTTTGATGTTGGAGGGGGAGGGAATACAACATCTGAACGGCGGGGATGAAATGTTCGTACCCCTTTTCCGTGACGACGACGGAATATTCCACCGAGACGCTTCCCCATCCCAGTTCGTGGCTGCTCGATTCAAGATTGATAGTCATGCCGGGCTCCAGCAGGACGTCCGTAGTGGCTGGCAGGAAGGGGTCGTTTACCTCTTTTATTGGGCCAAGGGCAAAAGGAAACTCCCTTGCCTCAAGGCCAATCGTGTGGCCCACGAAATGCCTCGTAAAACCTGGGTGCCCGGCAGCCCGTATCGTACTGAGCATGATCTCGAAAAGTTGCGAGGGAAGAATCCCAGGCCTGACCGCCTCCACAGATTTGAGCACGCCTGCCTGGAGGGTATCATAGAGCTTTCGCTGTCTGTCCGTGGGAGGGCCGATACACCCCGATCTGCAGGTGTCAGCGTTGTAGCCCTGAAGCCGGCACCCCATATCCATGCGTACGATGTCCCCTTTCTTTAAAATACGGTTCTCGAGGGGAGGGAAATTACCCCCGCGACTGGCGGCCAAGTGCAGCCAACTGACCTGACCGCCGGCCTTTGCTACCTCGCCACCGTAGGCCGCTGCCAATTCTCCTTCCGCTGCCCCTACCTGGCAGCGCTCCAAAACGGCGGCCGCGGCTCGTTGGTTTAAGTTTGCCGTCTGCCTCAGTCTTTCGACTTCACCGTCGGTCTTGACCATCCGCACGTTGAGGAAAAAACTCGAGGCACGAAGAAAGCTGGCGCCTGGCAGCAGAGCAGTCAGGGTCTCAATCGTCCCCTCCGTAAGACCGGACTGGTCAATGCCGATGCGGGCCTTTCCCAATGCCTTTTCCCGGATCAACTGGACCAGGGCCTCCTCATGCCGGGGCCCCTTAGGATTTACGTCCAAAAGAGAGACAAATCGTTTTTCCTCCGGTGTAAGCTCCACCCCGGCAGGAGGTTTAGCTTTTTCATGCTTTCCATAGGTGTATATCTCCTTGATCCAGATATCCTGATGTGATGCATAGGCCTCATCGCCACTCGATATAAGGAGCGCCGGGGACTGCGCCGGATCCCGTGGAAAGAGCACGGAGACCTGGCTATCCCCCTGACGATAGTTTCTCTGTTTCCAGGAGGCAAATCCACTCATATAAAGTACGTTTTCCGGAGTAGCCGCCACGACGCCGTCCAGGGCGTATCGGTCCATCAACGCCAACAACCGCTCTTTATTCGTAAGCACTGTCATACCTCCTTTATCGGTGTTATTGCTCATAAGAATGTAGGGTGCGTCTCGACGCACCGTTCCGCATGATGATTGTTTCTTATATCTTACCCCCCCACCCCCACCCTAACCCTCCCCCCTCAAGGGGGAGGGGATAAGTTACTGATATTACAAAATTATTTCATACCCCCGGTGTCAAGTATGTATTAAGACCAGCCCGTCGAGGGGGAGGAAAGAATAGCTGTTATTGCTTATACGGTCGGGGCTCCAGGGGCTTGACCAGGACATCGAGCACCGACGGTCCCGGATGGCTGAGGGCGCGGGCCACCGCTCCTTTCAGCTCCTCCGGCCTTTCCACCCGTTCCCCGAAGGCGCCCAAGGCCCTGGCCATGGCAGCGTAGTCCCCGCCTAAGGCCGTGCCGATTTCCCGGTTGGGAAACCGGCTCAATTGGTTTTCCCGGGTGGCATTGAGACCCCCGTTGTTCAAGATCACTTCAAGGAATTGTATCCCATTGCGGGCGGCCGTCTCGATCTCCATGCCCGTAAAACCAAAGGCGCCGTCCCCGGAGATGCAGACGACGGTCTTTTCCGGATGAGCGAGCTTTGCCCCCTGCGCAGCAGGTGTAGCCCAGCCCAGGGCGCTGGTTCCTCCGATACTGAGAAATCCCCGGGGGAAGAGCGTTTCATAATGGTGGGCGATATATGCCCTGGCGGTCCCCGCATCATGCACTATAATCGTGTTGCGGCGATCCAGCAAATGCCACAGGTCCCAGCACGCCCGATAGGGGTTCATGGGGATCTCGTTCGAGGTAAGGCGCGGTTCCCATGCCTTGAGCCACTGGGTTTTTAGCCCGCCGATCTCCTTCTTTACCTCCTCTCCCATCCCCTTGCGCCAATCGCCGATAATCTCCGGGGCCCGCCGCAGGAGGGCCTGGAGGAAAAGCTTGATATCGCCCAGCATGGCCAGATCGGCAGGGTAATTCTTGTTCAGTTCCGCCGGATCGACATCCACCTGAATCAGCTTAGCCTTCGCGGGCTTGGCCAACCACCGGGAAGTGGCATGCTGGCGGAAACTGCACCCCAGGGCCAAGACCAGGTCCGCTTCATCGGCAAATTTCCCCGCCGGTCCCGTACTGTAGGCCGCCCGGGGATACCCCCCCAGGCCGAGACAGAAGGGGTGGTCCTCCGGGATGATCCCTTTGGCGGCAAGGGTGGTCATGATCGGGATGCTGTACCCTTCGACCAGCGTCTTCAGTTCTTCTCCGGCCTCGGCGCCGAGCCCTCCCCGGCCCACGTACAAGAGAGGCCGGGATGATTGCCCGAGGATGCGCAGCGCCTGGTCCAGGTCTTCAGGGTCGGGCGCAAAGCGAATCCGCCGCGTCTTTTGGTAGGCTGTATCGTCGATATTGTCCCTCAAGGTTTCGCCGTAAAACTCCAGGATAACGGGACCGGGCCGGCCCGAACGGGCCACATTGAAGGCG
>JACRCK010000003.1 GCA_016219065.1 Deltaproteobacteria bacterium
AATGGTATTAATGCCGGGCAAAAATTTGGCCACCAGTAGGGAAGGGGCGCCATGTTTTGCGAACAGGTTCTTAGTTCGGCCGACACAGAAATCCGGGTTCAAAGATACACGGCAAAGAAATGAAAGGACCTGCCCACCCCGTTTTTTTCCGAGATAATACCAGAATAAGTCGCTAATCAGGGAGGCGCCCCAGACCACCAGGAAGATGAAGGCAAAATTCATTTTCCCAAATCCGGCCAGTGCCCCGGCGGCCAGCAGCATCGGCGCCGCCCCGATGGGCAGCCCGAGCTGTTCGAGAAAGACCCATCCGAACAGGAAGGCATAGCCGTTGTTCACGATAAAGGTTTGCAGGGAGCTTATGGTCAAATCAATACCGAAGATCATCTTGAAATTTTAATCATTATCGATTATATTCTCAATAGCTTATTTATAAATAAAAACAAGAAAAGGATTATGACATGACCCATAAACGTTTTTTCGGGTTCCGGTGGCTGACCGTTACTTTCGCTTTAGGGTTTGCCCTGGTACTGATTTCCAGCGAGGTCTGGGCCCGTGCCGGCGGCGGCCGATCCGGAGGGTTCCGCGGCAGCCGCCCTTATTCGGCACCGCGAACCACATCACCCAGTCCGACTTCCCCCGGAGCGCCTTCTTCGGGATTTGCCAACCGAACCAATCCCTTATCCCAAGCTACCCGCAGCCCTTTCTTGACCGGTTTGGCCGGCGGCCTGGCCGGGGGTTTCTTAGGCAGCCTGCTTTTCGGAGGAATGGGCCACGGGGCCATGGGAGCCGGTGGCGGCGGCGGCGGAATCGGCTTCCTGGAAATCCTGCTGCTGGCTCTGGGGGCCTACCTGCTCTTCCGATTCATCCGGGGCCGGAAAAAAAATGCCCCGCCGGCAGCCTATCAGGGTAACGATACGCCGCCTCCCTATTCCCAGGCCGCCTTTAACGCTCCGGCCCAATCTCCGGGCCAATCTCCGGGGCAGGAGGTGGAAGCCGGTCTGAGCCATATCCAATCCATGGACGCCCGGTTCGATCCGGCGGCCTTCAAAGACTGGGTTCAGGATCTTTTTTTCAAAATCCAAGCCTCCTGGGAAAACCAGGACTTAGGGCCGGTCCTGCCCTTTCTGGGCCCGGAAATCAAAGAACTGTTCTCCCGGGACCTGGGAGAACAGCAGGCCCGGGGCCAGGTCAACCGGTTGGAAAATATCGCCGTCCGCTCGGTGGATATCACCGAAGCCTGGCAGGAGGAAGGGAAAGACTTCATTACCGTTTTCTTCTACGCCAATCTCCTGGACTTTGTGGAAGATCGGAAAACGGGAGCGATCGTCTCCGGGAGCAAGGTCGAACCGGTCAAATTCCGGGAATTCTGGACCTTTGTCCGGCCGGTCGGCGGCGGAAATACCTGGCAGTTAAGCGCCATTCAACAGGAAGGATAGAAAAATGGAGAAATGGAGTAATGCTTTTAGCCAACACTCCAATACTCCATTACTCCAATACTCCGGGATTACGATAGAACATGACCGACACCAAAGTCCTGATCGTTGACGATGAACCCGAGAACGTCCGTTATCTGACTTTTATCCTGGAAGAAAACGGCTTCCAGCAGATCAGGAGCGCCGGCAACGGAGAGGAAGGCTGGGAAGTCCTCCAGGAATTCATCCCCGGCCTGGTAGTGCTGGACCTGCGCATGCCCAAGAAAAGCGGCATCCATTTGTTCAACCAAATCAAACGGGACTGGAAATTCAAGAACCTGCGGGTCATCATTTTGACCGGGGAAGCCGAATACCTGAAACACCTGGACGCGCTGCGCAGCTTCCATGAAGGCCGGGATCCGGATGCGGAAAAACCGGCCGACGAGATCTTTGACCACTTCGTCGATGCCCGACCGGATGCTTTTCTGGAGAAACCCATCGAACCGGAAGCCTTTATGGAAGCGGTTCGCCAGGTCTTAAGCCGCTAAAGCCTCTCCCGTCCGGGGACCCAGCGGAAGGTTCGACCAACCACCGGATGACGCCATGAACCAGGAGACACCGCTTATCCAGACCTCCCTCGACGAGAATCCATCGCCGCCGCAGATCCGCCGGGGGACCCAATCCCGGGTCCCGCTGAAAGTAGCCATCATCGGGGGTGGCCAAGCCTGTGATGACCTCCTGACTCTGATGGCAGACGATAGGCTGGGCCGGCTCAATCTGGAAATTTTAGGGGTGGCCGATCCGAACGATCAGGCCCTCGGCATGAAGCACGCCCGGCGGTTGGGCATCTTCACCACTTCCGACTTTCTTAAGCTTTACGACCTGCCCGGTTTAAACCTGGTCATCGAATTGACCGGGTCCACCCAGGTCCGGGAAAAGATGATCCGGACCAAACCGATTGAAATCAGCTCCATCGACCACCGCGGGGCGAGACTCCTGTGGGACCTGCTGCAGATCGAAGCGGAGAAGCAGCAGTTGCAGCAGGAGGAGCTGGCGCTGGAAGACGAGGTCCGCCGGCATAAGGAATATCTGGAAAACATCGTCTCCCATTCCTCCGACATGATCATCACCACTGACCTGGCCGGCCGCGTCGTCACCTTCAACCCGGGCGGCGAGCGTATGCTGGGCTACACCGAAGCGGAACTGCTGGGCCGTAACATCGAGGAAATCTGGGAGGACCCGGCCAGCCGCAAACTACTGCGGGAAGAAGTCCGGGCCCGGGGGGCGGTCAACAACTATCAAACCAGGCTGCTGGCCAAAAACGAACAGGTGGTCGAAATCAGCCTTTCCCTGTCCCTGCTTAGGGACCGCAACGGGGACGTGCTGGGAACCGTCGGGATCAGCAAGGACGTCACCGAAGAAAACCGGCTCCGGCAAAAACTCATCGAAAACGAACGACTGGCGGCCATTGGGCAGACGGTGGCCGGTCTGGCCCACTGCCTCAAAAACATCCTGAACATCCTGAAGGGCGGGGCTTACCTGGTTAACCGCGGTTTGAAGCGCGACGATCGCTCGGGCCTGGAAGAAGGGTGGCAGATCGTTCAGAAATCCATCGGGCGAATCAACAACTTCAGCCAGGATATGTTGAACTATTGCCGGGAACGGACCCCGGAATTGCATCCCACCGACCCGTTGCAACTGGTCCGGGACACGGCCGGTCTGGTCGGGCAGACCGCCCAGGCGGAGGGCATCGAGCTGGTGGTCCGGGGCGAAGAAGGACTTTCCGTCCCGCTGGATCCGACCGCGATCGTCCGGGCCCTCATGAATCTGATTCTGAATGCCGTCGACGCCTGCCGGGAGAAGGATTACCTTGCGCCGGAAACCCCGCAAGTGGAGATTTCCACCCGGCGGGAGGAAGAGCACTTGCTTTTCCAGGTGCGCGATAACGGCATCGGGATGGACCGGACGGTCCTGGCCAACCTCTTTACCCGTTTTTTCAGCACCAAGGAGTCCCGGGGGACCGGATTGGGGCTTCCGGTGACGCAGAAGATCGTGGACGAACACGGCGGGCAATTGCACGTGGCCTCAATCCCCGGGCAAGGATCCACCTTCCAGATCCGCCTGCCCCTCCGGAAGGATCAGGCGCTGATCCGGGAAACCTCGAAGCAGTAACAACTTTCTTCCGGTTGAATCACCAGCCCCCGAGCCCTATAGTGGTCCGCCTCCCAAAGGAGATAGGAACGGCCCTGCGCATCGGTACCCCTGGCCCAGCGGGATTTTTCAGATCGGTAAATACGGCCCTCCCGGGGGCTCCTGAACAAAAGATTCCCTTTTTCCCAGGTGGAACCCTCCTCGAGACCGGGTGTCTCCAGGCCCCGGACTTCCACGATCCGGACTTTTATTCTGGAATAGGCAATGGACATAGACGCTTCCTAGGGGACCCCTGGAGTGCTATCATAAGACGGATTTGGCCGTCAATGCGAAAATAGCCGGTACCATCCCGGGATCTCCCGCAACCGGCCCAAAAGGAGTGCCGCCCCATGACCCAGGAAATCACCGAAGGACTTCGGAAAAAAATTCGCTTTTACGAATTGGTGCTGGACAATATCCGCAACGGCGTCATGATCACCGAACCCTCCGGCCGGATCATTTTTTTCAGTAAGACCTACGGGAATTTTTTGGGCATCGATCCCCGGAAGGCCATCGGCAAGCACTGCCGGGAAGTCGTGGAAAATACCCGGATGGAAACGGTGGCCCGGACGGGGTTCCCGGAGATCAATCACCCCCACCGGATCAAGGGCCGGGATATGGTGGTTCAGCGCATCCCCATCCAGGAAGACGGCCGCACCATCGCCGTCTACGGGCAGGTCATGTTCGAGGACGTTCGGGACGTCCAGGCCCTGGCCAAAAAACTGAGCGTGCTGGAAAGCAAACTGGAATTCTATGAAAAAGAACTGACCAGCCTCCGTTCTGCCAAGTATACCATAAAAAACATTATCGGCAAAACCGGAGAGATGGCCGAATTGAAAAAAATGGCCCTCAAAGCCGCCAAAACCAACGCCCCGGTTCTGGTCCTGGGCGAAAGCGGTACGGGTAAAGAGCTGTTCGCCCACGCCATTCACTATGCCAGCGAGCGCCGGGCCTTTCCCTTCATCCGTCTCAACTGCGCCGCCATTCCCCGGGATTTGCTGGAATCCGAGCTGTTCGGCTATGAACCCGGAGCCTTCAGCGGCGCCGGCAGCAAAAGCAAGCCGGGCAAGTTCGAACTGGCCCAACAAGGGACCATCTTCCTGGATGAAATCGGGGACCTGCCTTTGGAAATGCAGCCCAAGCTCCTGCGCGTCATCGAAGAAAAGGAAACCGAACGCCTGGGGGGAAACCGCATCATTCAAAGCAACTTCCGCCTGATCACCGCCACCCATGCCCCTCTGGAAAAACTGGTGACCCAGGGCCGCTTCCGCAAGGACCTCTATTACCGCCTCAACGTGATCCCGATCGCCATCCCGCCGCTCCGGGACCGGAAGGAAGACATCCCCCTCCTGGCCGAACACCTGGTTCGGATGCTCAATCGGGACCTGGGCGCCAACGTAACCCGCCTGGCCCCGGAAGTTCAGGAGCGCTTCCTGCAATACGACTGGCCGGGAAACGTCCGGGAATTGATCAATGTCCTGGAACGGATTATCTACTCCATCGACGGGGAGATCATTCAACTGCATCACCTGCCCATCTTCCTGCAGAACATCCGCCGCCAACCCGGTTCCGGACCCACTTCGCTCAAGCGGCTGAAGGAAGAGGCGGAAAAAGAAGCCTTGTCGCTGGCCATTCAGAAGGCCGACTACAACAAAAACCGGGCCGCCCGGGAACTGGGCATTCATCGCACGGCCCTGTACAAAAAAATGAAAAAATATGAAATCCCTCTCCTGCCCGTCCATTAATGTAGCAATATATCTATATATAGATTTATTACTACATTTTAGCGTTTCCTTTATTTCTGGACCTATAATTAATTTTTAATTTTTTTGTGTAGATTTTTATCTAAATATATTCCTTAACCCAATTTGGTGGACT
>JACRCK010000313.1 GCA_016219065.1 Deltaproteobacteria bacterium
ATCCCCGGGAAACCCGGCGGCAGGGGATTCCCGGGCCGTCAGGAAGCGGTCGAGCAGAACGGTTGAGTCGGCACCAAGGCTGCGAACCAGCAGTTGCCCTTCATTCTCCAGGAGATTGAACAACTGGCGGCGGGTCCGTTGGACCTCCAGGTACCCGTTGATCAGTAAAATGACGAGCAGTACGGCCAGGACCAGAAACAGATAGAGGGCGTAGCTGAAAGACGGTCGTTGTCGGCGGGGACTTCCGATGGACATGACGGAGGCCTTCAAGGCTGAAGCGGGGATTTTTCCAGACCGGATGGAGGCGCGCCGGGACCTCTTCGAAACTCCCGGCCGTGCCCCCAGCCCATAAATCCGCCGAAGTGGCAGCGAAAACCCAGGTCGTTCCCGGGCGGTATTTTTTCCCGCTGCTCCTCTTTGAGCAGTTTCCAGGTCTCCTGCTGATAAAACAAAGCCTTTTCCCGCCCGGAGACAAACAGTTCTCTGATCCCGGTCCGGATCCCCTGTCCCTTGGCGCCCCGGCGATCCTCCGGACTCAAAGTCCGCAGTTCCAACCGCAGAGCCGTGATTTTTTGTCTGATTTGATCGAGATCCTGGCGAAACCGGTTTTGGAGATCCTGCAGGGCCTGCTGTTGCTCCCGGGTCAGGTTGAGGTTTTCAAATCCGGCCGGGACATCTTCTCCGGAGGATACCGCTCCGGCCAGGGCGGCCCAGCACAGCCAGGCCCCCAGGATCAAACCCCTGATCAGTGTTTTATGGCGACAGCACATTGATTCTTATTAAACCCAAAATGCTCGGGATGCTCGGGGCGAGCACCCGCGAAGCATGAAAATAAAGGGCCTGGCCAGGCTTAAGGCTAATAATCAATAATCAATTCTTAAAATTGTTAATTCTTGACGGACCGGACGTTTTTTAACCAGCAACCAGTAACCAGTAACCAGCAACGATTTTATTTTCGTACTAAACTCTCATGCTCGGGGCGAGCACCCGCGAAGCATGAAAATTTTGTTTAAACTCTTTCGCCGAACGCCGAACACCGAACGGTATCTTCGTTTTGATTCGATGTTCGATGTTGGACGTTCGATGTTCGACGTTCGTCTTTATTCTCGTCTTATCGCCCCTTAGCCAGCCTTTCCCGGGCCAGGCGGTACAGGTTCACATATTCCCGGGCTGAATTTTCCCAGGAGTAGTCAACGGCCATGGCATTGCGCATCAGGGTTTTCCACAGGTCGGCATTCCGATAGACGGCCAGGGCTTCCGAAAGGGCCAGCCAGAAATCGTCGGCCGTGTACTCGTGGAACTTGAAGCCGGTCCCCTTTTTTGTTTCCCGGTCAAAGGGGACGATGGTGTCGTCCAGACCGCCGGTGGCCCGGACAACGGGAATGGTCCCGTACTTCAGGCTGTAAATCTGGTTCAAACCGCAGGGCTCGTACCGGGAAGGCATGAGGAACATATCGCTGCCGGCCTCGATCTTATGGGCCAGGGTATTGTCATAGGCCAGGCGCAGGCCGATTTTCCGGGGATGCTTGGCAGCCAGTTCCGAAAACAGTTGATGATATTTTTCCTCCCCGGTGCCCAGGACCACCAGGGATAGCTCCTGCTGCAGAAGCCGGTCCATGACCGCGGCCAGCAGGTCGAACCCCTTCTGGTCGGCCAGCCGGGAAATAACGCCCAGGACCGGGTGGGCCGCTTGTTCCGGGGACAGGTTGAACTCCCGCAGCAGATCGGCCTTGCAGGTTTCCTTGCCCTGGAGCTGATCCGGATCATAGGAAGCCGCGATCAGGGGGTCGGTTTTCGGGTTCCAGGTTTCATAGTCCACCCCGTTGACGATCCCGAACAGGTCGGCCTGGCGGTAGGTCAGGATCCCCTCCAGGCCGTACCCGTATTCCTCGGTCTGGATTTCCTGGCTGTATTTCCGGCTGACCGTATTGATGATCTGGCTGTAGACGATCCCGGACTTCAACAGGCTTACCGCGCCGTAGTATTCCAAGCCGGAAGGGGTATAGGCCTCCCAGGGCAACCCGGCCAGGGGGAGGATATCGGGCTCGACCAGGCCCTGGTAAGCAATGTTGTGGATGGTGAACAGCGACGCCGTTCCGGCCCAGAAAGGATCCCGCCGGCGGAGGAAATGCAGCAGGGCCGGGATCAGGCCGGTCTGCCAGTCCTGGCCGTGAAACAGGTCCGGCTGGAAGGAAAGCTGTTCGGACAGGGCCAGCGCAGCTTTGCAAAAAAGGGTGAAACGCTGGTCGTTGTCGAAATAGTCTCCCCGGGGGGTGCCGTACAAATAGGAACGGTCGAAAAATTCATCCCGTTCCACGAAATAAACCGGCAGGCCATCGCCCAGCTCGGATTCGTAAATATCCACTTCCAGCGCGCGGCCGCCCAGATGGACAGGCAAACCTTCCAATCGCTTTTGCAAAGGAAAATTTCCCTGCCGGACCATGCGGTACAGGGGCAGGACCAGACGGACATCGCAACCTAACTTTTTAAGGGCCTGGGGCATGGAACCGGCCACATCGGCCAGCCCACCGGTCTTGGCAAAAGGGACCACTTCCGAAGAGGCAAACAGCACTTGCAAGGGCTCCATAATCGTCTCCTTAGGCTGAAAATGATTGCTGCTGGCTGCGGTAACGGTCAACGTTTAAAAATCCGGGTACCAAGTGCGAATCCCGCAGGATAGGGTTTGGAGTATCGGAGTGTTGGAGTAATGGAGTATTGATCTTTAAGGCAATACTCCACCACTCCATTGCTCCAATACTCCAAAGCTCGTCAGGCCCCGGATAACCTTTCCCCCCCGCCCTGCCGGGAAAAGCAGGGGGGAGAGAAGTCGCTGGTCAGTGTATCACTTAATCAGGATATTTGGCAACCACAGAGCGATTTGGGGGAAAAACAGGAAGAGAAAGAGACAAATGAACATACCCACGATAAAGGGGTAGACCCCCTTGTAAATCTGTCCGATGGGCACCTTGGTTACCCCGGAGACCACGAAGACATTGATGGCCATGGGCGGCAGGATGATCCCGATCATGGTAATGGTGCAGACGATTACCCCGAACCAGACCGGGTCGTAGCCCAGTTTGAGGACCAGGGGGATGAAGATCGGCGTGGCCAGGATGAGGAAGGCCAGGTCTTCGATGAAGGAGCCGCCGATCAGGTACACGGCGAAAATGATCATCATGACCACGTTCCGGTCCACCGGCAGGCTCCCCAGCCACTCGGCCACCATGTACGGGGTGCGGGTGACGGCAAAGAAATGCCCCAGGATGGTGGCCCCGGCGATCAGGGTGATGACCATGCAGCCGATCCGCAACGTATCGCTCAGGCCCTTCATGAATTTTTTTAAATTCATGTCCCGCTTGAGCGTGGTCAAGACCAGTACGGCAAAGGTCCCGATGCTGCCCGCCTCGGTGGGGGTAAAAAGCCCCTGCATCAGGCCGCCGACGACCAAAATGAAAATGACCAGGACCCAGATAACCGGAGGCAGGGAGGCCAGTCGCTCCTTCCAGGTAGATCTCCGCCCCTTAGGCCCCAGCCGGGGATTGACCTTGGACCAGCCGAAGAGGGTCACCACAAAAGAGGCGGCGATGATCAGACCGGGGATGATGCCGGCCAAGAATAATTTGCCGATCGAGGTTTCGGTCAAAATTCCGTAGACGATCAGGGTGACGCTGGGCGGGATCAGGACCCCCAGGGTTCCCACGGTGGCCACCGTCCCGCAGGACAGCCGTTTGTCGTATCCGTAACGGTCCATTTCCGGAACGGCGATGGTGGCGAAGGTAGCCGCCGTGGCCGGCGAGGAGCCGCAGATGGCCTTGAAGGCCGTGGCCGCCCCGACGGTCCCGATAGCCAGGCCGCCCGGGATGTGGCCGATAAATTTATACGCCGAGTCGTAGAGATTTCGGGCTATTCCGCCGCTGGCCCCCAGTTGCCCCATCAACACGAACAGCGGGATGACCGTAAACCCATAGGAGGAGAAAACGCTGAAAATATCCTTGGCCACCAGGTTCAGGGCGGCCGGCACGTTGACGATGGCGGCGAAGCCGATGAAGCCGGCCAGGGCCATGGCAAAGCCGATTTCCAGGCCCATCAAAAAAAGGACGAACAGCAGAATAATCGTCAGCAGGCCGATCATCTCGAAACTCATGAGGCCTCCTCCTTTTTCAAAATCAGGTCGGAGAGCAAAACCAGGCATTCCAAAAGACAGCAGACGGCGATCCCGTAGGCCACCGGGTACTCCGGGAATTTCAGGGTCAAGGAAACCTGGCCGACCTGGCGCAAATCATTCCCCAGTTTATAAAGGTTCCAGCCGATGATGTAAAAAGTGAGCACGGCCAGCAGACGCGTCACCAAATGGAAAATCCGTCGCCCCCCGAAGGGCAGCCGGCCGGTGATGAAGTCCATCAGCACATGGCCCCGTTCGAGGGTCGTCTGGGGGATGGCGAACCCGATCACCACGGCGCCCAGCATGGAGACGATCTCGTAGGTCCCCAGAATGGGCATTTTGAAGTAGCGGAGGACTACGTCGGCCACGGTTAAAAACATCATGGCCGCCAGGGCGGCTCCGGCGATCCAGTACATGAAGCGGGCCACTTGGCGCAGTGCGGTTTGAATCAGATCCATGACGATTGCATTCCGTTTCTTGTCGTACCGTTCGGATCAACCGCAAGCGGGGTTTCGGGCCGTCAGCCAACGCCCCGAAACCCCGCTGCGAACCTATTGATTTTTCTTCAGCCAGTCCAGACAGAACTTCAGGGCTTCGTCACCGGCGAGCCCCTTGGCCTTGGTCTTCTGCACCCACTCGTTCATAATGGGTTTGACCAGGCCGGCCCAGCGCTCGTCTTCCTGTTTGGACAGGGTGATCACCTGGTTGCCCTTGGCCTTGGTCAATTCCAGGCCTTCCTTGTCGTAGGTGTCCCAGGCCTTGGCGGTCTTTTCGATCCATTCCTCGTTGATCTTGCTAATCGTGGCCTGGACCTCCTTGGGCAGGGCATTCCATTTCTGCTTGTTCATGACCACAAAGAATCCCAGCGAGTAGGCCGACCCGTAATTGAGGGTGGAGGATTTGACCACTTCGGCGAATTTCCAGCCCTTCATGGTCTCGATGGGCGACATAACCCCGTCCACAACCCCCTTCTGTAGGGCGTCATAGGTTTCGTTCTGGGCCATGGCCACCGGGGTCCCGCCCAGGTGCTTGACCACTTCCGCGCTGGTTCCGGTGCAGCGGAATTTCAGGCCCTTCATGTCCTCCAGTTTGGCGATGGGCTTTTTGGAGTTGACGATGCCGGGGCCGTGGGCATGGAGGTACATGACCTTTACATCATCCAATTCCTTGGGTTGAAATTTTTGGTAATAGGCGTTGATCAGGCGGGTAGCCTGGGCCCCGCTTTTATATCCCAGCGGCATGTCGATAACTTCCATCAAAGGAAAGCGGCCGGCGGTATAACTGAGGACGGACATGCCGATATCGGAGATCCCTTTGACCACGCCGTCATAGCATTGGGGCGCCGGGGTGAGGGTCCCGCCGGGGAACATGGTGATCTTGACCGCGCCGCTGGTCCGTTTTTCAACCTCTTTGGCCCATTCGGTGGCCAACAGGGAATGTCCGTGGGTGGCGGGGAAAAAGATGGAGTAGGTGAGTTCGACCGCGGCCTGGGCCGGGGCGGTGGCTAAAAGCATGGTGGAAATGAGTAAACCGGCACCGAGAAACAACGCTAATCCCTTTTTAAACATGTCTTTCCTCCTTAATGGATATGACCTCAATGGGGCGACGGATCGCCATGGACCTCAATGGATCTTTCCCCTGTACCGCGAGCCGATCACCCCCTTTCGCGAAATCATCAATCCGGTACGGCTTGTAACTCCAAAGGAACGTCTAAATCAAGGATTTTTCGAGTCGATGCAACCCCGAGATATTTTTATGCCGGCCCGGCACGGATAGTTATAAAATAGCTAAAATATAATCGCGTAGTATAATTTTTTTAAAGAAAATCTGTCAAGAAAAAACGGCCTGGGGACGGTTGGACGCAATGCTGTTAACTTAACAGATTTTATTTTGAAATTGAGTCCTTGCAGTCATTCCGGCGAAAGCCGGAATCCAGGTTTTTCGGGTTTTCTGGACCCCGGCTTCCACCGGGGTGACGCTCTATACCGGGGAATTATCCTTAAGTTAACGGCATTGGGTTGGACGCCCCCCGGCCGGACGCATCCAACTCCCGGAGATCACTGAAATTTATTTCCAACATTTTTACGCTGGCCAGGATTCGTTGGATGTTGCAGTCCAGGGCCTGGATTCCGCCGGAAATATTTTTCATTTCCAGGGCGGCCTTTTTGATGGCTTGGATTTGTGCGTCTATTTTTTCCAACCGGACGGTTTGCTTTGGCTCCATATACGGTCCCGACCTCTCTGGAATGTGCTAATCGTGTTTCCGTAAATCTTTAAACCGCCGGGCTTTACCTTCAGGCCGCGGTAGCGACTGAAAAGGATGGATTTCAATCTGATAATTGAGGTTGGTCTGGAGCCGCAACTGGTTTTTCAGACGAATCAACATTTCCTCCTGCACGCTTTCCCGACCGGGCAGG
>JACRCK010000317.1 GCA_016219065.1 Deltaproteobacteria bacterium
CCCGTTATGATTCGGCTTTAAAAACGGGCAAGCTCCCGAACGGCATCGGCATCGGGGGGCTGATCGAGATCCATGGAGATGGTCGGGGTGAGGATTGGACCCAGGGCTGCATCGCCCTCCACAATCAGCATATGGACAACCTGTTCAGCAGCGTTCCCCTCGGCACCCCGGTCTGGATAGAACCCTGACCCCTCTGTAGCCTTGTACCTCCGCCCGCACCGGTTTGGCCCGTCTTGACACCCCTGGAAGAATGATTATTATTTGAAGACCTTTCAAAGGAGAACGATGATGCCGATCTATGAATACCGCTGTCTGGATTGCTCCAAAATATTTGAAAAAATAATCTGGACCTCGGGGCAGGAAACGGTGGCCTGCCCCTATTGCCAAAGCGCCAACAATCTGCGGATTCTGTCCGCTTTTACCAAGGGCGGCGGCGGCTCGGGGAAAGGGATACCGAGCCCGTCAACCTGCGGCCCCTCCGGCGGCGGATTTTCTTGAGCCGGATGACCGGGAACCGGGTGTTCCCACAATCGCAGGGCGGTTCGCAAACCGCCCTGACCAGAGGTAAACGATGAAGAGCGTACTGTGGCTACTGTTGATACTGGGGGTCTGGCTGGCCCTGAACCGTTGGCTTCTGCCCCGGCTGGGGGTGTCTACCTGAATGTCGCCCACTTCCTGTCAGGTTTCTGACCAGGGTAAAAAAGAAGAGCCGCAAAAGTAAGGTGGCTGACCAAACCATCATGCCAAAGGCAAGCGCCCGCGAAGACTGAAAATCCCCCCCCACCCCCCTTTGGTAAAGGGGGGTGCCCAAGTTTTATCGTTGCAAGTCTTGGACGCTCCAGTCCTCTCCGGGATCGTCCCCTCGCTGGAGTACTTACCGTTGAAATCCAATGAAGTATGAAAAAGCCTAGAGGATAAGACCCGAGTTGAGACCGACTCGGTCTGGGCTCGGATAGGCGCCTGCCAAGGTATTATGGCTTGGCCGGGAGGCGAGTCGTCCACCCTGCGTTTTAAATTCGATGTTGGACGTTCGATGTTCGTTATTTCGTATTTAAGGCAGGGGGTTTTCAGCAGGCTGCCGAGCGACGATCGTTAAAGACGGTCATGGTTTTTTCCGGACCCTCCCGGAGCAGATGTTCGACAGCCGACCGGCCTCGTTCAATCAACGCCGTCAATTCCGGACGCTGCGCCCCGGGAATAGGGGCCAGGACATAATCTTCCGCCGTCACCCTCTCTGGAGGCCGTCCGACCCCGGCCCGGACGCGCAGGAAGGCCCGGGTCTTCAGGTGTTCGATCACGGAGAGAACCCCTTTATGCCCGCCGGCGCCGCCCTGAGCGGCGATCCGCAAACGACCCCAAAGCAGATCGAGGTCGTCATGGACGATGATCAAACGATCCACCGGCAGGTGGGCGTAACGGACCCAATTCCCGACGGCCTCCCCGCTCAGGTTCATATAGGTCTGGGGGAGGACCAAAAGGACCTGTTGTCCCTCGATCTCTCCCTGACCATAGAAACTCTTGAATTTTTTCCGGGTTAGCGGGATCTGGTGCTGGGCGGCCAAGTCCTGGAGGATTAGAAAGCCCAGGTTGTGGCGGGTAAACTGATAAGCTTTACCAGGATTTCCCAAGCCGGCGATTAAGAACACCGGATCGATCGCTCCCTTAGATTCTTACAGCCCTTGTTCCGGGAATTTATCTCTAACCATGGCTGTAAGGATCTAATATAAAAATACATTCGCTTGGGTTCTATCTCAGCGGGTTTTTTCAACCAAAAAAATTTCAAGTTTTTTTTGAATTTTTTTTGGTTAGGCTTCCTCTTTAGCCTTGCCTTTTTTGGCCACCACTTCCACTTCACCCGAGGCTTCCGCTGCTCCCTCCACCGGTTTTTCCTCCATGGGCGGGACGACATTGACAATAGTCACCAGAGGATCGGTAAGGATTTTAATTCCCGGGGCCAATTGCAGGTCCCTGACATGGATGGAATCTCCGATTTCCAGGGCATTGACATCCACTTCGATATGATCGGGAATAGTGATGGGCAGACAACGGATCGTGAGTTCCCGGCTGACTTCCTGCAGAATCCCCCCTTTTTCCACACCCGGTGACTTGCCGACTATGCGGATGCCCACTTCCACATCCAATTCCTTGGTTAGGGAGATCTCATAAAAATCGGTATGCAGATAAGCCCGGCTGACCGGATGCCGCTGCAGTTCCTTGATCATGGCCGTCTTGGAAAGGTCCTGTTCCCCGCCCTTGATCTGGAGCTGGAAGAGAATGTTTTCTCCGGCTTGTTTTTTAAATACCTTCTCCAGGTCGAGCTTCCGGATGTACAATTGCAGGGGCTGGGCTTCCGGACCGTAAAAAACGGCCGGGACGTTGCCGTTGCGGCGCATGGTCCGGGCCGGACCCTTGCCGGTCTGATGGCGGACAAAGGCTTCCAATTGAATCTGTTCCATAATAACTCCTTTTCCTCAGATAAAAAGCGAACTGACCGAGTCTTCCATGTGTATCCGTTTAATGGCTTCGCCCAGCAGCCCGGCCACGGACAGGACCTTGATCTTAGGGCATTGCTTGCCTTTAGCCACAGCGGGGATGGTGTCGGTCACGACCAGCTCGCGCAGGGGTGAATCGTTGATCCGGTCCAGGGCCGGCCCCGAAAGCACCGCGTGGGTGGCACAGGCCGTGATGCTCCGGGCTCCCTGTTCGCCCAGGGCCTGGGCGGCCTTGACCAATGTTCCGGCGGTATCCACCATGTCATCCAGCAGCACGCAATTCCAGCCCTTGACCTGCCCGATGATATTCATCACTTCCGAAGAGTTCGGACGGTCCCGCCTTTTGTCGATAATGGCGAGCTGGGCGCTCAACCGTTTGGCGAAGGCTCGCGCCCGTTCCACGCCGCCCACATCCGGGGAGACCATCACCAGGTGATTTTTATAATGCTTTTTGATATAGTCCAAAAGCACCGGGGCGGCAAACAGGTTGTCCACCGGGATGTTGAAAAAACCCTGAATCTGCCCGGCATGGAGATCCATGGTCAGTACCCGCCTGGCCCCGGCGGCCGTAATCAGGTCGGCTACCAGCTTGGCGCTGATCGGTACCCGAGGGGCCACCTTGCGGTCCTGGCGAGCATACCCGTAATAGGGCATGACCGCCGTAATCCGGCGGGCGGAGGCCCGGCGCAGGGCGTCCATGATGATAAGCAGTTCCATCAGGTTGTCGTTGACCGGGGAACAGGTGGACTGCATGACAAAAACGTCCTTGCCGCGGACGTTTTCCCCGATCTCCACAAAGATCTCTCCATCACTGAAACGCCGGACCTGGATGGCGCCGATGGGGATGCCCAAATAAGCACAGATTTTTTTCGCCAGTTCCGGGTTCGAATTTCCCGTGAAAAATTTCAACTGATCGTTTATCGGTTTCTTCATCCACGGCCCCTTAATAAATTGCATTCCTAACGCACGCTGCCAAGCGGTAAGCTGGCGGCTGGCTGGGGTGGGAGGATTCGAACCTCCGAATGCGGGTTCCAAAGACCCGTGTCTTACCGCTTGACGACACCCCAGTGTTGGACCTGGCCGAACCCGGGAAAGCCGCTCAGGGCAGCCCCCGGGCCAGAAGCACCTGCTTCCAGCCTTCCGTTTTGAGCCCCTGGACCGCCCGGACCGCCCCCGCTTTATCTGGCCACAGGCCGAAAACCGTCGAACCGCTCCCGGTCATCAAGGCCCCGTCGGCGCCCCGCCGCTGCAGGGCTTCCTTTAGGCCCGCCAAAACCGGATACCGGGGGAAAACCGCCTGTTCCAGATCGTTCTCCAGCAATTCCGCTGGGAGCATATCAGTCTCTATTTTTAAACCTTTTATTATTATCCGTTTATTTTTTTTTGTCAATGGTATTTTAAGTTGGCCGTAAACCCAGGAGGTGGACAGCGGGAAGCCCGGGAAGACCAGAACCACCCACCAGGATGGCAAACCCGGGGCCGGCTCCAACCGTTCCCCGCGGCCCCGGGCCCAGGCGGCCTGTTCCAACAGGAAAAAGGGGACATCCGAACCCAGGCGGGCCGCCAGATCAAAAAGACGATCCGAGGAGACCGGGCGACCCAGCCAGTCGTTGACCCCCTTCAAAACGGCTGCCCCATCGCTGCTTCCGCCGCCCAGACCGGCCCCCATAGGTATCCGTTTGGTCAGGTGAATTCGAAACGACAAAGGCCGGCCCAACTCCTCGGACAAAAGGTCCAAGGCCTTGACCGCCAGGTTGTGTCTCCCTTCGAGTTCCGGATAACCTGGGCAGACCAACTGGGTCCCCCTACTCCCGGGCCGTAGACGGATCGTATCCCACAGGCCGATTCGCTGCATGAGGGTTTCGATCTCATGATAGCCATCGGCCCTTTTCCCCAGTATTTTCAAGCGCAGGTTGATCTTGGCCGGCGCCTTGAAGGTTAGAACGGACATGGTTAATACTAAAATAGCGTTCGGCGTTCGGCGTTCGGCGTTCGGCGCGAAAGCTTAATACGAATAGGAATTTTCATGCTCCGAAATGGGATATACTAGACATCATAACGAAAGGTGCCCTCAAAAAAAAGGGGGCCCGGAACGGCCCCCTTACTTAAGATAAACGGCAGCGTTATTCTCCGATGCGGATACTGACAAAGAGATTGCTGTCCTTGCGCTTGAGCCGGAGCAGCAGGGGATTCTCCTTTTTATGACCGTCAATTAGCGTTTGATAGGTTTTCAGGTCCTTGACCGGTTTCCGGTCCACCTCTTTGATGATATCGCCGGGCTGAATGCCGGCTTCATCGGCCGGCCCCCCTTCTTTGACCTGGAGCACAAGGATCCCCGGCTCATAGGACAGGCTGTAGCGACGGGCCAATTCCAGAGTAAATTCCTTGACCGACAACCCGAGACCTTCCTTCGAGGGTGTGGATCCGACCGCCGCCAGGTTTTTATCCTGCAACTCCTGAATCCTGGCTTTCACCACCAGGGTCTCCCCGTTTCTAAGGAGCTTGACGTCCACATCCTTTCCCACGGGAACGGCGGCGACCAGCCGGGGCAGTTCACTCATTTCCTTGACCGCTTTGCCGTTGAATTCCATAATGATGTCGCCTGGTTTGATCCCGGCTTTTTCCGCCGGGCTGCCGGATATGACATCGCCCACCAGGGCCCCCGTCTCCGCCTGAAGATTAAAGGCTTTGGCCAGGTCCGGGGTCACCTTCTGGACGTTCACTCCCAGCCAGCCCCGGGTCACTTTTCCCTTATCCTTCAACTGGCCGATCAGTTCCTTGGCCGTATTGATGGGGATGGCAAACCCGATCCCCTGCCCTCCGGCAAAAATGGCCGTGTTGATGCCGACCACTTCTCCCTTCAGATTGATCAAGGGTCCCCCGCTGTTGCCGGGATTGATGGAGGCATCGGTCTGGATGAAGTTGTCATAGGGCCCGGCTCCGATCACCCGGCCTTTGGCACTGACGATCCCGGCTGTGACCGTATGGTCCAGCCCGAAGGGATTGCCGATGGCCACTACCCAGTCCCCCACCCGGAGTTCATCCGAATCACCCAGTTTGATCGTGGAAAACCCTTTCCAGGACTTGATCTGGATCAGGGCCAGGTCGGTCTTGGGGTCCCGCCCGATCACTTTGGCGTCATATTCCTTGTTCTCACTGGAAATCACCTTGATCTCGTCGGCATCCTCGACCACATGGTTATTGGTCAGGATATAACCTCCCCCGTCGATGAGGATCCCGGACCCCAGGCTCTTTTGCTTGAACTCCCGTTGCGGCGTATCTCCGAAGAATCGTTCAAAGAAATCATCCATCGGGCCCTGCCGCTCCCGGCCCCGGGGCCCCATGAAAAAATCGAAGACCCGGCCTCCGCCCTTGACCCGTTTGACAGTGCTGATATTTACCACCGCCGGAGACACCCTCTGGGCCAAATCGGCGAAAGAGGGCACTCCGCCCACCAGGGGGGGTTCCGTTTTGGCCGAAAGCGGGTGGGTCCAGTTTAAATTCGCCGCAATAATCAACCCGGCGATCAGAGATAGAAAGGAAACCCCGGCCAGGGTCCAGATATATTTACGTTTAAAAAATGCCGTGCTCATAAACTTGCCTCCTCATTAACAATTAATTAAAAAATAATTAATGGTTAATTAGATAAAAACAATAAAGTTACATATTTCGCAAGGCCCCGTAATGAAGAAAAGGGCCTCTCTCAGGACGTCCGGATAAAACACATGCGGAGATCGTAGAGCATGCTCTCCATCAGTTTCATTTCTTCTTCGGTTAAATTGCCCCGGGTCTTTTCCTGGAGCATAGCCAGGGTATCGATGGCGTGCTTGGCCAGGGGCAGGTTTTTTTGCCGCTCTCCGGATTCCGGGTGGGGAATTTCACCCAGATGGAAGAGGATTTCCGTGCTGAGCGAAACGACGAAGGTGGAAAAATTGACTTCCGGCAGAGGGGGATAGGGCGGTGCTTCCCGGGTTTCTTCCGCAGCCCGGGGCGGTTCCTCCCGGGGCGCCTTTTCTTTCGGTGATTCCTCTTCAGCCTGTGAAAGCTTGCGCCGGTCTTTAAACACAAAGCCTTTTTCTTCTTCTTCGGACATATTCCCTGGCCCCTCCTTTTTCCAGTTACGAAAATAGACTGCAAGAATTATAATTAACAGTTAATTATTAATTATTAATTATTCCCTGCTCGAAAAGCAATGATTCCGTTTCATTGACACCATAAAGGGCTTCAAGTTAAAATGGTACCGAATACCCCGGTTCCCTAAGGCGGGTCCCAACCCTATTTTCCTTGCACGGCGCCGCCGGAGACCGTTCATGAGGAAATCCCATGGGTTCAATAGGCAAGTTATTGATTTTTTTAGGACTCGTTTTAATCGTCCTGGGTGGGATCCTTGTTCTGCTGCCCAAGATCCCCTGGCTGGGCAGGCTTCCGGGGGATTTTTTTTATAAGGGGGAAAGATTCAGCCTTTATTTTCCCCTGGCGACCTCCCTGATCATCAGTATCCTGTTAACGCTGCTATTCGCCCTTTTCCGACGCTGATCGACCGTAGCGTTCTACGATGCGGCGGATGATTTCCGAAGTGGAGATCTTCGGAACCAAGTCCACCCGGTGAACCTTTCCGCCATAGGACCGGACCAGGTCGGCCCCGATGATCTGCTCCGCCGCCCAATCCGCCCCTTTGACCAGGACATCGGGTCGGATCAATTCGATCAGCCGGTAAGGGTCCGGTTCGGAAAAAAGGACCACCCCGGAAACACAGGCCAGGGCAGCCAGAACTTCGGCCCTTTGCTTTTCCGCAATCAAGGGCCGGGCCGGACCTTTGATCCGGCGCACGGACCGGTCGCTGTTTACGCCCACCAGCAGATAATCGCCCTGCCCGGCGGCTTCTTCCAGGTAGCGGACATGGCCGGCATGGAGCAGGTCGAAGCAGCCGTTGGTGAAAACGATCCGGACCGGCTGCTGGCGAAGAGACCGTATTAACGAGGGGATTTTCGCCCGGGGAATGATTTTGGTATTCATGCGGGAACAACCCGGGCCAGGGTGAACACCGTAACCCGTTCGGCGCCGGCCTTTTTCAATGTTCGGGCACATTCGTTTACCGTCGCTCCGGTGGTATAGACGTCGTCGATCAGCATAATTTCCTTCCCCGCGACTTCCCCGGGCCGGCTGACCTGAAAAGCCCCGGCAACGTTCTTCAGCCGTTCGGCGGGGGTCAAATGGATCTGGGAAGCGGTAGGCCGGATCCGCCGCAGGGCTCGGGGCTTCAATTTTTTTGAAGGGAGATCCCGGCAGGCCCGGCTCAAGAGCACGACCTGATTGAAACCTCTTTCCCGGAGCCTTTTCAGGTGCAGCGGGACCGGGATCAGGACGTCGAACCATTCCTTTTCCCAGGGGTAGTGCTCGGCCAGCCGGGCCAGCGAAGCAGTCAACAGAAAGTCTTTTTGATATTTAAACCGCTGGATGGCCCGGGCCACCGGACCCTGATAAACCACCAGAGACCTCGCCCGATCAAAATACGGCGGTTCCCGGAGACAGCGTTCGCAGAGATGGTCGCCTCCGCCCTGGGGATAGGGATGCCCGCAAAGGGAACAGCAGGGTGCAGTCAGCCACCGGATCCCCTCCCGGCATTCAGGACACCAGCCGGGTTTTTGACCGCCGGAGACCTGAACTCCGCAAAATGGACAGCGGAGAGGGAAGATGAGGGCTGAGACCCCCGTCCCCCAGGAGGCGGTCAGGGAAGATTCTCGATTAAGGCCTTTCCAAAACCGGAACACGAAACCTCCCGGGCCCCGGACATCTGACGTGCCAGATCATAGGTAACGATTCCCTGGGCAATAGTCCGCTCTAACCCCTCATAAATGCTGGCGGCCGCCTCTTCCCAGCCGAGATGCTCCAGGAGCAGTGCCCCGGACAGGATGAGCGATCCGGGGTTGACCTTGTCCTGACCGGCGTATTGGGGAGCCGATCCGTGGGTAGCCTCAAAGACGGCGCAGGAATCCCCGATATTGGCCCCGGGGGCCATGCCCAAGCCACCCACCTGGGCGGCCAGGGCATCGGAAAGGTAATCGCCGTTCAAGTTGGGAGTGGCGATTACCGAATATTCCTCCGGACGGAGCAGGACCTGTTGAAACATCATGTCCGCTATCCGGTCTTTGATGATGATCCGGGCGCCCGCCGCTTCCGCGCCGTCGGCTTTATTCAGTTCGCTCTCGGGAATCGTTTCTGAGGGAAACTCCTCCCGGGCCAGCTCATAACCCCAGAGGCGGAAGGCCCCCTCGGTGTATTTCATGATGTTGCCCTTGTGCACCAGGGTCACGCTCGATTTCCCCCGGCTCAGGGCGTACTGGATAGCCCGGCGCACCAGCCGGCGCGTCCCTCCCCGGCTGATCGGTTTGATGCCGATCGCCGTATCGGGTTCCAGGTGTTTACCGGTTTTTTCCTCGATCCAGCGGATCAGTTCCAGGGTTTCCAGGGCCGCGGCCGGCCATTCGATCCCGGCGTAGACGTCCTCGGTATTTTCCCGGAAAACCACCATGTCGACCAGTTCGGGCCGGCGCATGGGGCTGGGCACGCCCCGGAAATAACGCACCGGGCGCAGGCAGACATAGAGGTCCAATTCCTGCCGGAGCTGCACGTTGAGGCTCCGGATCCCCTTACCTACCGGGGTGGTCAAAGGGCCCTTGAGGGCCAGACCGTACTGGCGAATCGTCTGCAGGGTTTCCCGGGGCAGCCATTCCCCGGTCCGGGCGAAGGCCTTTTCTCCGGCCAGGATCTCCAGCCAGGACAGGCTCTTATCCCCGCCGTACACCCGTTGGACGGCGGCCTCCAGCACCGGCCGGGCGACCTGCCAGATATCCGGCCCGATGCCGTCGCCTTCAATAAATGGAACAGTAATGGTTGTTGTTGACATTTCTAACGATTAAATCCGAAATTCGAAGCACGAAATCCGAAACAAGCACGAATTATTAAAATTCAAATGACCGAAACGTCTCCCCCTCCCCCGGCGGGAGGGGGTTGGGGGGAGGGGGGATCTCGCACTGTTAGGCTATTGATAATGTGATTTCGGATTTCGAGTTTTGCCTGGAAAAAACTCCAGGTGTTTATTTATTTGATTAGGATACTTTAATCACCAGGGCTGCCGCCGTATCCCCGGCGGCACAGCCGGCGAACAGGCCGTACCCGCCCCCGATTTTCACCAGTTCCTCGATCAGTTCCACGGTACAACGGGTGCCGGTCGGGCCCTGGGGATGGCCGAAGACCATGGAACTCCCGTAATTGTTGAAAATGGCATCGGGGATCTTCATCAGCCGGCCCATGACCACGTCGTTCACCGAAAAGGGGTTGTGGGTTTTGACGGCCGCCAGGTCTTTCACTTCCAATCCGGCCCGCTGTAAAGCCATTTCCGAGGCGGGGGTGACGGCCGCGGCCATATGGGCCTTTTCCGCCCGGTTATATCCATAACTCAGGATCTGAATCGTGACACTCTTGTCCGGACTCAATTCCCGGGCCTTTTCCCGGGTGGTTACGATCAGGCCGGCATTGCCGTCGGCCGGATGGGTCTGGGCGCCGAAAGAAATACAGCCGCCGGGGATGACCGGTTTCAAAGGGGCCAGGCCTTCCGGGGTGCAGGCCGAGATCCCTTCATCCGTCTCCACCAGGAGGGTTTTTTTCTTGGAAATCTGGATTTCCACCGGAATCATGTAGCCCTTCTGGAATTCCCGGTCGTTGGCCAGGCTCATCAGGTACTGCTCATACCGGCGAACGGCCATGGCATCCGATTCCTCTTTGGTCACCCCGCCGCATTTGGCTGCCACGTTTTCAGCGGTCTGAACCATGGCCTGCCGCGCGTAGGGATCACGGTTGAAGTTGTCCATCAGCCAGTTCTCGCTGATCACCTGGCCTCCGGGGCCGTTCGGATTGGGCCAGACGCTGTGCGGGCCGTTCGAGCAGCGGTCCGTGGTGGCCACCAGGACATTTTGGTACATCTCCGCCTCGACGCCGGCGGCCGCGGTGTAGATGGACGTGGCGCCGGTGGCGCAGGCTTGGCTGACGGTGGGCCCGCTGATCCGGTCGTTGCCCATGAGGGCGCAGAACCAGGGATTGGCGTAAAACCAGGCCGGTTGGCCGATGGTCATGCCCAGAACGCAGCCGTCGAACAGGGCGGGATTGTAGCCCCGGACCTCGAAAAACTTGCGGGCGCTGGCGGCCGCCAATTCGATGGCATTGATGTTCTGGAAAGACATCTGCCAGCGCGAAAAGGGAGAGGACCAGTAGCCTTTGTAGGGGATAAATGATTTTTGAAACATGGAGGCCTCCTTGCCGGTTTTCATCCTTAGGCGGGACCCCGGAACAGGCGTCCCAGGCGTAGCGGGTAAAGGGAAAACCGATTGATTTATTTGACTATAACCGTTTACATGTGTTTCAGGAGTATAGGGAAGACCGGCCGGACTGTCAAGGGAAAAGGGAGGCGGGCCTTTCCGCCGCGGCTTTCCGGAACAGGTGACTTCAGGCGGTAAATTACAAAAATGTTGTTTTTATAAAAGACCTGTGTTAGAGGATCACGGGAGGCTCCTTCATGAAAAACCCGATCATTCCCCCCGGAGAACTGGACCATTCCCTTTACACCCGGGAAATATATTGCCTGTACGAGATCGCCAAAGCGCTGAACGCCGCTCTGGACCTGACCAAGTCCTTGCACGCGGTCCTGAGTATCCTCTCCAAATTCCTGGGCATGAGCCGGGCCACCGTCAGCATCCTCAATCCCCTTTCCTCGGAGATCTCCATCGAGGTGGCCCATGATCTCTCCCCGGAGGCCAAGCGCCGGGGCAAATACCGGCTGGGTGAAGGTATCACCGGGCGGGTGGTCCAGACCGGTGAACCGGCCATCATCCCCCGCATCAGCCAGGAACCTCTGTTCCTGAACAAGACCCGGTCCCGGAAAAATCTGGAAAAGGAGGACATTTCCTTCATCTGCGTGCCGATCAAGATCGGGAAAAACACCATCGGGGCCCTGAGCGTCGACCGGCTGTTCGGCAACGACATTTCCCTGGAGGAAGACCTGCGCTTTTTGACCATCATTGCCGCCCTGATTGCTGAAACGGTCAATAAAGTGCAGCACCTGAACCGGGAAAAGGAAAAGCTCCTGGACGAAAACCTCCGTCTTCATAAGGAACTGACCGAAAAATATCAGATCGAAAACATCATCGGCAGCAGCCGGCCCATGCGGGAAGTATACGAAATGATCCACAAAGTGGCCGAAAGCAATGCCACGGTGCTGATCCGGGGGGAAAGCGGCACCGGCAAGGAGCTGGTAGCTAACGCCATCCATTACCGGAGCCTCCGGGCCCGCAAGCCGTTTATTAAGGTCAACTGCGCGGCCCTGCCGGAAACCCTGCTGGAAAGCGAACTCTTCGGCTACGAGAAAGGGGCCTTCACCGGGGCCAACGCCTTGAAATTAGGACGATTTGAACGGGCCCACGGGGGGACCCTGTTCCTGGACGAAATCGGCGACCTCAACCCCAGCATCCAGGCCAAACTGCTCCGGGTGATTCAAGAAAAGGAGATCGACCGCCTGGGAGGCCGCCAGCCCATCCCGGTGGATGTACGGATCATCACGGCCACCCACCAGAACCTGGAAAAGGCGGTCGAGGAAAAACGGTTCCGGGAAGATCTCTATTATCGCCTGAACGTCTTTCCGATCTACCTGCCCCCCCTGCGGGAGCGCCGGACGGATATCCTGCTGCTGGCCGAATTCTTCCTGGAAAAGTACAATCAGGAGCACCGGAAAAATATTCGACGGATCTCCACGCCGGCCATCGATTTGCTGATGGAGTACCACTGGCCGGGCAATGTCCGGGAACTCCAGAATTGTATGGAACGGGCCGTTCTGATCTGTGAGGAAGACGCCATCAAGAGCCACCATCTGCCGCCCACCCTGCAGACCGCCGAGAGTTCCAATACCCGGACCAAGCTTTCCTTCGACCAGGCCGTCGAGGCCTTCGAGAAGGAAATGATCATCGAGGCCTTGAAAAAAACCAACGGAATCAGTTCCCGGGCTGCCGAGGAACTGGAGATCACCCAGCGTATTATCAATTACAAAATCGCCAAGTACGGGATCGAACCCCGGCGGTTCAAGGTTAAATAAGGCGGGCATCCGTGAAACATGAAAATGGCAGTCCATAGGCGGGAGGGGATTAACGGCTCGACTGAGTCTTTCGACAAGCTCAAGACCCTGAGTCAATCGAAGGGCCTTTCGACAGGCTCAAGGCCCTGAGCTGGTCGAAAGGGCTCGCCGAAGTCCCCGCCCCTGGTATATCAGAGCCTTTAAGCTTCTGCGCCGAACGCCGAACGCCGAACGGTATTTTCATATTAATATGGACAGGACAGACATCATGAACCGTTTTTCATTCAACGGGGCGGGGGAAATCATTTTCGGGCGAGGCACCGTCAGCCGGCTGCCCGAACTGGCCCGGCGC
>JACRCK010000315.1 GCA_016219065.1 Deltaproteobacteria bacterium
GGCCCGGTGAAGGGAATTGGTATATTATTCCGTCTTCGACCGGCATTCCAACTGTGACCCAGTGGGGAGCGCCTGGCGATATTCCTATGCCTTAGAAACCCCACCTCGGGAATGCAGCCTCTTCATTGACAGGGGCTGCATTCCTTTTTTTTAGGTGAACAGAAAGCCTCATAAATAGGGGCGAAACAAAAATACATCGGATATGGACCGCATCTGGTATGGTCAGTTTGCGAACAAACCGATACCGGGGGTCCAATCCGATGCAGTCAGAGACCATCACCGAATTGCTAAACATACCAAACTTTCAAGTACCCATCTGGTTCGGAATGATAAAACCTGTTTTCATGTTGTTTTGAAACCCCTTCAAGATACCGCTCCCATATGTTCTGTCTGCGGCCATGTTCATTCTCGAACCTTTGTTCATCAGACCACCCTGGTCGAAGTGGAAGATTCGGGGATCTTTGGGAAGCGGGTTCTTTTTCACCTGCCAAACGCCAAACCACCTGTCCGGAAGATGATAGCATCCGTGTCGAGGGATGGACTGAATTCGGGGCCGTTTTACCACGCGGTTTACGGACCAGGCCACCCCGGCTTTGCCGGCGGACCCCAAAGGTTTGACTTTTCCGGGGGGCAGAGATTGTTCCGTATCGATTAAGGGTAAAGTGGCCAGCACCGTAATTTTCCCCGGCAGCGCCTCTTTCACAGTCCGACGCCCACTTTTCCCCCGCCGATGATTGACGCCCAATTGGGGGTGGACAATATCAGGGCGGCGGTCAACTGTCCGTCATCGGCCGGCGATTTTACCGGGGATGGCAGGAAAGACATCGCGGTCTGGCGTCCTTCCGATAGTAACTGGTATATCACCGATTCCGCCACCGGCGCTACGTCTATTACCTCCTGGGGGGTACCCGGTGATGTTCCCGTGGCCGCAGATTATGACGGCGATGGAAAGACGGACGTTGCCGTTTGGCGTCCGTCTGATGGCAACTGGTACATCATCCCTTCCATTGACAACGGCATTACCGTGACCCAGTGGGGAGCCGTTGGGGACATTCCCGTCAGCAGGGAATGAAAGTTTGTTTCAGACATAGACGGTCCTTCCTTCCCGCACCGGAATCCCCTCCCGTGCCGCGGACACAGAGCCGGCAAGTTTAACTCGTTCTCATCCGGGAATCTTGGATTTCCGGATGGATACTAACTAACGAAATCGTAAAAATTTAATCCGGCCATCAAAAAATGAGGGAAAAAAAAGGAGAAAATAGAGTGTTGCCGTTATTCCGTTTTCTTTCCCCATTGGTTTAAAATAAATCTAACAACGTAATGCATCGGTTGTTAATGGAACGGGGCGCCACCGGACTGTTTGTTGACCATGAAAATTCAGTAACCTTTATCGGGGATGCGGATTTTCTGCTTAAAATCGTATCCCACCCGCACACTTTCCGCTCAGGGGATGCGTGTGCGGGAGATTTCAGGAGGAGATGAAATGAAAAAGTACACCTGTTTTTTATTTATGTTTTTTTTGTTGACCGCCGGTCTTGGGGGGATCGCCCAGGCCGTTCCGACTCAATCGCCGATCAGCGGCGAAATTCAGCGGATTACCATCAATAACCCGGCGGACCATTGGTCGGGCGGGACCATCGTCGTCGGGGGGCAGACGGTTATCATCCCCCGGAATTTACTTCTCGACCTGCCGGCCAACCGGTTGACCCTGAAGCAGCTTTTTGATCAGGCACCGGCCGGCTGTGTGGCCACGGGGGGGACCGGCCTGGCCAAGGCCGATATTTGCAATACTACCAAAACCGGCGGTTTTGCCACGATTTCGGCCAACCGGACCAACGCCGGTAATATCATCGCCGGTGACGTGCTCATTGAAAAAGGGAAAGAGGTGGTCATCGGAACCGTTACCTATATCAATTACGCCGAGGGTTATTTCCGTCTCAATGGGCTTCCCAATGATCCGGCCACCGGGGTGATGGTCCGGCTCAATGACCCTGACGGGCGGCACACCATCCAGGCCGGGGTGGGCTGCGATCCCGGTTCTGCGGGCGTCAACTGCAGCCCTGACCCACGATTCACCCTCGACCCGGATAACTACACCAATGTTTTCTCCAGCGGTTATCCGCTTTGCATTCCCAGCACCTTTATCGGCGGGCTCCGGACCGCCGGGGCCGATCCGACAACCGGGGCCGGCGATCCCTTCTGCCCGAGGACCAACCGGGCCGCGGTTTTTCAATCTCTGGTCGCCGAGCCGCCGGTCCCCAACTCGACACGGTTCGCCCCCATTGTCGTGGGGGATTCCATGACGGCCGAGGGCAATTTCGAAACTATCAACGGCGCTCAATTCCTCTCCGTCCATACCATTATGGTCCACAAGGCCCTGACCACCCAGGCCGGCCAACCGGATTTCTTTTTTCTGGACGAGGTGGAGGTCGATGCCCCGGGCTTTCAGAATCAGCGGGCCCGGACCCTTTTCATCGGGTATGCCTCTCAGGCCGTCCCCACGCTTGGTGCCGATGTCCTTATCTGGTCCATTCACCGCGACCCGGTGAATAATGCCATTCATGAGTTCCCGCTGGCTACGGTCAGGGGCTGCGATGCTGCCGCCGGGGCCGGGACCTGCGGGGTCCAGGGCCTGGGGGGCGCCGGGAACAATATCTTCAAGATCCGCCATGATGTTGATTTTAACCTGGCGACCTCGGCCAAACTCAACCCCTGTGCCCATCTGATCAGTGACCCAAGGATGGGGAGTGGTATTTGCGGCGGTGATGCCAGCGGTAATAACCTGGCGGCCCAGTTCGCCGTTCTGAGCCCCATTCCCCATGAGATCATGGCCCGGACCGGCCAAAAGCTGTCCACGCCGGGCCTGGCCGTGGCCGATATTCAGGGTAATCCGGCCACCTGGGGCGAGTATCTTTTTCCCTTCGGCATGAACCTGGGTGGGGTTTCCACCCCCGAAATGAACGAAATCAACCTCGATCTCCTGGCCACTCCGACTATTTTTGAGGGGATTCCCTGGAACCTGGACCGGCGGCTTTCGCCGGGCGGCTGTAACGGCCCCTGCGAAGGCACACCTCAGCCCCTGGATCCCTTTCCCTTCTCCGGTCTTGATCCCCGGACCCAGGCAGGTGGGGCGGGTGTTCCGACAGGCCCTGTCACTGATACGAATTATACGGCCAGCACCTTGGCCAGTGCCAGAGACCGGATCCTTTCCTATGTCAGCAACACAGCCAATAAGTTCAACGGTAATTCCACAGTGCTTTCCCTGGCTCTGGCTGTGGATCCGCCGGCCCAGGCCATTGCCCCGATAACACCGGTTTCAGTAGCCACGCCGCCGGCAATTGCCGCGATTGGAATCAATGCCGCCCAAGTCGGTGTTCTTTACAGTAATCAGGTGACGGCCACCGGACCCGGGCCGCTGGTCTGGTCGCTGGAACCGGGATTTCCGACCGGCATGACCATCAGTGCCACCGGTCTCATCCAGTGGACCCCGGCTGCCGGTCAGGTGGGACAAAATCCGGTCACCGTACGGGTCACCGGACCGAGTGGTGCCGCCACCTTAGGCTTCAGCATTGTCGTTGCCGGACAGGCCGGTTTAAGAGCGGCCAATGATTTCGATGGTGACGGGAAGACGGACATTGCCGTCTACCGGCCTGGAGATGGCAACTGGTATATTCGTCGTTCCTCGGATAACGCAGTAGCCGTCCGCCAGTGGGGAGCCCCCGGAGATATAACCGTATCCGGAGATTATGACGGCGACGGGAAAGCGGATTATGCTGTCTGGCGGCCTTCCACCGGTATGTGGTTTATTATTCGCTCCTCCGACGGGGCGGTCACCCAGACCCAATGGGGAACGGGGACGTTCTTTGCTGTCCCGGATGTCCCTGTCTCCGGTGATTTTGATGGAGACGGTAAGAGCGACATCGCCGTCTGGCGGCCCAGTGACGGTAATTGGTATATTATCCGCTCATCCGACGGCGGCGTGACCGTAACCCAATGGGGCGTTCCAAGCGACGTTCCCGTATTTTAAGAGATTAAACCTTAAGGATGCAGCCTCTTTGTCTGAAGAGGCTGCATCCTTAAGTACGAAAATGGGGTTCAAGGATTCCAGGTTTCGAGGGTACAGCCGCTCGACGTCGTCGAGCTATAGAAAAGGTTCCCCTCCGGGGAACCGCGGGTTTTAAATTCCACGCCTTTCACTTGAACCCTTGGCCCCTCGACCCCTTGAATCCTTTTTCATGCTTCGTGGTGGCCCCCCTGGGGCATGAGAGTTTAACACGAAACACGAATAATGACCATAAGGTTGGAATAATTTTTTTCGGAAAAGAAAAACTACAGTTTCCAAAAGATAAAAAATAGGGTGTAGCCGTTATTCCTTTTTGTTCCAGGGTGGTCTTATAATTAAAACCAACCTACTGGGGTAATAAAAGCAAACCCACAGGGGTAAAGAAAAATATCGGGCGGAGTTTCCTTCTTCGCACCGGAAAAGAGGTGGTTATGCAGAGACGAAAAAAAAATTTGAGCCAAGTCATCTGTTGTTTTCTTACCTTGCTGCTCGTTTTTCAGGGCTTTATCCCCGGGGTTTATCCGATCGTGGCGGCCTGGGCCGCGGCCCCGGATCCTATCGTGGCCCGAATTATCGCCACCGGTGCCGGGATGGGCTCCCTTACCCAGGTTCAGATACCCCAGGCGGCCGAGATCAGTAACTATGTTACCGACATAAATGCCGCCATCCGGCTCGGCAAGGCCCTTTTCTGGGATATGCAGGTGGGAAGTGACGGCCAGGCCTGCGGCACCTGCCACTTCCATGCCGGTGCTGACAACCGGGTTAAAAACCAGATCAATCCGGGAACGGCCGGCAATGACACGGTTTTCGGCAACAACCCCTTCACCGGGGTAAAAGACTATCCCGCGTTCGGTCCGGACGCCACCCTGACGGCCAATGATTTTCCTCTTCATCTGCTTTCCGATACAACCAACAACGCCTCGCCTGTCCTTAAAGACACTAATGATGTCATCGGCTCCCAGGGGATATTCAAGGTCAACTTTCTGGGGAGCAATCCCTCTTTATTGGGGGATGAAGGGGTCCCGGTCCCGGATCCGGTCTTCAATATCGCCGGGGCCAATACGCGCCGGGTGACGGGAAGAAATACCCCGACCATGATCAACACGGTGTTTAACTTTTCCTGTTTCTTAGATGGGCGGTCCAATATGGTTTTCAATGGGGTCAATCCCTTCGGGGCCTATGATGCGAACTCGGTCATCTATATCAACACCGGAGGCATCCTGCAGCAACAGACCCTGCGGATCCCCCTTTCCGCCCTGGCCTCCCAGGCCGTTGGCCCTCCTCTGAGTGCGGACGAGATGTCCTTTATCGGGCGGACCTTTCCCGACGTGGGGAGAAAATTGATCCCCCGCCAACCCCTGGCCTTTCAGAAGGTCCATCCCCAGGATAGTGTCCTGGGGAACCTTGCCCTGGCTACTCTGGGTCCGAACGGTACGGCCGTCGGCCAGCCGGGCCTCAACACCACTTACCAGGCCATGATCCAGGCCGCCTTCAACCCGGATTACTGGAGTTCCGGCCAATTGATCAACGGCTACACCCAGATGGAGACCAACTTCAGCCTGTTTTTCGGCCTGGCCATCCAGATCTACGAATCGACGCTGGTCTCCAACCGCTCTCCCTTCGACCGGTTTATGGAGGGGGATAACCGGGCACTGACCGACAGCCAGATCAACGGACTGAATCTCTTCATCGGCAAAGGCGCCTGTGCCGCCTGCCATGCGGGGCCGGAGTTCACCGACAACAGTGTGGCCTTCGCTGTTTTGAATCCCAATGTGCCCGGGCTGGCCGACGGCCTCATTGAGCTTATGGCCATGGAGGACGGGCTCCCCTCCCTTTATGACGGCCCTTTTCATAACAACGGGGTCCGTCCATCGACCGAGGACCTGGGCCGGGGCGGGACGGTACCTTTTCTCAACCCCCTGACCGGCCAGCCATACCCTCTGTCCTTCTCCCGTCTCACCATATTGAAGGCCCTGGGCTTAATCCCGGACAGTCTGAGCCTCTATGTCCCGACCCTGCCCCCCGGGATCCCCTTAAACGTCCGTGTGGCCGCTGACGGTGAATTCCATACACCCGGTCTGCGGAACATCGAACTGACCGGTCCTTTTATGCACAACGGCGGGCATAGCACCCTGCAGCAGGTAGTAGAGTTCTATGACCGGGGCGGCGACTTCCTGAATTTGAACATGCCCGATTCGGACCCCTTGGCCCCGCTTATCGGCTTCAGCCCCGAGGAAGAGAGGGACCTGATCGCCTTCATGCTCAGCCTGACCGACGATCGGGTTAAATTCGAAAAGGCCCCCTTCGACCATCCGCAGCTCTTTATTCCCAATGCCGCCACCGGGGGGGGAAACCTGCCCTGCATCAGCAACCTGAGGGCCTGCGACTTTCAGGAGATTCCGGCCATCGGGGCCCTCGGCCGACAGGCGGCCGGTCTCGGTCCCCTGGCCCCCTTTCTCGGCCTGGAGCAGATTCCTTTGCAGGTGGGTCTTAAAGAGAATCTAAGCAGCCCGCGGCCGGTCGGTACGGCAATAACCTTTGAGGCCATTCCGGTCGGCGGCTCGGGTATTTATGAATTTGAATTTCTCCTGAATGTTCCCGGTGTAGGCTGGAACGTGGTCCGGCCTTACAGCACCCTTGCCTCATGGACCTGGGGGACCGCGGGACTTTCCGCCGGAGGGTATGCCGTGGCCGTGCAGGCCAGGAACGCAGGCTCCACGGCGGCCTTCGATGCCCGCTTTGAAAGGCCCTTTGTTCTGGGCCTGCCGCCGGCAACCGGGGTGACCCTGACGGTTTCGCCTCCAAGTCCTAAGCCGGCCGGCACCCTGGCCGTTTTTGAGGCTTCGGCCAGCGGGGCCAGCGGCGCCTTCGAATATCAATTCCTGCTCAGCAGCGGAGGGGGGCCGGCGACCCTGATGCGTCCTTACAGTACGCTTCCCTCCTGGACCTGGGACAGCACCGGATTCGTGAACGATACCTACACCATCACCGTCCAGGCCAGGTCAATCGGTTCCACGGCGGCCTTTGAAGCCTCGTCTACCGCCACCTATATCCTGGCCCCGGCCAACCCCTTGAGTGTGACCCTGACGGCCTCTCCTCCCAGCCCCCGGAAAGTGGGGACACCGATAACCTTCACGGCTGTCGGACAGGGAGGTTCCGGGTCCTATGAGTATAGATTCTGGCTGTTCCAAAACAATACCTGGACCGTCGTCCAGCCTTATACGGCGAGTTCCACCTGGAATTGGACTCCCACCGCGGGAGCCAAGGGAAACCATTTTATCGAGGTCGATGTCAGGAATGCCGGTTCGACCGCCGATTTTGAAGGGACCGCCACCTTGAGTTACCGGGTCCTGTCGACTCCGACCGCTGATTTCGACGGAGACGGCCAAACGGAAACCGTGGTCTGGCGGCCTTCCAATGGAAATTGGTACATCTTGAATCCCCAGGCCCAAACGGTGGATGTCCGGCAATGGGGTATGGCCGGAGACGTCCCGGTAGCCGGCGATTATGACGGGGATGGCAAGATCGACACCGCTGTCTGGCGGCCTTCCGACGGGA
>JACRCK010000316.1 GCA_016219065.1 Deltaproteobacteria bacterium
CTGTTCTCCATGATGACCTACCTGCAAAAGACCGACGTCCGGCATGTCTACATTGCCTGCGGTTTGGTCCTGGCCGCTTTGTTCTTCGATGTCCTGGACGGAAAGATTGCCCGGTGGCGGCAGAAGACCTCCGGAATGGGTCGGGAACTCGATTCCCTCGCCGATATCATTTCCTTCGGCGTGGCCCCGGCCGTGATTGCCTACGGTTGCGGCATGCAGGGTTTGTACGACCGCATCGTCCTGGTTTATTTCGTCGCCTGCGGGGTGTCCCGCCTGGCGCGCTTCAATATCACGGCCGAGGCCCTGTCCGCCGGGGGCGACAAGGTGCGGTACTTCGAAGGGACCCCGATCCCGACCTCGCTGGCCTTGGTTATGCTTCTGTTCGGGGCCGCCACCCAGGGCGCCCTGCACGAGTCCCTCTGGTTCGGTCGGGTCAAGTTGGCCGGCTTCACCCTGCATCCGCTGGTACTGCTTTTCGCGGTTTCCGGCTCCCTGATGATCAGCCGTATACGTTTTCCGAAGCTCTGAGTCTTCCAGAGCCCTGCCTCAAGCCTGCGGGGAATAGCTCCGATCCTACCGGAGAAACCAGGCTCAAAGTCGCCGCACCGATACGATTCGTTCGAGAACATTTACCAATATAATCTTGAAGGATGAATATATAGTACGGTATCATGTACATTATTTGTGGGGGGTGTCCGATGAAAAGATTGAAGATCAACGAAGATATCCGGCCCATGTCTGAGTTCCGCACCGGCATCGCCTCTTTTCTAAAACAAGTCAAGGATACCAAGCGACCGCTGATTATCACGCAGCATGGAAAAGGAGTGGCCGTGTTGCTCGATGCCGAGGAATATGATGCCCTGCAGGAAAAAATCGAAATTCTGCAGGATGTTCAAACGTCCATCCATCAATTGGCGGCTGGCGAGGGCGTCGAACACCAGGAAGCCAGGATGAAGGTTTTAAAACGAATCAGAGCATGAAAATTCTCTGGTCCCCCCTGGCTCTGGAAAGAATCGGTGAGATCGCCGATTATCTAGCTCAGGATAATTCCGCGGCGGCCGTGAAATGGGTCAATACTATTTTTGAAAAAGTGGCTCGGTTAAAAAATCTGCCCTTTACGGGAAGGGTCGTTCCCGAAATCAATCACGACCAAATCAGGGAATTGCTTTACGGCAATTACCGGATCATATATCAAGTAGAAGGAAAAATTATTTCCATCCTCACGGTTCGCCATGGAAAACAAATAATGCCCACCGAAGAAATCGCCCATGAAAAAGACCTTTAATATCTCGGCCGAGCCGCCGTCCGGGCTGACCGGACCGGCCTGGTGGTTTGTCTTTTCCAAGCGCAAAATGCTGGTCGCTTCCGCCGACCGGGAAACAGCCCCGCCCCTCATCCGGGACCCGACCGAACTCGGGGTCCCGGCGAACGGACGGATTTTCCTGGGGACTCTGGAAGACCGGCCCTGCTACGCCGCCGCCCTATTCGAGCCCCCGGCACTCCCGGTCGGCCTGCGCTTCCAGGACCTCTGGGGCCTCCGCGAGCAGTTGGCCTCGGAATTCATCCCCATCGCCTTCCGGGCCCTCCATCTGCTCGACTGGACCAATAAAACCCGCTTCTGCAAACGCTGCGGGACCCCCATGCAGACCAAGGCCGGCCCCCCGGCCCGCGAATGCCCCCAATGCGGTTACTTGAGCTTCCCGCGCATCTCGCCGGCGGTGATCGTCCTGGTGGAAAAGGACAACCAGTGCCTGCTGGCCAGCTCGCCCCGCTTTAAAGGGGATTTTTACAGCGTCCTGGCCGGGTTTGCCGAACCGGGGGAGACCCTGGAGGAAACCGTGGCCCGGGAAGTGCGGGAAGAAACCGGCATCGAAGTCACGGACATCCGTTATTTCGGCAGCCAGCCCTGGCCCTTCCCGGACTCCCTGATGATCGGCTTCACCGCCCGCTACGCCGGCGGCGAGATCCGGGTGGACGGCGAAGAGATCCTGGACGCCCGCTGGTTCACCGCCGACCAATTGCCCAACATCCCCGGCAAGATCAGCATCGCCCGGCAGCTTATCGATTGGTTTGTCAGGAAACAACAATAATAAATGGGGGGACGAGTAAGAAATTCATCCCTTCCGGGATATTTCATTGGCGCTTTCATGTACAGCGGATACGTACTGGCCTATGCCTACCTTCCGGCCCGCTGCGGCAATCTCATCTTCCGATCGCAACCGAGCAGTCTCTGGGCAGCCAGGCCCTTACCCGGCTGGATGAAAGAAGATGGTTCAAGAAAACGAAGCTCGATAATCCTACCCTCACCAGCAGCGTGGCGTTGACCTCTGATGCGGCATCCCTCAGCGTGGCGATTGCCGGCCTTCCGGTTTTGTTGACCCAATCGAAATACTCTCGGGAACTGGAGGCCGAAGCCGATGAATACGCCTTCCGGCTCCTCAAGCAGAAAGGGTACTCACCGGCAGCCTTTGCTGCCATCATGGAAAGAAGCGCCGCGAAAAACGAACAGGAGACCGGCCACTTGGCCTACATTTCCAGACACCCCATCGCCACTGAACGAGCGGCGCGGGCCCGCCAAGCCGCAATGGAGTGACCGGACAGGTAACTTCCGGAAGGACCTAGTCCAGCAAGACCAGGCTGTACCAGGCCGGCAGGAACGCTCCGTTTTTATCGAATTCCACTTTGAACCCCAACGGTTCCAAAGTCTTTCCGATATCCACGCCGAATCCATCCATGGAGGGGCGGGCCAGATGGGGATAGCGGCAGGGTTCGGGATAAGCGCAGGCTTCACATTGAACGCACATGGCCAGGGCAAAGGCAAACTGGCAGCCAAAAGAAAGCATCGCTTCTTTTTCCAAAG
>JACRCK010000324.1 GCA_016219065.1 Deltaproteobacteria bacterium
GCTGGCCAACAACGACCTGCGCAACCTGCTGAACAGCACCCAGATTCCCACCATTTTTCTGGACAACAACCTGATCATCAAACGGTTCACCGACCAGATCGCCACCATTTTCAACCTGATTTCCACCGACGTGGGGAGGCCCATCACCGATATCGTTTCCCGGCTGCAATACGACCGTCTGGCCCAGGACGTGCGCACCGTCCTGGAAACCCTGACCTTTCAGGAGCAGCAGGTCCGCACCGCTGACGGGCGCTGGTTCACCATGCGGATCATGCCCTACCGGACCATGGAAAACCGGATCGAGGGAACGGTCATCACCTTCATTGACATCACCCAATTGAAGGAGATGGAGACGCTGCAGAAGGAGAAGGAACACTTGCGCCTGCTGACCACGGTGGTGAAGGATGCCAGCGACGCCTTTGTCCTCCAGGACCTGGAAGGAAAGATTTTGGCCTGGAACCGGGGCGCCGAGCGGTTGTACGGCTGGAGCGAGGAGGAGGCCCTGGGGCAGAGTATTTTCCTGATCATCCCGGAAGCCCAAAGGGAGGAATACGTTCAGCAACTGGAGTTGCTGCGCAAGGGTGAAACCCTGGGGCCCGTTAAAAGCGAGCGCCAGACGCGGCAGGGCACGGTGGTGGCGGTCACCTCCTCAGCGACCAGTCTGACCTACGCAGACGGCCAGACAATCGCGATCGCCGTTATCGACAGGGTGGCGTGACCGACCGGCCCGGAAGACCCGGTTCATTCACGCTTTGGAAAAAAAGCGAAAAGAGCAGAAAGAGTCAGAATGAAGAAGAATAATAATGAAAACCGCAACCCGGCCTCGGCCGAGTGGAAGGAATATCGCCGCTTGGCCGAGAAAATACTGGCCAGGAATACCGAAACCAAGGGTGCTCCTGGTCCCAAGGAATCGGCGGCCCTGATCCATGAGCTGGAGGTGCACCAGGTCGAGCTGGAGCTGCAAAACCGCGAGTTGCAGCAGGCCCAGTTGGACGCCGAGCTGGCCCGCCATAAATATTTTACCCTCTATGACCTGGCCCCGGTCGGTTATGCCACCTTTGCGCCGGGGGGGGCAATCCAGGAAATCAATCTCACCGGGGCCGCCCTGCTGCGGGAAGAGCGGAAGGACCTGATTAAAAGGCCTTTTCAAACTTTCCTGGGAGTGGACGATAATTCGGTTTTCAATCATTTCCTGAAAAATATTTTTTCTGAAGAAGCCCCGCAAAGGTGTGAGGTGACCCTTAAGCCGAAGAGGGGATATCCGGCCCGGTTGCGCCTCGAGGGGGGCCTGTCGGAACCGGTGGTGGGCGAGGGCCTGAAATGCCAGGTCGCCCTGCTGGATTTAACCGAGCAGAAACAAGCCGAACAGGCCCTGCGGGAAAGCCGGGAGCGCTTTGAAACGCTGGTGGATACCATCCCCGACATCAGCTTCGAGGCCGACGGCGCCGGGAATATTACCTTTGTCAGCCGGCAGTGGACGGTCTTTACCGGGATGACCTTCGAGGAGACGTTCAATCGGGGCTGGATGAAGGCCCTTCATCCGGAGGAGACCGAAGCCGTAATCGCCCGCCGCCGGGAGGCCCTGCAAAATGGGGAATTCGCCGAAGAACGGTACCGTTTGCGGGCCGCGGACGGCTCCTATCGCTGGTTTCTGGTCAAGGCCCTGCCGACCCGCAACGAAACCGGAAAAGTAATCCGCTGGACAGGATCGCTGACCGACGTGGATGACCTGATCCGGACCCAGGAAGCCCTGCGCCTCCGGGAGAGCGAGCTGAACCTGGTCATGGATGCGGTGCCGGCCCTGATCGCCTGGGTGGATCTCGAGGGCCGCTACCGCCAGGTCAATAAAAACTACGCCGACTGGTTCGGCCGTTCCCCCGCGGAAATCAGGGGGCTCCATATGCGCGACCTGCTGGGAGAGGTCCAATGGGAAGCAATCCAGGGTTATGTGGAAAGGGCACTGGCCGGCGAAAGCGTGCATTATGAACGACAGTTACCTTACCGGGGGGGGGAAAGCCGTTGGATCGAGGCTACATATACTCCCGATTTTGATGAGCGGCACCGAGTCCGCGGGTTCGTGGTCCATGTCATGGACATCGAGGAAAGAAAAAAGATCGACAAGGAATTAAACGACAGCCGGGACGATCTGAATCGGGCCCAGACGGTGGCCCATATCGGGAACTGGCGGATGGATATCCGGCGTAACGAATTGTTCTGGTCTGCGGAGACCCATCGCATCTTCGGGATCCCCCCCGGAATTCCCATGACCTATGAAACCTTTCTGTCCGCCATCCATCCCGAGGACCGGGCTACCGTGGACCGGCAGTGGCAGGAGGCGCTCAATGGGAGCCCTTACGATATCGAACACCGGATTGTCGTTGCCGGCAGAGAGAAATGGGTCCGTGAGCGGGCCGAACTGGAGTTCGATCCGGAGGGGGCCCTGTCAGGGGCTTTTGGAACCGTCCAGGACATTACGGAACTGAAAGCGGCCGAAGAGGCCATTAAGGCCGCCCGGGATGAATTGGAGCTCCGGGTCCAGGAACGGACGGTCGAGCTGGAAGAGGCCAACCGGCACCTGGCGGAGCAGTCGCGCATCCTGGAATCTTTCTTTAAGGACACCATCACCCCGCTGGTCCTGCTGGATCGGGATTTCAACTTCATCCGGGTCAATGAAGCCTATGCCCGGGCCTGCCAGCGGGCCGTGACCGATTTCCCGGGCCATAACCATTTCGAATTTTTTCCCCATGAAGAGAATGCGGCCATCTTCCGGCGGGTGGTGGAGACCGGGATCCCCTATCAGACTTTCGCCAAGCCTTTTGAATACCCGGACCATCCGGAGTGGGGGGTGACTTATTGGGACTGGATCCTGACCCCCTTGCCGGACGACCGGGGTAAGACGGCCTTTCTGGTATTCTCCCTGGAGGAGGTCACCGATCGCCAGGTCGCTGAGGAAGCATTGCGGAATTCGGAACGGCAACTCCGGTCCCTGGCCGATCACCTGCTGTACGCCCAGGAAAACGAACGGAAGCGGATCGCCCGGGATATGCACGACAGCCTGGGGGCCTCCCTGAGCGCCTTGAAGTATAAAATGGAGGATCTGGTCCACAATTTGTCCGCTCGGGATTCCGGGAAAATCGAGGAAACCCTGGGCTCCCTGATCCGCATCATTCAGGATACTATCGGCGAGGCCCGGCGGATGCAGAATGCTTTACGCCCGCCCCTGCTGGATGACCTGGGGATCCTGCCCACCCTGTCCTGGTTCTCCAGAGAGTTCCAGAAGAGATATCCCGGGATCGCCGTCGAACAGCGCCTGGATGTCCGGGAGGAAGAGGTGCCGGAGCTGCTGAAATTGATGATTTTCCGGATAACCCAGGAGGCCCTGGACAACATCGGCCGGCATGCCCGGACCGCTCAGGCTCGGATTTACCTGGGGAAAGAGAAGGACCTCCTGCGGCTGACTATTCGGGACAACGGCGCCGGCTTCGATCAGAAGGAAATAATGAATCAGGCCGGCGAGCTGAAGGGGATGGGGTTGTCCCGCATCAAGGAGCGGGCGGAGCTTTCCGGAGGGGCGTTTTCCCTGAAAAGCAGTCCGGGGCAGGGCACGGTCATCGAAATTTCCTGGCCGTTGAACAGGCGGGGCGAGGTGTCGAACAATGGGCAGCACTGAGAGGTCACAGCGGAAAACTTGGGATACTCCAACCTAAAATCAGTTCGGCTAACTTTTTAATTGTATTTTTCCTTTTTTAGTATAGAATCCCTACAATTTTGTTTCAATTTTCTTGACAGGTAATCCTCGAACCCGAATCCGTAACCTGGCAGCGATTAACCATACCTGGTGAGAATGATGGCCAATAGTGAAAAAAAGAGTGTTCTGATCGTCGAAGACCACACCCTGATTCGTGAAGGGTTGAGGTCCCTCCTTTCGGCCCATCCCGATCTGGAGGTGGTAGGGGAGGCCGGGGACGGACGGGAAGCCATCCAGCAGGCCGAAAAATTGTGCCCGGCCCTGATCCTGATGGATTTGTCCATGCCGCGCATGGGCGGGGTGGAGGCCATCCGGGAGATCAAAAAAATCCGGCCGACCATAAAAATCCTGGCCTTGACCGTCAACGACTCGGAAGAATATGTGCTGGCCACGCTGAAGGCCGGGGCCGACGGGTATATCCTGAAGGATTCCAGCCATGCCGAATTGATCCAGGCCATCATGAACGTCCTGGGCGGAAAACGGGTGCTCAGTCCCAGCGTGTCGGAAAAGGTGATCGAAGGATACCTGGCCGGGAAAAAGTCTGAAACCTTTCAAACTCCCTGGGATTCCCTGACGCAGAGGGAACGGGAGGTCTTGAAATTGATCGGGGAAGGGCACAAAAGTAAAGAGATTGCCGATTACCTCTGTATCAGCCTCCATACGGTGGAGAAACACCGGTCGAACCTCATGGAAAAATTGAACCTCCACTCCGTTTCGGCCCTGACCTCCTATGCCATAGAAAAAGGACTGGTGGTCAAATAAGACTGGTTGCTGGTTAAAGAACCGGAAAATACAAAAAAATTAGTGCACTTAGTTTTTTCATTAACAATTTACAATTAAGAATTGATTATTAATTATTAGTAGTTTTAAACTTTCTCCCGACCCCCTTCCTTCCTGAAAATCACCCTCCCTGACCCGATGCCACCGGGCCGCTGCTATAAAAAACCAGGACCGCTCCCGCCTTCTCCAAAAATACAGCCTTTTTTCTTAAAAAATCACGGTTTGTCATAATTGTTTTACCTCCGAAAAAGGTTACCATCTAGCGTATCAAAGGCTGCAATATACCTCAGCCGAAACCAAAAACAACTTTTACCAAAAGGAGGATGCGATTATGAACATGCCGTTGATCAAGAGAGAGAGAAGACCGTGGTGGGTCTCCCCCTGGGGGGATGAAGCGCTGGGCGATGTCTGGTCGGACCGCCTCTTTCCGGTCTGGCAGCGGATGAAGGGGGAAGAATGGGTGCCCACTTTCAATTTTTTCGAGGAAGAAGGCAACTATAAATTGGAAGCCGAAATTCCCGGCGTCAACAAGGAAGACATCTCCGTGACGATCGATAAAGGCGTATTGACCGTCAGCGGTAAAAAGGAATCCCAGGTCGAAGAAAAGAAGGCGAATTACTATTTAAAAGAATCTTCGTACGGCGCTTTTTCCCGGAGCCTGAGGCTGCCGGGGGAAGTCGATGAGGGGAAGGTGCAGGCCAGTTTTCAAAACGGGGTCTTGAAACTGACCATGCCCCAGAAAAAGACCACCGAAACCAAGCAGATCAAAATCGAGGGTTAGTCACCTTTATGGGAAAACTTCAAGTCGTTTCTCGCAGCAGCCAGCCTTTTCCCAATCGGGAGGAGGCCGGTCGTTTGCTGGCGCGGGAACTTGACTCCCTGCGGGGCCGGGACGCCGTTGTGCTCGGCATCCCCCGCGGGGGGATCATCGCCGCCCGGGAATTGGCCGTGGCCCTGGAAGGCCATCTGGATGTGATCCTCTCCCATAAATTGCGGACTCCGGGTCAACCGGAAGTGGCCATGGGGGCCGTGGCCGAGGGGGGGATCGCTTTTGTCGATCCCGAAATCGTGCGCCTGCTGGGCATCAGCGTCAACCAGATCGAGCAGGAGAAGGCCTTTCAATTAGGCGAATTGAATCGCCGGGCGGAGCAGGTCCGCCGCATTCTCCCCAAGGTGCCGCTCGCAGGTCACCCGGTGATCATCACCGACGACGGGGTGGCGACCGGGGCCACCGCCTTAACCGCCATCCGCGCAGCCCGTTTGGAGGGGGCGACCCGGGTGATTCTGGCCTTGCCGGTGGGACCGGAGGATTCCGTGCGGGAGCTGGCCGAGGAGGCGGATGAAACCATCTGCCTGCGCCTGCCGCCCGACTTCCGGGCCGTAGGCCAGTTCTATCGAGACTTCGGACAGGTCAGCGACGAGGAGATGCTCGCCATCCTGAAAGAGGCCCGCCGGAGAAAGGAAGCGGTATGAACCCCCAGACCCTGGCCGAAGCCGTCGCCCTGGCCGGCCGGATCGGCCATGTTTTCATCGCTACGGCCGATCCCTCCGGCCGGGCCCATCTGGCGGCCGCCCGCCGGCTGACCCTGGGCCCGGAAAAGCAGGTAGCCGTGGCCGATTGGTTATGCCCCAAGACCGTGCTCAACCTGCGGCAAAATCCTTTCCTCTCCCTGGTCGCCTGGGATCCCGCGGCGGATCAGGGCTTCCAATTGCTGGGGGAATTGCAGGAAATGAAAGACCTGGAGATGATGAACGGCTACAGCCCCGAGCTGGAAAAGAAGGGCCCCATCCCCCAGGTCGACCGTGAACTGGTCGTTCGGGTCGATGAGATCCTGGAATTTAAGATCGCCCCGCATAGCGATCAAGAGGAATAACCGCCATGTCAGACGGGAAGACCGGTCATGGGGAAGAAGCGCAGGTCCGGATTCCGGCCGGCGGGGCGATCCTGGAAGGGGATCTGGCCTGGCCTGATCCGGCCGGAGGCTTGGTGGTATTCGCCCACGGCAGCGGGAGCAGCCGGCACAGCCCGCGAAACCGGGCCGTGGCCCAATTTCTCCGCCAGGCGGGCCTGGGGACCTTGCTGTTCGACCTGTTGACGGCCGCGGAAGAGCGGGAAGATCTGCGCACCGCGGGCTACCGGTTCGACATTCCTTTCCTGGCGGAAAGACTGGTCGCCGTGACCGACTGGCTTCCGGCTGCGCCGCAGGTCAAGGGGTTGGCGGTGGGGTATTTCGGGGCGAGCACGGGAGCCGCAGCGGCTCTGGCGGCCGCGGCCGCCCGGCCGGCGGTTGTCAAGGCCGTTGTCTCCAGGGGCGGCCGACCGGATTTGGCCGGTAAGGCGCTGGCTAAGGTCCGGGCGCCGACCTTGTTGATCGTCGGGGGTTTCGATCATCCGGTGATCGCCATGAACCAGGAGGCCCTGGAGAAGCTGCCCTCCGAAAAGGAACTGGTCATTGTTCCCGGGGCAACCCATTTGTTTGAGGAACGGGGGACCCTGGAAGAAGTGGCGCGTTTGGCGGCCGGCTGGTTCCGAAAATACCTGGCCGGAAAATAAAGACGAACATCGAACATTCAACATTCAACGTCCAACATCGAATAGGGATGTAGGGCGGGCGTCTCGCCCGCCGGTCCAGCGAACTTCAGTTTTTAAATTAACAATTAACAATTGATTATTATTTTTTGCAGGCGTCCCCTGGAAAATGAAAATTATTCCTTCACGGGGAAACCGGATCAGCTATAAATAAAAACATATTCCCCGTCCCCTACCACTACCCGCCGTCCTCCCTGATCCCGGCTGTATTCCTCCCAGTCGGGAAGTCC
>JACRCK010000041.1 GCA_016219065.1 Deltaproteobacteria bacterium
ATCTGCATGGCGGCCACAGCCTCTTGCCCTTTGATCGTTGAGGCCAATTCCCTTAAACCGGGCAGGAACTGGTCCTGGTCGATGCGAAGGGTAAAGGGCGAGCCCAGCCCCCCGGGGTCCACCGCGGCGTTCTCCACCACGATCATGGCTGCTCCGGAAGCGGCCATTTCCCGGTAATGGTCCAGCAGCAACGGACTCACCTCTCCGCTGGGTTTTCCATACCCCAGGAACAGGGGGGCCATGGTGATCCGGTTCTTGAGGGTCAGAGGACCCAGCCGGCAGGAAGAAAACAAAAGGGGATAGGGCGCCATAAAATCCTCCTTTTAAAAATTGAGTGGGTTTACTCGGTCGCAACCGTCAGGGCCATTACCAGGGCGTCTTCCCCCTCGGGTTCGTAATACCGGGGACGCCGGTACAGCACCTGGAAGCCCATCCGGGTGTACAGGCGCAGGGCCGGGAGATTGGAAGGGCGGACTTCCAGGAAAATTTTTTCGGCCTGGCGCCGGCGGGCTTCCTGCAGCAGGAATTCCATCAGCCTCCGGCCCAGCCCGGTGCCGCGTTGTTCGGGGTGAACGGCGATATTGATCAATTGCAGCTCGCCGGCGACGGTCCAAAAACAGAGATAGCCCCCCAGGGGTCCCGCGGGGGTCGATCGGTATACATAGAGCGTCGGCGGAAGCTTGGCCAGCTCTTCCTGGAACAGGGCCCGGGTCCAGGGCTGGCTGAAACTTTGCCGTTCCAGGTCCAGAATCTCCGGCAGATCGCTCCGTTGCGCCCGCCGCAGGCAGGCTGAATCCGAAGAAGAGCAGTTCACGGTTATCGCTGGCGGGGTTCGGCGGTCCTAGACGGCCGGACGGCCGGTTTAGGGCCCGGTCCTACCCGACGTCCTTCTTCAATAGTTGGCCCGCCTGGGAGATGCTCCGCCGGCCGTAGTTCTGAACTTCTTCCGCCAGTTGGGCGAGAGGCTTATCGCTGCGTCGGTTGGAGCAATGGATCAGCATGGGCAGGTTGACGCCGGTCACCACCTCTACCCGGCCCTCCTTCAGAAAGGAAAGGCTGATGTTGGACGGAGTGCCCCCGAACATATCGGTCAGGATCAAAACCCCTTCCCCCTTATCCACCTGGCCCAGGGCCGAAGCCACCTCCCGGCGCAACCGTTCCGCCTCCATGGCGGGGTCGAGGGACACCACCGCGACTCCTTTTATTTTGCCCATTATAAATTCGGCGGCCCGGAGCAGCTCTCCGCCCAAATTGCAGTGCGTCACCACGACAATGCCGATCATCGCTTTACTCCTTGCTTCCTCCGCATTTTAACCCATTTCGATATCCCGGTGGCGGACATTCGCCGACCAGCCCTTCTTTTTCAAAAAATCGGCCAGGGCCTGCACGATGGTCACGGAACGGTGGCGGCCGCCGGTGCAGCCGATGGCGATCGTCAGATTGGACTTGCCCTCTTTCTGATACGCGGGGATCAAAAAAGCGGTCAGTTTAAAAAATTCCCGCAGAAAGGCCTTGGTCTCCGGACTCTTCAGAACATAGTCCACCACCGCCGGCTGGTTTCCGTCCAGGCTTTTCAATTCCGGGACAAAAAAGGGATTGGGCAGAAAACGGACGTCCATGACCAGATCGGCGTCAAAGGGCAGGCCGTACTTATACCCGAAGGAAACCAGATGAATGACCATCGTTGGGGGGGAAGCGATCTGGGAAAAAAGGCGCAGAATTTCGTCGCGCAGTTGATGGACATTCAGGTTGCTGGAATCCAGAGCGGTGGTAGCCAGCTTCCGGATGGGGGCCATTTTTTTCCTTTCCAGTTGAATGTTCCCGGAAAGTGTTTTTTCTTCCCCCAGGGGGTGCTGACGACGGGTCTGGCTGAACCGGCGGGCCAGGACTTCATCGCTGGCATCGAGGTACAGTACTTCAATCGGATAACCCCGCTGTTTGATTTCCTGGAAAATTTCTGGAAACCGGGATAAAAAATCCTTTCCCCGGAGATCCATGACCAGGGCGATTTTAAAAACATCTTTGGAGATCTCATCCTTTAAATCTAGAAAGCGGGGTAGGAGCGTGACCGGCAGGTTATCGATGCAGAAAAAACCGATATCTTCAAAGGCCTTGAGGGCGGTGCTTTTCCCGGAACCGGACAGACCGGTGATAATGACCAGGTGAATGTTTTTATTTGTTTTTCGGGCCATGCCGGCCTTTGTCTGGACCCGGTTTCCGGGCCGATCTATTAATCCGTTCCCGGGAAAGCCCGCCTTAGGTTAAATCATCCTGCTCCCAGATCAATCTTTCCAGGGTTTCCCGGTCTTCCGCTTTGGCTAGCTCTTCTTTAAAAGCGCTGTTTTTTATGAACCTGGAAATCTTGGCCAGGGCCTTGAGGTGGTCGCCCGCCGAATTTTCGGGGGCCACCAATACGAAAAAAAAATGGGCCGGTTTCCCGTCCATCGAATCGAAAGGGATCCCCCCCAGGGATCGCCCGAAACTGATGATAATCCGATCGATGTCCCGGAGCTTCCCGTGCGGAATGGCGAACCCCTCGCCGATGCCGGTGCTGCCCAGCCTCTCCCGCTCTTTTAAAATGGCGAGCAGTTCTTTACTGGACAGTTGCGGAAAAACTCCGGTGATATTTTCCGCCATTTCGATTAAAACCCCTTCCTTGTCCCGGGAGCTCAGCTCGGGGACGATCAGGTCGGGATGGATGAAGCTGCTGATCCGCATATTTCCTTAGGCGGCCGCCGGCCTCAACTGGCCGGTTCGATCAATCCGAAATCGCCGTCTTTTTGCTTGTACAGGACGTTGATCACCCGGGTCTTGGCGTTGGTGAAGACCAGGAATTCGCTGGTGGAAAGCTTGAGTTGCATGGCCGCTTCCTCCACATCCATGGGCTTGGCGAAAAACCGTTCTTTTTTAATCACCTGCGGGGTTTCCGCCACGGTCTCCTCCTCCCCCGGGAGGGCTTCCTCTTCCTCCGACCGCGGCCGCACCTCGGTCTTATGCTCCTTGAGCCTTTCCCGCTGCCGCTTGATCTGCTTCTCGATCTTGTCCATCACCAGATCGATGGCCGAATACAGGTCGCCGGTTTCCTCCTGGGCTTTGATCTTGATCCCGTTGGCGTTGATGGTGACATCGGCGGTGTGGCGGAACTTTTGTACCGAGAGCACCACGTGAATGTCGATCGGCTCTTCCATATACTTCTTGATGCGGTTCAAACGGGTTTCGGCATAATTTTTTAAGTGATCCGAGGGATCCAAATTTCTGAAAGACACGGAAAGTTGCATAAATCCTCCTCTTACGATTTGGCGATTAAACCAGGTTCAATCATCCAACAGATCCTCTTCCTCTTCCGGCCCGGCCTTGGGGGGGCCGGGAACCGGAGGAGCCGGGATAAAATTCGGGTTCCTTCTCTTGCTGGAAGGAAGGATAGTCAGCAGTTCTCTGTACTTGGCTACGGTGCGGCGGGCGATGTGAATCTTTTCTTCCTGCAGCCGTTCGGTTATTTCCTGATCGCTCAAAGGTCGCCGGGGATCTTCCTTGGCAATCAGTTGGCGGATTTTCTCCTTGACGCTCTCGGAAGCCACGCTTTCCCCGTTCGCCCCGGGCAGCGAACTGTTGAAAAAATATTTAAGTTCATAGATGCCCTGAGGGGTGTAGACGTACTTATTGGTCGTTACCCGGCTGATGGTGGATTCGTGCATTTGCACATCTTCCGCCACGTCCCGCAGAATGAGGGGTTTCAAGTGAGAAATGCCGTAGTCGAGAAAAGGGCGCTGAAATTTGAAGATGCTTTCGGTTACGCGGTAAATCGTCCGCTGCCGCTGTTGGATGCTCTTGATCAGCCAGAGGGCGGACCGTAATTTTTCTTGAATATAGTCCCGGGTGCCTTCCGGGATCTCATTTTTCTGGCTCAGGGCCTGCCGATAGAAGGAATTGATCCGCAGCCGGGGGAGCCCGTCGTCATTGAGGACGATGACGTATTCCTCGCCCACCTTGTAGACGAAGATATCCGGGCTGATGTACTGCGGCTCTTCGACGCTGAAGGCCCGGCCGGGTTTGGGGTCCATCTGCAGGATGATCTGCACCGCTTGCTGGATTTCCTCCGGCGGGGCCTGGAGGGCCTTGGCCAGGGCGGCGTAATTCTTGTTTTCCAAATAGCCGATATGGTTCTCCAGGATCTCCGCCACCCAAGGCTGGTCGCTGTACAGGATGCGGGCCTGCAGGAGCAGGCATTCCTTCAGATCCCGGGCGGCCACCCCCGGCGGGTCAAACTCCTGGATGCGGCGTAGCGTTTCTTCGACCCGGGCCGGTTCGACCTGGACGGCGGCCGCGACATCGGCGACCGAACTGGTCAGATACCCGTTTTTATCCAGATTGCCGATCAGTTCTTCGCCGATCCGCTGGTCTTCCGGCGAAAAGTTGGACAGCGAAAGCTGCCACAGCAGATAATCGGTCAGAGACGTTTTGCGGGACAGGATATTTTCAAAGGCCGGGAGTTCCCGCTCTTCCCCTCCCCCCTCATGCCGGGGTGAGCTGTATTCGTTTAAGTAATTGTCCCAATCCATATCCTCCAGGTCCCGCTCGGAAATGGCCACCTCACTGACCGGGGCGTCCACGGGGGGCGCCGGTTCCTCGGCGGTCTGTTCCGACGGTCCGTATTCCGTCTCCTCCTCGGCGTTTTCCTCCAGAATCGGATTGGCTTCGATCTCCTGGTGCAGGGTCTCCAGCAATTCCAGCCGGGAAAGCTGCAGCAGCTTGATCGCCTGCTGCAATTGCGGCGTCATGATCAACTGCTGGGATAGTTTTAACTGTTGTTTGATTTCCAGAGCCATATTAGTGGAGCCTGAACTTCTCACCCAGATAGATTTTTTTGGCCAGTTCGCTTGCCGCCAGTTCCTGCGGGGTCCCCTCCTGGAGGATCACTCCCTCATGAAGGATATAAGCCCGATCGCAGACGGACAGGGTTTCCCGGACGTTATGGTCGGAGATCAGAATCCCGATATTTTTTTCCTTCAACTGCCGGATGATGTGTTGGATATCATTGACCGCCAGGGGGTCGATGCCGGCAAAAGGTTCATCCAGCAGCATGATCTGCGGGGAGGTCACCAACGCCCGGGTTATTTCCACCCGGCGTCTTTCCCCTCCGGACAGCGAATAGGCCTTGTTCCGGGCCAGATGAGCGATTTTCAACTCCTGCAGCAGGTAGGCCAGCCGTTCCTCCCTTTCCTGATGGGTCAAATCCAGGGTTTCCAGGATGGCCATGATATTTTCCGCCACGGTCAGCTTGGTAAAAATCGACGGTTCCTGGGGCAGATAGTTGATCCCTTTTCGGGCCCGCTGATACATGGGTAGATCCCGGATATCCTCCCCATCAAACAAGATATGACCCTGATTGGGCCGGGTCAAGCCGACGATCATGTAGAAGGTGGTGGTTTTCCCGGCCCCGTTCGGTCCCAGCAACCCCACGATTTCTCCCTGGGTCAGGTGCAGGGAAACCCGGTTGACCACCGTCTTTTTATGGTAGATCTTGACCAGATCCTGAACGGATAATTGCTTCATACTGTCAATTTATTACGAAAAAACCGAACATCGAACATCCAACGTCCAACATCGAATGCGGATAAAATTTCCGTATTCAAAAAATGGGGGTTAAATTCAAGAATACTATTTCTTTTCATCCTGATGGATGACCGCCTGGACCCGGTTCGCCCCCTTGCTGGTCACCAGGCTGCGGTTTTCCTTGATCCAGACCGTTATTTCCTCCCCTTTGACCAGATTTTTTCCCTGCCAGACCTTGGGGTTCCCGGAAAGGATAATTTTTTGATCCTCATTATAGAAAGTGGCGTTTTCCCCGGTAGCCACGTCTTCCCCCTGGACGATCTTGACCTGGCCGGCGGCGATAATCTTGTCGATTTTGTTCTGTTGGGAAGAACCTTTTTTGTCGGCCGGCCGGCCGGCCCCCCCCTTTTTTTCCGGTTCGTCGATGTAATGGACGATCAGCTTCTGGCAATAGATGAAGAGGGTTTCCTTTTCCTGGGCCTGTTTGGCCACCACGTTGCCGGCAAAAGTGGCGATCTTGGCCTTGTTGTCGGCCTCCAGGGTATCGGCGGTGACCACGATGGGATTGGTGCTTCCCAGGGCCGGTTTTTCCTGGGCCCCCAAGTCCGACCCGCACAGCAGCGGTACCAACAGAAGCCCCCAGAACCTTATGCCCCCCAGGATGCGGTTGTGCCTGATCATATATTCCTCCTAAGTTTTCCTAACCTTGCTTTTTATCCCGGGCCCCGCTTAAGAATTCATGCTGAAAAATCATCCGGGCCTTGTGTTTGATATGCAGTTTCTGAGTATCCAGGTTCATGGCCATCCCCTGTCCTTCCACCTGGATCCGGGGCCCCCGGAACACAATGTCTCCGTCGGTCCAGACCTCCCGCTTTTGATCCTCGTAATGCAGGGCCGGAGCGCTGAGTTCATATCCTTCCTCCGAGGAGATGCGGACCTGCCCTTCAATAAAAATATCCTTGGACTGCGTATTCAGGCGTCCCTGGTTACCCACCAGGGTTATCGGTTTTTGCCCTTTCGGGAAATAGGTGACCGTGACCTTGTTAAAGGCTACCTGGTTTTGTTCCTTCTGATATTCCACCTCTTCGGCTTTCAGTTCCCAGAGCTTGACTCCTTCAATCACCTGGGAAAAATTGATTTCCTTCATCCCGACATTGCCCGGGACCTGTCCGCTCACCGGCTGTTGGGAGGTGGGCGGAGTCGCCGGCTTTTGGGTCCGGAAGGCGTACAGGCCGATCCAGAAGGCCACAAAACATAAGATCCCGATGGCCAGAATTTTTTTTAATTTCTTCACCGCAGCCTCTGGCCTGGGAGAGCTGATCCCAGGCCGGTCGAGTTCAGATTTGGCATTAATTATGCATTATAGTTAAATTTGCAGCGCTGGTCAATGACATTTTCCGCCCAGGGCTGCGATAGAAATTATCCGGAATTATTATTCTTTTACCTGATATTCCCGGAGAATCCCTTGCCAATGCCCCTGAGCTTTTAGCAATAATTCGGCCACTTCCCGAACGGCCCCCCAACCCCCCGGGGTCCGGGTAACATAATCCGTCTGCCGCCGCACGAGCGGGTGGCCGTTGGGAACCCCGATCGCCAGGCCGACCCGCCTCAGGACGGAAAAATCCACCAGATCGTCTCCCATGAAGGCGGTTTGGTCCGCCGGGATCTCCTTTTTTAGAAGCAGGTCTTGCACGACCGCCCATTTATTCCGGATACCCTGAAAAACAACG
>JACRCK010000323.1 GCA_016219065.1 Deltaproteobacteria bacterium
ACTCGGGGATTACCCGCCAATGGTTGATCGTCCTTCTTCCTGATAGAAAAAAACTTAATGCGTTTATAATGTTAAATCAATCATTTTCATGCTTCGTGGGTGGCCAGCCGCAGGCGGCCATGGGGGTTTAGTACGAAAATAAAGACGAACATCCAACATTCAACATTCAACGTCCAACCTCGAATTTAAAAACGTAGAGCGGGCGGCGGGGACGCTGAGCGTCCAGAACCCCGCCTACGGCGGGGTTCCCACGCAGAGCATGGGAACGATAAAAAAAATTCGAAATCCGAAGCACGAAATTCGAAATAAACAACAATGTTTAAAAATCAAAATGACCGAAATAGGGGCTTGCCTGGGTCAAGAAGAACTGGGAAGTGGATATTTCTCTTCTATCGTTGGTCCGTTTTTAATCCAGGACCAAGGTTTTGAATTTCGAATTTTGGTCATTTGAATTTGTTTCGGATTTCGGATTTCGGGTTTCGAATTTAACCTAAGGTACTCCCTGTCTTTAAGCTCAGGTCTTTAGCTCCAGCGTTTCAATCAGGGTATGGGCAAACCGGAGCAGGTAGGCCTCCTGGGCCGGAGTGGTATACTGAACGCATTCGCAGCGGAATTTGTTCTGCCCCCGGACCAGGAACTCAAATTTGACGAAATCTTTGCCGGTCTCGATGGCCAGATAGTGGGGACCGCAGTCCCGATGCTCCCATTGGAGCGGGCTGAGCAGGTCCGGGGGCAGCTCGATCCAGAATATTTCCTGCAAACCGGTGGGGAGGGTCCGTTCTTCCAGGTAGTCACGGACCCGCTCCATTTCTTTCTTGGGGATTTCGTCGATCAGGTATTGTCTCATCGGTTTTCCGTCTCCCGGTCCAGTTTTCTGCCCTGGGTATAGGCGTCCCACACCCCGTAGATCCAAAAGGCGATCAGCAGCACCAGCAGGACCAGCAGCAGGGTTTTGCTCCGCCCGGCCAGGGCCTGGGTTACGGTCTTAAACCGGTGGGGATCCTGCTCCAGCAGTTCCCAATTCAGGGTCATCAGGACCTGGTTCAAGTCGTACAGCAATTTGAAAAAAAGCCCCAGAAAAAGCAGGGAAAACCCGAAAATCATGAGGCCGGCCTTGGGAAACTGGCGGTTCAGAATCTGCCCGACCCCGGGCATGAAGGCCGAAAGCAAGGGGGCGGCGAGGGATCGTTTCATGGTGTTTTTATAACGGGTCCCGGGCATCCCTGTCAAGGAAGGGATTGGGAGTGAGGAAAAAATTAGGTTTTGCATCCGGAAAAGACCTGTGATAAAAAATGATTTCTAAATTCAGCACTCTTTTTTTATAGGACATATAAGACCTATAGGACCTATGATTGATGATTGATTTGTCAAAAGCCGTCCACGTGAGCGTCCCCTTTTTCATGCTCCGGGACCAGTATCTGCCCCTGGTGCTGGAAAACCGGATTTCCCTGGAAATCGGGCTCGACGCCCAAGTGCTGGATACCTGCCCGCCCGGCGATCTGCGGCGGATAGCGGGGGAATTGCAGGCGGCCGACCTGAACTGCTCCTTCCACGCCCCTTTTCTCGACCTGTCCCCCGGCGCTATCGACCCCAGAATCAGACAGATCTCCCGGGAACGCTTGGAGCAGGTCCTGGAACTGATCCCGGTCTTTCAGCCCCGCTGGGTGGTCTGCCATCTGGCTTATGAGGCCCGCCATTACCAGGACGACCTGGAAAGATGGCAAGGGAACTGTCTGGATACCTTCTCCGGCTGGCTGAACTGCCTGCAGGGGGCGGACGTGCCCCTGATGGTTGAAAATGTCTATGAAAAAGAACCGGATCACCTGGTAGCCCTGTTTCGAGCCATCCCGGACCCGCGACTGCGGTTCTGCCTCGATGTCGGGCATCACCGCCTCTACGCCCGATCCGATTTGCAGGTTTGGATCGATCAACTGGGTCCCTACCTGGGTCTGCTGCACCTCCATGACAACTACGGGCAAATGGACGATCACCTGGCTCTGGGGAGCGGCACCATTGATTTCCCCGCCTTTTTTGAACTGCTGAAATCCCGGGGCCTCCGGCCCCGGATCACCATCGAACCCCATCAGGAGGATTGGGTTCGGGAGAGCCTGGTTTTTCTGGCCAACCACTACCCCTGGCCCTGATCCCCCGATCTGCCGGTCCCCGATTTATCCTTGACAGGCTCAATAATTTGTAACATTTTAAATTTTTTACATTAGATTTTGCCGCCCTTGTTTTTGTTTTTAAATGGCGGCCAGAATCTAATGTAAGGGTGTTTATTTTTTTGGAGGTTCCATGGACTATAAGCAGACCTTAAATCTCCCCCAGACGGAATTCCCCATGAAGGCCAATCTGGCCCAGCGGGAGCCGGAAAGGCTCCGGCAGTGGGAACAGATCGATTTATACGGGAGAATTCGAACCAGCGCGCAGGGCCGCCCGCTATTCATCCTGCACGACGGCCCCCCTTATGCCAACGGCCATATTCATATGGGCACGGCTTTTAATAAAATTCTGAAAGACATCATCATCAAATCCAAACAGATGAGCGGGTTTGACGCCCCGTATGTCCCCGGCTGGGACTGCCACGGCCTGCCCATCGAACACCAGGTGGACAAGGAACTGGGCAGCCGGCGGCAGGGCCTGTCCCAACTGGAAATCCGCAAGCTTTGCCGGGCCTACGCTGAAAAATTTATCGCGATTCAGCGGGAGGAGTTCAAGCGGCTGGGGGTGCTGGGCGAGTGGAACGACCCCTATCTGACCATGAATTTCGATTACGAGGCCGTTATTGTTCAGGAATTCGTCCGCTTCGCCCTTCAGGGGGATGTTTATAAAAGCAAGAAGCCCATCTACTGGTGCACTTCCTGTAAAACGGCCCTAGCCGAAGCGGAAGTTGAATATGAACCGCACACCTCCCCTTCCATCTTTGTCCGGTTTCCCTTGGGGGCTGAATTGCAGGCCGAATACCCGGAGCTGAAAGATAAACCGGTCTCGGTCCTGATCTGGACCACCACCCCCTGGACCATTCCGGCGAACCTGGCCCTGGCCTTTCACCCGGATTACGAGTACGTGGCCGTCGAGGTCGAGGAAGAGGTTTTTATTCTGGCCAAAGGTCTGCTGGAACGGGTGAGCGGGCGATTAGGCTGGGCGCAGCCCCGCATACTGGCCTCCCTGGACCCGAAAAAATTGGAAGGGAAAAAAGCCCGCCATCCCTTGTACGACCGGGAATCGCTTCTCATCCTGGCGCCTTATGTGACCCTGGAAGACGGAACCGGAGTGGTGCATACCGCCCCGGGACACGGGCAGGAGGACTATGAAAGCGGGCTCCGCTATAATCTGGATATCTATTCCCCGGTGGATGATGCCGGGCGTTTTACCCCGGAGGTGGAGTTTTTTGCCGGCGCGTTCGTTTTCGACGCCAACGAGGCCGTCAAGGAAAATTTGCAGGGGCGAGGCGCCCTGAAAGGCGCCGAGCGCATCGAGCACAGCTATCCCCATTGCTGGCGGTGCAAGAAGCCGGTCATCTTCCGGGCCACCGAACAGTGGTTCATTTCCATGGAGAAAAATGATCTCCGGCGCAAGGCCCTTCAGGAAATCGACCGGGTGACCTGGACGCCGGCCTGGGGCCGGGACCGGATCCACGGCATGATGGAATCCCGCCCGGACTGGTGCCTGTCGCGCCAGCGTTCCTGGGGGGTCCCGATCGCCGTGTTTTATTGCCTGGAGTGCGGTCAGTGGTTCATCACAGCGGATATCCTGGCCCGTCTGGCGGGGCTGATCCGGGAACAGGGGACCGACGTCTGGTTTTCCCTGGCCGTAGAGGAGCTGCTGCCCCCGGGGACCGCCTGCCCGCACTGCCGGGGCACGGCCTTCAAAAAGGAAACGGATATCCTGGATGTCTGGTTCGATTCCGGGGTCAGTCACGCCGCCGTCCTCGAGGCCCGGCCCTACCTGCGCTGGCCGGCGGATCTCTATCTCGAAGGCAGCGATCAGCACCGGGGCTGGTTCCACAGTTCCCTGCTGGCCGCGGTCGGCACCCGGGGCCGGGCGCCGTACGCCGGGGTCCTGACCCACGGCTTTGTAGTGGACGGCCGGGGCAAAAAAATGTCCAAGTCCCTGGGCAACGTCATCTATCCGGAAGAAGTGATCAAGAAGTTCGGGGCGGAAATTCTGCGCCTCTGGGTCTCGGCCGAGGATTACCGGGATGATATCCGGATCTCTCCGCAGATCCTGCAGCAGTTGACCGAGGCCTATCGCCGCATCCGCAACACCTGCCGGTTTCTGCTGGGTAATCTGGCCGATTTCGATTCCCGCCGGGATCAGGTCCCCTATGCGGAGCTGGAAGAACTGGATCGCTGGATCCTGCACCGGCTCCAGAAGCTGACCGGACGGATCCGCCGGGCCTTCGAGCGTTATGATTTCCACGTGGTCCACCACAGTCTTTCCCAGTTCTGTACCAATGATCTCAGCGCCTTCTATCTCGATATCATCAAAGACCGGCTGTACACTTCGGGCTCGGCCGCTTCCGAAAGAAGGTCCGGTCAGACCGCCCTGCTCCATATTTTAAAGGCCCTGGTCCGTTTGATGGCCCCGATTTTATCGTTCACGGCGGAAGAGGTTTGGTCCTATCTGCCGGAGCCGGAAAGAGAGATGGAGAGCATCCACCTGACCCAGTTTCCAGCGGAAAATCCGGCTTGGCAGGACGACGCCCTGGAAGAACGCTGGGATCGGCTGCTGACCCTGCGGGGCGAGGTGACCAAGGCCCTGGAACGGGCCCGCCAGGCTCAGGTCATCGGCCATCCCCTGGATGCCCGGGTGCGGTTGCTGCTGCCCGAAAAATGGCGGGCCTGGCTTACGTCCTACGAGCCGGTGCTCCCCGCGCTGTTCATCGTATCCCAGGCCACCGTGATCGATGAACCGGAGGAAGGGGAAGGATTTTCCAGCGAAGTCATTCCGGGGTTGCGCCTCTGGGTCGCCAAGGCCGAGGGTGAAAAATGCGAGCGCTGTTGGAATTATCGGGTAGAGGTGGGGGAATTCGCCGCTCATCCCACCCTATGCCGGCGTTGTTTGCAGGCCATCGGGGGATCCGCCCATTGACCCGGCCGTTTAAATACAAGCTGCTTTTTTTGATTTCCCTCCACGGGGTCATCCTCCTGGACGTCCTCACCAAGCGGGCGGTCATGAGCCAGCTCCCCTTGAATCATATCCGGGCCGTCATCCCCGGTTTTTTCAATCTAGTGCATATCCGGAACCGCGGCGTGGCCTTTGGAATTTTGAACAACGCCGAGACCTTCTGGAAAGACTTCCTGCTGGTCTTGTTCCCGGTGGCGGCTATGATCGGGATCCTCTGGCTCCTGTACCGCTACCCGCGTCTGTCCGCCGGAACGGCCCTGGCCCTGGGAGCCATCGTCGGCGGGGCGGCCGGCAATCTGCTGGATCGTCTGCGCTATCGGGGTGTGGTGGATTTCCTGGATTTTTACTGGAGGGGCTTCCACTGGCCGGCTTTTAATGTGGCCGATATGGCCATCTCGGTGGGGGTGGGATTTTTAATTTTCCGGTTCTGGCGCGAGGGCTGACCCTTGTGGCCCACCCTGTTTAAGTGGGGAGGGTTCTCTCTCCAGGCTTACGGTCTGTTTATCGCCATCGGGTTTCTGCTGGGCTTGGGGCTGGCCCTTAAGGAGGCCCGGCGACAGGGGATCCCGGGGGAGCGGATCCTGGACCTGTCCCTGGTGGCGATCCTGTCGGCCCTGATCGGTTCCCGGTTGCTGTACGCCCTGATCCATTACCGAACCTACCTCCAGGACCCCTGGGCCTTTTTTAAAGTCTGGGAAGGAGGACTGGTTTTCTTCGGCGGCCTGATCCCGGCCCCGGCCGTCGGGTTCTGGTATCTGCGCCGGGCAGGACTTCCCCTAGGGCGGACGGCCGACGTCGTCGCCCCGTCGGTGGCCGTCGGCCAGGTGTTCGGCCGTCTGGGCTGTCTGGCCGCCGGCTGCTGCTTCGGGAGGCCCGCCGACCGGCCCTGGGCCGTGACGTTTACCAATCCCGACTCCCTGGCCCCGCTGGGGGTGCCCCTTCATCCCACCCAGCTGTATGAAGCCCTGGCCGCCCTGATCATCTTCGGGGTACTGCTTTTCCTGCGCCGGCACCCGTTATTCCCCGGTCAGGTTATCGTGGGCTACCTTTTTTTGTCCAGTGGGGCCCGCTTCTTCATTGAAGCGTTCCGCGGAGATTTCCGGGGAAACCTGATCGGACAGGCCTGGAGTGACACCCGCTACTTAAGTGCCCTGCTCATTGTTTTTTCATTGACTTTGGGTTTTTATTTATTAAAAAAAAGAGCAAGGCGGGCCTAAAAATAACTTGCCAATTTCCCGTGGTTATATTAACCACAATACAAAGGGGGCTGGAGCGCACCCGGTTCGGCCGCCGGTGGCCCGTTTATTTAAAAAGCCGAAAGAAAGGGGTTTATTTTGGTCATCTTAGAAGAACTAAGATACAGCCGCGACCATGCCTGGGCCCGTCTGGATGAAGATAACCGCATCACCATAGGGATCACCGACTACCTGCAGGAGGAATTGGGCGAAATAACCGGGATCGATCTGCCGGAAGAGGGGGATGAAGTCGTCAAGGACGAAGCCTTCGGGTCCATTGAAGCCCAACGGTCCGTAACCGACCTGTATTCACCGGTCACCGGGGAGATCGTGGAAATCAACGAAGAACTCCTGGATGCACCGGAAGTCATCAACGAAGACCCCTATCAGGACGGCTGGATCATCCGCCTGGAAGTACCTTCCTCTACCGAGTTCTATGAGCTGTTGACGGCTGAAGAATACGAGGAATACGTCAAGGAGATCCGCGGCCTGGAGGACGAGGAAGAGGAGGAAGAAGAATAAGGGAATCCCGTGAGCCGCGAAACCTTGACCGGGGAAATTGCAGAGCTGTTACGGAATTCCAGGATGGCCGTAGCTTTGACCGGGGCTGGCCTGTCGGTGGAGAGCGGCATCCCCGCCTTCCGCGGCAATCAGGGCTTATGGGATCGCTATGATCCCCTGGAATTCGCCCACATCGAGGCCTTCCGGGCCGATCCGCAAAAGGTCTGGAAGATGCTGGCCGAACTGGGAGGGCTGGTTGACCGGGCCCGGCCCAATCCGGCGCACCGGGGCCTGGCCCGCCTGGAAGAGCTGGGCTATCTCCGGGCGATCATCACCCAGAATATCGACGCCCTGCACCAGCGCGCCGGCAGCCGGGAGGTCATCGAGTTTCACGGCAACGGGCAACGTCTGGTCTGTCTGAGTTGCGGCCGGCGCTACTCCCAGGAGGCTGTTGTTTTGGAAACCCTGCCGCCCCGCTGTTCCTGCCAGGGGGTCCTGAAACCGGATGTGGTCTTTTTCGGCGAACCCATTCCGCCCGCGGCCAGTGAAAAGGCCCTGGCCTACTGCCGGCAATGCGATGTCCTGCTGGTGATCGGCACGTCGGCGCTGGTGGCCCCGGCCAGCCATCTGCCCCTGATCGCTAAACAGCAAAGTGCCCGAATTGTGGAAATCAACCTGGAAAGAACCCACCTTTCGGATACCATCTCGGATGTTGTCTTAGAAACCTCCGCCAGCCAAGCCCTAAACGACATCCTCGAACATCTAGGCCGTTAAACCCGGTCGGGGGTTAGACCGGGCAACCTGCTTCCCGGGGGTGACCGGTTTCGGACGGGTAGGCCCGGGCCTTCCGGGCGTTTTTTTCACAATAAATTTAACCTCAAGCCGGCCGGGCCGGTCTTTGGTAAGGGGAAAGTCCGCCGGGTTGGTTGATGCCCGGCGGCGGATGGAGCTTAAATCCTTGAATATTTTCAGTCAAAACGAAATTCTGAACATGGTCTGGCAGGCCGGGCCGATGGTGAAGCTGGTCATGGCGCTGCTGCTGTCTTTTTCCGTAATCTCGTGGTCCATCATTTTTATGAAATACCGGATGATCCGCCGGGCCCGGAAAGAGACCAATCGATTTCAGGAGATCTTCTGGCGCAGCCGAAGTCTGGCCACGGCCTATTCGGAATCCAAAGATTTGACCTTTAGTCCGGTGGCGGAGCTCTTCCGCGTCGGGTATCTGGAATTGAGCCGCCTCCATAAAATGCACCAGGAAAGCGAGGGCGGGGGCGGAGGCGAAGGAGCAGACCTGTTGACCGGAAATTTTATGCACTATGAAAATATTCCCCGGGCCTTGCGGGCCGCCATGAATTCGCAGGTCACCCGTCTGGGCTATGCCCTGACGTTTTTGGCCACCACCGGCAACACGGCCCCTTTTATCGGGCTTTTTGGAACCGTCTGGGGTATTATGAATTCCTTTCAAAGCATCGGCTTGCGGGGCGGGGCCAACCTGGCCGTGGTCGCCCCTGGCATCTCCGAGGCCCTGATCGCCACCGCCGCCGGATTGGCCGCTGCCATCCCCTCGGTCATCGGGTATAATTATTTTTCCAATCAGGTCCGCCTGCTGGAAACGGAAATGAATAATTTTTCATCGGATTTTTTAAATATGCTGGAGCGGGACATGGGCCGGCGGACGGGGATCAAGAGGTAAAACCCATGCAGACAGGCCAGGGAGACCGGAGACTGATGTCGGAGATCAACGTCACACCCCTGGTGGATGTGATGTTGGTCCTGTTGATCATTTTCATGGTGGCCGCTCCGATGATGATGCAGGGTCTGGATGTCCAGCTGCCGCAGACCCAATCCCGACCGATTCCCTCCCAGGAAGAGCGGCTGGTCATCACGCTGAACAACAAACAGGAAATTTTCCTCAATGAGTACCGAATCAGCCGGCAGGAATTGCCGGAAAAACTGAAAGCCCTGTACCAGCATAAAAAAGAGGGGGAGATTTTCCTCCGGGCGGACAAATCCCTGCCCTACGGTTTTGTGGTCCAGGTGATGGCCGATATCAAGAATGCCGGGATCGAACGATTGGGGATGGTCACCGAGGCCCCCCAGGATCGGAAATGACCGGTGGACCCTTAAGCGAAGGGCTGGATCGGGACCCCGGGAAAAACTGGGGCTGGATGCTCGCCGTTTCCCTGGTGCTCCATGCCCTCCTGTTCCTTTTATTCCTGAATATTATTCCCCAGGGTCCTGGTCTTCGGCCCCTGGGACCGGCCTATGAAGTAAACCTCGTCTCTTTGAATGAAGGACCGGCCCAGGTCCCGGCAGCCGGCCGGGATAAGGCCGCTGCCTCCGCTCCGCCGGCGGCCCCCGCTCCACCGGTCAAAGCTAAGCCGGCGGCCATCCCCAAGCCCGTGGCCATCCCCAAGCCGCCGCCGCCGCTGGAAAAGAAGATCACTCCGGTTCCGCAGGAATCGAAATCCCTGGATAAGGCCCTGGAGCTCCTGAAGAAAAAAGTCAGCGAGGAAAAAAATTTAGAAAGGTCTTTCCATCAACTGGAAAATAAGGTAAAAAATCAGGAGATGCTCGATCAGGCCTTGACGCGGTTGGAAAAAAAATCCCCCGGATCCGGGAAAGCCCGGAGCGGGCCGCCGGGGAGCGGCGAGGGGTCCGAAGGGGCCATTATCGCCGGAAGTCCGACCGGGTCGCCGGGTGTGGGCCTGCAGTTCCAGCTCTACCATGCCAGCCTGCGGGCCCGCATCAAGAAGAACTGGGTCCTGCCCGAAGGGCTTTTAAAAAAAACCGATCTATCGGCCGATCTTCTGGTCCGGATCGCTCGGAATGGGAAAATCGAGGATTATCGATTTGAAAGGAAGTCAGGTGTGGCCAGCTTCGACCAGGAAGTGATTCGAACCCTGCAAAAAAGCGATCCCCTGCCTCCTCTGCCCGAAGGGTATCCCCGGGAGTTTACGAAGTGGTCCTTACCTTTCATTCCAACGATCTGGGGGGGAACTGACGAACCCACTCAAGGCCTCTAAAACTGAAAATTTCCACTATCCCCCAAAAGGCTCACCTTCAGACAGGCGATGACACACGTGAAACGTTTAAGCAAAAACTGGCTCCTGGCCGCCCTGATCGGCCTTCTGGCCCTGTCCTGGCCCGGACTGCTCCTGAGCCGGGCGGCCATCGATATCGATTCTCCTTCGGCCAAGAAAATTCCCATCGCGGTGGCGGATCCGGCCGTGAGGGGGGGGGCGGACCCGGCCCTGGGAGGCCAACTGGCCCAGGTACTGATCAGGGATCTGGACTTCAGCGGCTATTTTCTGTGGGTGGATCCCAAGGGTTTTCCCGGCCGGGACGATGAAAAAAGTCCTGATTTTCGGGCCTGGGGGATGACCGGGGCGGAACTGCTGGTCAAGGGCGCCTGCCAATTATCCGGGCCCAGCCTCCAGGCCGACTTCTATTTGTACGATGTCCAGCAGGGCAAGATGCTTCTGGGCAAACAGTATTCCGGATCCCCCCGGGATTATAAAAAAATGGCCCACCGCTTCGCCGACGAAATCCTTTATTTATTGACCGGGGAGACCGGCGTTTTTCAGACCCAGATCGCCTTTGTTTCCACCACTTCGGGAAAAAAAGAGCTTTACCTGTCCGATTTCGACGGCGGGGACTTTCAGCGGCTGACCCACCACAATTCCATTTCCCTTTCGCCCCGCTGGTCTCCGAAAGGCAACGAGATCGCCTATACGTCTTATAAGGATGGCAACCCTTCGCTTTATCTGCTGCAACTTCCCGGTCTGCAGTCGATCCGGATTTCCCATCGCCCGGGGTTGAATATTTCCCCTGCCTGGTTTCCGGGGGGCGAATCCCTGGCCCTAGCCCTGAGCCAACCGAATGGCAATTCCGAGATCTATCAGCTCAGCCGGACCGGAGGGGTGATCCAACGCCTGACTCAAGGGACTGCCATCGACGTGTCTCCCACTTGGTCTCCGGACGGCCGACAGATCGCCTTTGTCTCCAACCGGGCCGGCAATCCCCAGATCTACATCATGAATGTAAGCTCCCGGGAGACCCGGCGAATCACGTTTCAGGGTAATTATAATGTCAATCCGGCCTGGTCCCCCAAGGGGGATCGCATCGCGTATGCCTCCATGTCCGGAAGTCAGGTGGATATCTATACCGTTTCCCCGAAAAACGGGGAGGTGCAGCGGCTGACCTTCGGCGGTAAAAATGAGTCTCCTGACTTTTCACCGGATGGCCGGATGATTGTGTTCAGTTCTTCCCGTCAGGGCAAGCCGGCCCTTTACGTCATGAACGTGAGCGGCGCGAACCAGCGCCGGATTACCTTTATGAACGGGGAACAGACCGGTCCTTCGTGGGGGCCGAAAAAAATCAATAATTAATTATTGATTTCCTCAATTCGTGCTTAACAGGCGCCCGCCCGGTGCGCGAGCGTTGAATTTATAAAATCACATCAAGGAGGAGAAACCGGTGAAAATGAAAAAAGGGAGCGTTGGGGTACTCATGGTCTTCCTCTTGCTGGGGGGACTGCTGCTGTTCGGCTGCAGTAAAAAGGAAATACAAACCGAAGGCCTGGTGACGAAACCCGGTGAGGGGCAGATTAGCGATGATGAAGCCGAAAAAGCCAAAAAAAAGGCGAGAATTCGGGAACAGGAATTGTCTGAGCAACAGCTCCGGGAAAAGGCCCTGGCCGAGGAAGAGGCCCGGCGGAAAGCCCTGGCCGCTGTAGCCGCCCAATTTGAAAACGAAGATGTCCATTTCGAGTTTGACCAGTTCGTGCTGTCCGAAAACGCCAAGGCCCTTCTGAACAAAAAAGCCCAATGGCTTCGGGAACATGGGACGGCCAAGGCCCAGATCGAAGGCCACTGCGACGAGCGGGGAAGCACGGAATACAACCTGGCCTTGGGGCAGAAAAGGGCCGATGCCGCCCTGCAGTATCTGGTGGCCCTGGGCATCAGTCCCAATCGCCTTTCCACCATCAGTTACGGCAAGGAGCGGCCAGTCGACCCGGGTCAGAATGAAGCCGCCTGGGCCAAAAACCGGCGGGCCCATTTTGTACTGAAATAAGTCCCTGAAGCCAAAAAATTTTTTATAAATTTTTTGGCTGTAATTTAAACAGATTAATCGTAATGGGAAATGATCGTCATTTTCATAGAATTTTACCGCCGGCGTTAATCAAAAAATCTAAGAACAATGGCGGTAAAATTCTATCGGGGGAACAGGAAAATCTCATGAAAAGTGCCCGCAGGATCACCATCGGCCTGGCCCTGGCCTTATTGGTCACGGGCTGTGCCGGCAGGGACGACGTGATCGTTCTGGACAACCGCGTGTATACCCTCCAGCGGCAGATCCAACAGCTCAAGGAGGAAACCGACGGGATAAAAAATCAGGTGGCCGGCCGGACGGCGCAACTGGAAAAAAAAATAGAGGCCTCCCAACAGCCGCTGCTGGAAAAACAGGCCAGTTCCTGGAATGAGCTGGAAGGCCTCAAGGGGCGTCTCCAGGGCCTGCAGGGTCGTCTGGATTCTCTGGAGTTTTCCCAGAAAAGGGATACGGCTCCCCGGGCCGCCCTGGAAACACTTTCCCGGGAATTAAAAGATCTTCAGGGGCGGGTCCAGCGGCTGGAGCAGACCGCACCTCCGGCTCCCGCCGCCGCCCAGGCAACCAAAACGGAAAAGCCGTCCGAGCCGGCCAAGGAATCCAAGGAGACCAAGGAAGAGCGGGCGGAGGAAAAGGGTCCTGAAAAAGCCAAGCCGGCATCCCCGGAGGAAGTTTTTCAGCAAGCCCGCAGCGCCGGGAAGAAGAAGAATTACGAAGAAGCCCATAAAAAATACAGCGAGTATTTAAAGCAGGCCCCCCAAGGCAAACACCGGGAAGAGGCCCTTTTCGGACTGGCGGAGAGCCTCGGCGAGTTGAAAGAGCAGGAAGAGGCGATACTGGCCTATCAGAAACTGATCAAATCCTTTCCGAAGAGCCCTTATGTGCCGGAGGCCCTGCTGCGGCAAGCCTCCCTGTTTATAACCTTGAAGGATTCCGGCAGCGCCAAGTTGATTCTGGAAAAGTTGATCAAGGAATATCCCAAAACCGACCAGGCCCAGACGGCCCGGAAAAAGATGAAGGCCATTTGATACGAAAACACGAACATCGAACATCGAACGTCCAACATCGAACGTCGAATCCATACGCAAGTACCGTTCGGCGTAACAGTTTAATACAATTACAAAGCCGAAATAGCGAGTTCGTTTTCTAATGAAGGGGAGGGGTTAATCCCCTCCCGCCTTTCGGATTTCGAGTTTCGAATTTAAGCTACCCCAAATCAATATCTTCAAGTACATGTTCTTTGAAGGGAGGCTTCCCCGGCTCCCCGATTAACGGCAGCGGGTCAGGATAAAGTCTTCCAGCAGGGGCCTTCCTTCGGCCCCGGTGGTTTTCAGCCGCCGGTCTATCCACTGCAAGGCCTCCAGGGCCTGATATGACTCCGCTGAAGAAAAGAGCCGGGCGGATTTCAGGAGGTTGAACAGGGCGTAGGGCTGGAGCTTGGATAGCGGCCCGGGCAGGGGGCTTTTTTGAATCCGGGGCAGGATGTGCTGCGCAAAGGACGGATAATCCTTCCAGGAGGAAGCGGCCCGGGGCGGCAGGGTATCGAGCCATTCCCGGGCGGCCAGAAACCGCCGGAAGGCATTGGTGATACCGATGAGAATGGCCAAGGGGTGAAAACCCCGCTCCCATAGGCGTTGCAGAATCCGCAGGGCCGCCGGGGGATTTTTTTCACCCAGGGCCGTAGTCAGTTCGTAGAGGGGCTCTTCCCGCCTGATCCCGACTAAAAGGTCGGCGTCTTCCAGGGTGATACGGGTTCTGTCCCCCGTATAAGCCGCCAGCTTACTGATTTCCATGGCCAGCAACCCGGGCTCCAACCCGATGCGTTTGAGAAGCAAGGCCTCGGCTTGAGGGGAAATGCTTTTCCCTTCCAGGGCCAAAAGTTGTTTCAGGTAATTTTTAAAGGAAGCCGCCAGGTCTTTTTTGGCCCCCGATTTTACGGCCTGATCGATAAAAACGCCTGATTTTTCAATGAGCCGGACAATTTTTTTTTGCCGCCCTACCTGGTCATTGATTAGAATCAGGAAATGCCCTTCCGGCAGGCCCTCCTGCAGGGCCTGTTCCAACAACTCTTCCGGGCTGGAGATTTCCAGGGACGGCTCCTGATCCCAGGTGTCGAGGATCTTTAAGACCCACTCCGGTGGGGTCCCGGCCTGCAGTTCTTCCAAAGCCTGCAAACACTGAGCCCGCCGGTGCCCGGCATCCTGGCCGCTACGGGTTTTCAGGGAAACGCCGGACTCGGACCAGATCCGGAAAAGCAGCCGCCTGGCCCGTCCGGCCTCCCCTTTTTCCCAGGCCTCCCGGGCTTTTTCCAGTAGGCCTTTCCGGTCTTCCTGGGAGGCCAGGAGCCAAAAGTTTTTTACGGAAACTACCATTGGCCCCGGGAACAGGGGGTAAGTCCTTAAACGTTCAATCAGCGTGGGCACCTCTTCCTTCTCGCCGTCCACTTGTTCCCAATTCAGGTCACGGTTCTCCGCGGGCAGCAGCGCTTCCAGGAGTTGGCGATGCAGCGGCCGGGTCAGGAAGGGGTCCCCCACGATCAGGTAGACCGAAGCCGGTCGACCGGCGTAAACGGCTGCCAGCCAGGGCGGAGGATCTGGAAGGAAAGGCAAGGTTGGGGTTCCTTTAAAATTTAAAACCCCCGCGCGAACGGGGGTTTTAAAAAAGACATGACTGGAGGCTAAGATTCCAGCAGGAAGATCACTTCCATTCGAACGCGGTATTCCGTCACCTTGTTGTTTTCAACCGCCACCCGTTGTTCGATAACCCTAAGACCGGTTATACCCCGTAACGTTTTGGATGCCCGTTTAAAACCGCTTTGAATGGCATCCTCAAAACTTTTGGGGGACGCAGCAATAATTTCCGTTACCCTGGCTACGCGATTGGCCGCCATGCGATCACCTCCTTTCGGTCGTGCTTTTTATGGCCACATCGTTTTCCTGTGGATCGTTACAATGTAAAATACCATTTTTAATCTAAATTACCACAAGGTCCGGATTGGTAGCAAGGAAAAGAACCGGGATCGTAATAATTTCCTTCCCCTCCCGGAGGTTGAAAAACGGCTGGCCATTAGACCCTTGACTTTTACCCGTCGCCCAATATATATTTTTTTCACAATAGTAAATTTTAACTAAAAATTCAGCAGAAAAGTCCGGTTTGGCAGCTATGGAATGGAAATTATTCGACTTGCTTGAAGAAAAAATTGAAAAAATATTGGTCCAGGTCCAGACCCTCTCCAGGGAAAACAAGGAATTAAAACAAAAACTTACCGAACAAGCCCGGTTCGTCGAGCAAACTCGGGAGCGCATGGACGGTCTCGAGGAGGAAAAAACCGTTATTCAAAATAAAGTGGATGATTTACTTAAAAAAATAAGCCAGGTCATCGACTGATCCCGTGGGCGTGATTTATAAGGTCGAAATTTTAGGTCAGGAATTTACATTGAAAGGGGAGTTGGAGCCCCAGCTCCTGGAAAAAGTAACGAATCTCCTGACGGAAAAAATCAAAGAAATCGAACAACAACTGCCCGGGGCCACTAAAGTTCATGTTTCGGTCCTGGCGGCCTTGAACATTGCTTACGACTATTTCCTTTTAAAAGAGGAATTGGAACAAACCGTCAATACCTTGGAAGCCAGGAGTCACCAGTGGCTAGCCAAACTGGAGGCCGGGTTCCCGGGACAATCCTCAACCGAGGTTTAACATATAAAATAATCCAATAGATGGGGAAGGAACGACTGAAACCCGATATTCCTTGGTTTGTTTTAAGGAATTGAATATACGCTGGGAAACTTTCGTCAGTGGCTGGATTGAGGATAACCTGATTCCCTGATTCCCGCAATCGTTTGCCCTTCAGTCTTTCTCCCATAACCTTTTTGGTTTAGTTCTTTCCTTTTTTGGATATGGACCGGATTCGGAATCCGGTTATACCCCCCACATTTTTCAACATAGGTGTAAAAAACATATGCAAGCTTATTTCCCCTATATCCTGTTAATCGGCGGCATTGCGCTGGCTTTGTTTTTCGGTATCCTCTTCGGGTTTTTCCTCCGTAAAAAATTTACCGAAAGCCGGGTGGAATCGATAGAGACCCTTTCCAAAAAGATCGTGGAAGAGGCTAAAAAAGAAGCCGAAACGGTCAAGAAAGAGGCCATGCTGCAGGCCAAAGACAGCCTCTATCAGATGAAAATGGAATTTGAAAAGGAAACCAAGGAGCGCAAACAGGAGATCCTGGACCAGGATAAACGGTTGCTGGCCAAGGAGCAAAACCTGGAACGTAAAGCGGAAACCCTGGAAAAGCGGGAACTGGAAATCGAAAAAAAAGAACGTCAATCCAACCAAAAGGAAAAAGAGCTGAACGACCAGAAGCAATATTACGATCACCTGATCCAGGAAAAAAAGGAGCAACTGGAGCATTTGGCCGGCATTTCCTCCCAGGAGGCCAAGGATTTTCTCATCCAATCCCTGGAAAACGAAGCCAAGCACGAGGCGGCAAAATCCATGCGCCGCATCGAACAGGAGGCCCGGGAAGTTGCCGACAAAAAGGCCAAGGACATCATTGCGCTGGCGATTAAACGCTACGCCGGCGATTTTGTAGCGGAAAAAACCGTTTCCTACGTGAACCTGCCGAACGAAGAGATGAAGGGCCGGATCATCGGCCGGGAAGGGCGGAATATCCGGGCCATCGAGGCCGCCACCGGGATTGACCTGATTATCGACGATACCCCCGAAGCGGTCATTCTCTCCGGCTTTAACGCGGTGCGTCGGGAAGTCGCCCGGGTGGCCCTGGAGCGGTTGATCAGCGACGGGCGCATTCATCCGGCCCGTATAGAAGAAGTCGTTAAAAAGGTTTCCCAGGAAATGGAGGTGTCCATCCGGGAGGCGGGGGAAGCGGCGGCCTTTGACGTAGGCGTGCACGGCATCAATCCCGAGGTGATCAAGCTGATTGGAAAATTGAAATACCGCTCCAGCTACGGCCAGAATGTGTTGCAGCATTCCCTGGAAGTGGCCTTTCTCTGCGGGACTATGGCCTCCGAACTGGGGCTGAACGTCAAGCAGGCCAAACGGGCGGGTCTGCTCCATGATATCGGGAAGGCGGTCGATCACGAGGTGGAAGGGCCCCATGCCACCATCGGCGCCGATCTGGCTAAACGCTTCGGGGAAGCCGCCCGGGTCATTCACGCCATTGCGGCCCACCATGAAGATGTGGCACCGGAAAGTATCCTCGACGTTTTAGTCCAGGCCGCCGACACCCTCTCGGGCGCCCGGCCCGGAGCCCGCAAGGAAATGCTGGAAACCTACGTGAAACGACTGGAGGATTTGGAAAAAATCGCGCAATCCTTCGAGGGGATCGGAAAAAGTTACGCCATTCAGGCCGGCCGGGAGATCCGCATCATTGTGGAAAGCGAAAAGGTCTCCGATAATGATATTTTCATCCTTTCCCGGGACATCGCCCGAAAAATCGAAGAACGGTTGACCTACCCCGGTCAGATTCGGGTCACGGTGATCCGGGAGATCCGCGCGGTCGAATATGCCAAGTAGGCGGGGTCAGGCCTTCCCGTGCCCGTAACCATCCTTTTCATCGGCGACGTGGTCGGCCGTCCGGGGCGGCGGGTGGTCCGGGAATTATTGCCGGGTCTGGTGGACCGGTATCGGGTTGACCTGGTGGTCGCCAACGGAGAAAACGCTTCCGGGGGGATTGGACTTTCCCCGAAAGGGGCGGAAGAATTGTTAGCCGCCGGGGTCCACGTCCTGACCTCCGGCAATCACATTTGGAAGAAAAAAGAGATCATCCCTTACCTCGAGGACACGGAGGACTTGATCCGCCCGGCCAATTATCCGCCTACGGTTCCCGGGGCTGGTGCGACGATCAAGGAGACGGCGGCCGGCATTCCGGTGGCCGTCCTGAACCTGCTGGGGCGAACGTTCATGGAGGCGGTCGAGTGTCCCTTTCGGAAGGCGGAAGCGGAAGTGGCAAAGTTGAAAGTCCGGACGCCGATCCTCCTGGTTGACTTTCACGCCGAAGCCACTTCGGAAAAGATGGCCTTGGGCTGGTTCCTGGACGGCAAGGCTAGCGCCGTGGTCGGGACCCACACCCATGTCCAGACTTCGGATGAAAGGATCCTGCCGTTGGGGACGGCCTATTTAACGGACGTGGGCATGACCGGTCCGGCCGATTCGGTGATCGGGGTAAGAAAAGAAATTGCCATCGACCGCTTCCTGACCCAGATGCCCCATAAATTTGAGGTGGCCAAGAAAGACCTGGTCCTGGAAGCGGCCTTGGTGACGGTAGATGAACAATCCGGTAAGGCCCTGGGCATCAGCCGTTTGCGGGAACGATTGCCGGTTTTGAGCTGACGGTCTGGCGGGAAATACGCAGCGTGGAACCCCCGGCGGTAATGAACGTTACATTTTTATAAGCCTCCAAGTCCGAGGCGAGCACCCACGAAGCCTGAAACATAGAGGAAAAGGCCCAGGTTTAGACCGACTCGGTTTGCCAAACCGAGTCGGTCTAAGAGCGCACCAGGCAAGCTGTTTTTGTATTTAATTCGCTGTTAGACGTTCGTCTTTTCGTATTAAGGGGGAAAGGGACCCTTGGGAAACTTTTATCTGACTTTGAAGGAGCGGGGGTTCATCGATCAAGCCACCGATCCGGAAGAAATGGCCGACTGGTTTGACCGTCAAACCGTCAAGGCCTATATCGGCTTCGATCCCACGGCCGAATCCCTGCACGTGGGCAGTCTGGTGCCGATCATGGCCCTGGCCCACCTGCAGCGTCACGGCCAGGTGCCGATCGCCCTGGTCGGGGGAGGGACGGCCCTGATCGGGGACCCCAGCGGTAAAAAGGAAATGCGGCCGGTATTGACCTATCAGGAGGTGGCCGCCAATGCCGAGGGGCTGAAGAAACAACTTTCCCGCTATATGATTCTGGACGGTACCCAGGGACTGCTGCTCAATAACCTGGACTGGCTCAAGCCGTTAAATTATATTGAATTCCTTCGGGATATCGGACGCCATTTCAGCATCAACCGGATGCTGGCCGCGGAAGCGGTCAAGCAGCGGCTGGAAACGGGCCTGTCCTTCATCGAATTCAATTACCAGCTTCTCCAGGCCTATGATTTTTTGCAGCTTTATGAACATCAGGGCTGCCTGCTCCAGATGGGAGGCAGTGATCAATGGGGGAACATCGTGGCCGGCCTGGAACTGATCCGCCGGGTGAAGGGCGGTAAGGTCTATGGCCTCACCTTTCCGCTGATGGTCACCAGCACCGGGGAAAAGATGGGCAAGACGGCCCGGGGCGCCGTCTGGCTGGACGGGGAGCGGACCAGTCCCTATGAATATTACCAGTTTTGGATCAACACCTCGGATGAAGATGTGGGCCGGTTTCTGCCCCTGTTTACCTTTCTGCCCCTGGAAGAGATTGCGGAGCTGACCCGGGCAGGGGGGGCGAACCTCAGGCAGGCCAAGGAAGTGCTGGCCTTCGAAGCGACCCGGATCACCCACGGCGAGGCCGAGGCGGAAAAGGCCCGCGTAGCCGCCCACCGGCTTTTCTACGGCCAGGGCCAGGACCTGGCCGGGATGCCCGCCACGGTCGTCTCCCGGGAAAGATTTCAGGCGGGGGGAACGGAGGCCTATCTGCTCCTGGTCGAAGCCGGCCTTTGCCGGACCCGGGGGGAGGCCCGGCGCCTCATCGCCCAGGGCGGGGTCTATTTCCAGGAGCGGCGGGTGCCCGCCTTCGATCATCCGGTCGGATTAGGGGATTTCCAGGACGGCCAGATCCTGATCCGGGTCGGCAAAAAAAAGTATCATCGGCTCCTGCTTAGTTGATTTTTTTCTTGACGGTTATTATCTATTCAGGTATAAATGTCTTTTTTCGTTGCTGCGGTAAATAAAGTTCTTGACAAACACAGCAACTTTCGGTAGGATCGTTTTTGTTGTTTTGATCTTTGAAAACTAAATAGTGAGCCCGTTTTGTGGTCCCTTTTTTATAGTTAAGTTCTAAAGAGTTTAATTGGAGAGTTTGATCCTGGCTCAGAATGAACGCTGGCGGCGTGCTTAACACATGCAAGTCGAACGAGAAACCCCGGCTTGCCGGGGGAGTAAAGTGGCGCACGGGTGAGTAACGCGTGGGTAATCTACCCTCGAATTGGGGATAACACATCGAAAGGTGTGCTAATACCGAATAAGACCACGGTGGCTTCGGCCATTGGGGTCAAAGATGGCCTCTGTTTACAAGCTGTCGTTTGAGGATGAGCCCGCGTCCCATTAGCTTGTTGGTGGGGTAAGAGCCCACCAAGGCAACGATGGGTAGCTGGTCTGAGAGGATGGCCAGCCACACTGGAACTGGAACACGGTCCAGACTCCTACGGGAGGCAGCAGTGAGGAATTTTGCGCAATGGGGGC